>JAHDBU010000002.1:18707-60974 GCA_020630275.1 Hellea sp.
ACATGCTCTTCGGCAAAAGCCATCATTTCCCAGGTTAGAAAGTCCGGATCACTCATCAATTCCGATATATAAGTATCAGCACGCACGGAGCGCGGTAAATCATATGAGGTAAACCGCGTCGCCACCGGCATGTAAAAAGCATCGGCGATAGACCAATCATTAAACAGAAACGGGCCATCGTGGCGAGACAGGAGCTCACACCACATATCATCGATTTCTTGGGCTTCATCCAGACAATCCTGTGGCACAGGGAGTGATGTGCGTCGCCGCAAGTTCATGGGAGCTTCGCGGCGAATGGCCTCGAAACCTGTATGCATTTTAAGGACGACCTCACGGGCCAACTCTTTTTGTATCGGATCCCTAGGCCATAGGTTAGGGACGGCTTTAGCTGCAAATTCGCTGATGGCCAGACTGTCAGGTATTTTGTCTTCGCCAACCTGCAAAACGGGGACTGTGCCGGCATCGGATAATTGCAAAAGCTTATTTTTATAACCGGGAATATCCAGATCAATCACTTCAACATTAAACGGTAGCTCCGCCTTGGTCAGTACCATCCAGGGCCGCAAAGACCAGCTGGAGTAATTGTAATTTCCGATATGGAGGGTGAGCGGGGTATCCATGCCCTTTGATAACTCTATCGGGCATAGCTGTCATTATGTTTTGATCATTTTATTAAATCTCGACAAATCTCACGACCCGTAGGACACAAGCCGGGTATATGCTGCTCGGCCATACTCATTATATCCGACCACTTTTCAACTTTGCGGCCATGCGTGTTGATCAGATATTCAGGCTGAAGTCCAAGCCTTTGCACTTCACTGATAAGAGTCATCATATTCGTCGATACCCAGGATGCTCGATCGGCAATTTGTGCCCCGTAGTGATCTTCATCAATGATAATTCTTTCGCTTTCCACGTAGGGAAGAAGATATTCGGGGGCATGACCGGTTGAAATCAAGTAGAGTTTGACCGGCCCAAAAGACTCAGTGTTTTCCGTTAAAAACAAGAATTCCTTTGCGCCCAATGGCCGATCTATAGCCTCCTCAAGATTACTGCGGGCCATTTCAGGGGCAATTATCTTCGCGCCTAGTTCCAAGGCTTGAGGTACACCTTCAAGATGGTCGGAATGGTGGTGTGTGGCGACAAGATACCTAAGTGGTTTTTTGATGTCCTGGCTCGTTTGAAATGCAGCAAATCGTTCGGAGATATTGCCGTAAGCTCCAATACCAATAATGTAATCGCCAGCATCAACAAAGGCTCCCCATCCGGCGCCCTGTCCCGCATAGTAAACCGGGCCCGAAATATGGTCGACTACCATTTCTTCAGACGTGTTTGTTTCAGGCTTGGGTTGGATCGCTCCGTTCACCTGCCAGATTGAATCTATCACGCCGCCAACATTCAATTTCACAGACTTGGCATACTCGATCAGTTTATCGTCAAAATAGAGCTCAAAATCATCAGCATAGGTAATCCCATCCGCAGATGTATGATTGCCAAAGACGTAACTGATAACGGCATAGTCGGGGATAGGCCGCCGCATTTTAGAAATGTGTCCGCTTTCCGAATTGATCCAGACTTCTGGATCAACAGATGTTCCCGGCATGTCATACGTTACCAGGTCGTGTCGGACGCCACGAAACATCATCGAGCCTTTCATCTCTGCCGTTTCCCTATGCTTCATTAAGTCATAAGCAAGTAGAACATCGAGTGTACGAATTTCCCCTCCGAAATGTTGATAGAGATCGGCCTCTTCATCGAGTTCCCAAGTCTTATTCAAAAAGTTGACCGTGTATTGCCCCTCATCAGTCGTGAAAATCCGTTCCGCATAGCTTCCGCCACCACCCCAGGCTTCTTCACTGCCCCAACCTTTTTTCAGGTCGAAATGGTATAATTTACGCATGGGTTCTAAATCGGTGTAATCAGCATACTGCCCCTGCCCGAGCCAACCATAACGTAAATCGCTTTTTATCGTGAAAGTCTCCAACTCCGCAAAGGCCACTCCACCATAGCCATTGATGACCTTATCGACAATTGCCTGAGTTGGGTTGCTAGATATCGGAACAGGTTTTACGGGCTCATTTTGTTCTGATTCCGCAATTGAATTACCTGCATTTGGCGAGCAGCCTACCATAGCGGCGCTCAAGAAAATTACAGGTACAAGCCTCAAAATATTGATCATATATTCCTCCCTCTCGGCAAGATTATACGACACCTGTCGTATTTAAAAGTTACAATTACGACAGATGACGTAATTTAACTCCGTTCTTTGGCTTTCAAGAACGTCAGGTCCGGATTTTTCTCTTGCGCATAGCCCACATCCCAAGCGGACTTGGCTAGATAGACAGGATCGCCATCAATGTCCTCGGCCATTGTATTGCGGTTCTTGGCGGCGAAGTCTTCGATCTTGGCTTTGTCCTCAGCCTTGATCCAACGGGCAGTCTGATAGGGCGGCGCTTCGAAAATGACCTCAAGACCATATTCGGTTTTAATCCGCTCGGCCATGACATCAATCTGCAGGGCGCCGACGGCACCGACAATAATATCGCTGCCCATTTGTGGCTTGAATAATTGGGTGACCCCTTCCTCCGCGAGGCTTTCCAAAGCTTTTCTCAGATGTTTAGCTTTGAGCGGATCTTTGGTTCGGGCTTTGCGCAGGATTTCCGGGGCGAAGTTTGGAATACCGGCAAACTTCACTTTGCCGCTTTCCGACAGGCTATCCCCCACCCTTAAAACGCCGTGATTAGGAATGCCGATCACATCACCTGCGAAAGCGTTATCCGCCAGTTCCCGGTCCTGAGCAAAGAACAGGATCGGATTGTGTACGGTCATGGTTTTACCCTCAAAGGTCTTGAGCTTCATGCCGCGTTTAAACTCACCTGAATTGAGACGTAAGAAAGCGACCCGGTCCCGATGATTGAGATCCATATTGGCCTGAACTTTAAACACAAAACCCGCCACTTCTTTATCTGTTGGGCTAATCTCGATGTCCTTGCCAAATTTCTCGGCCTTTTCCACTTGGGGCCCCGGCGCGAAGTCTGACAGCGCATCAATGAGTTCCCGCACGCCAAAACGGCGAAGCGCTGATCCGAAGTAAACGGGCGTCATATGACCCTCCCGAAAGCTCTGAACATTGAAATCACCATATTCTTTGGCGAGCATAGCTTCTTCGCGAAACTCTTCGAGCAGGTCATCATCATTGAAATGGGCGCCAATGGAATTACCATCCATGCCGATCCGCTCAGCGCCCTTGGACGCATCGCCACCTTCGTCCGGCCGAATATATTTCAAAAATTCATTCGTCCGCAAATCGGCGACACCCCGAAAGCGTCTTCCGCTCGCCGCTGGCCATTGCATAGGCCGCACATCTAGTGCGAGCTTGTCTTCGATTTCTGCCAATAGATCAAAAGGCTCTTGGCCTTCGCGGTCGAGCTTGTTGACAAAAGTCACAATCGGGATGTCGCGAAGGCGACAAACCTCAAACAGTTTCAAAGTTTGAGGTTCAATACCTTTCGCCACGTCCAAAACCATTACGGCGCTATCGGCCGCCGTGAGCGTGCGGTACGTATCCTCGGAGAAATCTTCGTGGCCAGGCGTATCCAACAAATTAAAAACAAGATCTTTATGCTCAAATGTCATCACAGACGAACTCACAGAGATGCCACGTTCCTGTTCAATCTTCATCCAGTCAGATTGCGTCCGTCTTGCCTGACCCCGTGCAGCGACCTGCCCCGCCAAGTGAATAGCGCCGGCGGAATAGAGCATATTTTCCGTCAGAGTCGTCTTACCCGCATCCGGGTGAGAAATAATGGCGAAGACGCGCCGACGTGTGGCCTCAGTGGCTGCTTTGGACATGATTGGCTTTCAAAAACTTGCCGCTCACATAAGGCGGAATGGCAGGTGTCGCAAGGACCTAATCTTCTACCCTCTCCGTCAGAAAATGACGTCCCTGCTTATCCTCTATCTCGATAACCCAAAGATCTGGATCTGAAACCATAGCTTTTCGGATATCTCCATCTAAATCGTCTTCACCTGCTGGGCCCTTGGGATGCCATATCCGGCTACCGTCCATATCCCGCATGGACCGATAAAGCACGGCTTTGCCGTCCAGAGTTCTGACCAAGATCAAAACCGCACCCGCATCCGGGTCGCCCCTATAAACGACAGACGCGAAAGCTCCGCCGGTTTCCGCACGGCGGATCAAAGCAGGTGCCCAAATCGAAGTTTTTAATGAACTAAACAAGCGAGTAAGCTCTCTGGGTTTCGTGTGTGGAATGAATCCTGCAAACAGGGGCCGCAAATGGCATCCTACTTGCTTTTTTAACCCCATGTTAAGCAAAAACGACACGCGGGCGTCCCAAAACGGGGACAATAGGGTTAACGAAAGCTCAATAGGAAAGCGCAACCTGGTCGTTGTCGTTGGTATTATCCTCTGGATGTTTTTCATTGCTCAATCCGCCATGGCCGCCAGTTTCTCTAACAGTTCAAAAAGCCGTAAAATCGAAACTTATAAAGTCCATCTTGACCAACTTTATGAACGCTATGAGCCGCGCCTCGATTGGCGAAATCCAGAATATGAATTTGCCTTTGAAACACCGACGAGTGATTGGATTGAAAAGCTAGACTTTTTTGTAAAAATCCATGCGGAAGGATACGTCAATCGTAACGCACCTATATTTATTCGTTTTAATGACGGCGAGCCGGTTCCAGTATATTCTCGCGGCAATAGTTTCGAGGCTATGATCAATTTAGATACGTCTAAGGTCAAAGCCCATCGCAACATGATTTCCATCGCTTTTAACAAAGCCAATGGCTGTATTGAAGAGGCCGATGGGGTCTTCTCTATTGATATGAGCGAAAGCTTTCTGGTTGTTCGGACTTCGTCCCCTTCCCGTCCCTATTTTTTGCGCGATGCCAAGCAGATATTAAAATCCCCCCTAACAACCCCTAAAACCGTCAGCATCAAAGCTTTTGGTCCTGACCGTCTGAAATATCAAGCGCTCGCCGCTCAAGGCGTCGCTTTAAATATGCCAATTTTACCGCGCTTCACCATCGATGGAACTGGCGATGCACAAGTATACATCGGTACACGGCGTGAAATTAAGTCAATCATCGCAGGATCGGAACTCGCCAAACGTGACGGGCCGGTTATTGGCGTCATCCGGAATTCTCCTCTGCGCCTGGTCATGACGGCAGACACCCATAAAGAGCTTAATGAAATGGTGAAAGCTTTCGCCTCCAAAGAAATGCCGCCGGCCCGCCGGAATTATGCTTTCGCGGGCGAATACGCATGGCAGCAGGCGTTTACGGTATCCAATGCAGCAGTGCAGGGAAAGACGCCCATTTACGAGCTAGGAACGCTTCGCTTCGATAGAGGATGGGGAAACAGCGCGCAGTCCGTTACGTTTGACGTAGACAATCCCCTGTCCGCGCAAGGCACAGCAAAACTACATTTCCAGAAATCTCCGAGTGTCAGCCCCAAATCCACCGTCAATGTTCAACTCAATGGTAAAAGTCTGGGGCAGGTCCAGTTGAATGCCAAACGAAGTGCGGCGCTATTTGATATTCCTGCGGGCGTTTTAGTCGGGACGGATAATGTTCTAACCATCAATCCCGAGCTCACCCCCAAAGACAAAGCGGCAAATTGCGCGCAAAACAATATGGCATCTGATTTTTCTGTTGATGCAAAATCTTATCTCAAGATCAAAACTACAAAAGGTGCCTATGCCGGCGATCTGACCCGATTGGCAGCGTCCGGTTATCCTTTTTCAGCGGGCGCCGGTGAAAAGACTGCTGTCATCTTCGCCACGTCCAAAAACTCCGATCAGGCTGCGGCGCTTCGGGCTTTTGCTAAACTGGGCAAGGCTTATGGCACGGGTTGGGTGAATGCGCAGTTTTATGATTTGTCCAGCGCCCCACAGGATATGGACAAGAATGCTCTATTCATCGGTCCTCGTTCCGACTCACGGACGCCAAAAGGTCTGACCGCCGAAATTGGTGGTCGCGTCAACAACCCAAAGATCGTTCAAACTGCCGAGATAAAACATGCTCCGTCAATCTCATTGCTATCTATGCGCAGCTCGGTCAAAGGCGGCATAATGGCCATATATGAAGGCAAGCGACGCGGTCTGATGAATGGATTTTTGACGAGCTCACGCGGCCACGCTTTTCCGAGAGCCGTTGACCAAATTGTCCAACCGGATCACTGGAACAAACTCCAAGGGAGTGTTGCCCGCTGGGACCGCAACCGTGTGGAAATGGCCAAAACTGCCTTCAAAACCGACATGGTCGCTAGAGGCGCAGAGCAAGACAAAGCTTCGCCACTTGTCGATCTCAGCGATGTTTCTATGCCGGATGTTTCATTGCCCAAAATAACCGTACCGGAAATAACGCTCCCTGATATGACCCAGACTTTGGCACGGCTCCAGCGCGGAACAGACAAAGCCCGTGTCTATATGACCGATGGTTGGTCGAGTGTTAAAAATATGTCGGCCAACCTGTTTAGCGCTGATCCCAGACCGACAAAAGTCGAGACATCACCCATTTATGAGGCAGGCCTACCGGAACTCAAAAGCACACCGGCTCCCAGCCCGGTTGTGACAAGTCCTATTGTCAGAAAACCCCGCACTCCGCCGCAAAGACCTGTTATCGTCGCTACACCTGTGCAACCCATCGGGTCAGAACCGACAGAAATAATCCAATCGGTACGCGTGCCCAGCCAATATAAACCGGGGGCAACCCTCCGCGGGCTTTCTGAGAAGGACGCAGAGACCCCTAGTGTTGACAGGCGTACCCAATACCAACCTATGCCTGAACGCAACAAGACCACGGCTCTTTCCAGCATTCAGACCCGTTTCAAGGCAGCCTCGTCGTGGATTGGGCAAAAACTGGATGCGCTGACTGGCAATAGCGGCAAGGTGAATGAAAACCGTCAGGCTAATCTGATCCTGTTTGCTTTTGCCGTCATTTTGCTGTTGCTTCTCTTGGCCCTTGCCAAACCGGAAAGCTATCGGGACTAGGATACGCGGCGACGCGGGATTAAAACCTCCGCTGTCGTCCCAATCCCCTTTTGACTAGAGAGCTCCAGACGCCCGTCATGTAGTTCTGCCAAAGACTTCACCAAAGATAAACCCAGGCCAGTTCCTCGTGTCTCCGAAGCGACACCGCTCTCGGATTGCACATAGGGCTTGCCCACATGTTCAAGCTCTTCGTCACTCATACCTGCCCCGTTATCGACGACACCAAGACGAAGATGATTGCCCTCAAAATCTCCCCGGATCAGAACGCGTCCACCTTTGGGGGTAAATTTGATGGCATTTGAAACCAGGTTTAGGATTATTTGGCGCAAAGCCTTACGGTCTGCGTCGACCAATAGCTCGCCCGATTTGTCGTGGACTTCCACATCCATGCGAATTTCAGCGCTGTCGGCTGCTGGTCGTAACATCTTGGCAGAACTCCGGATAACGTCGGCAGCGTCGAAACTCTGATAGACCAGATCGTATTTTCCCGCCTCCACTTTGGAGAGATCGAGCACATCTCCGATCAGATCCAGCATATGCTGGCCGCTGTCATGGATCAGGTCTGCATATTCAGCATATTTGCTAGGGAGCGGACCAAATAGGCGCGAGCGCATCATGTCGGAAAAGCCAATAATGGCATTGAGCGGTGTCCGTAGCTCATGACTGACACCGGCAAAAAAGAGAGACCGGCTATCGGCGTCTCTCTGCGCTGCCGAATAAGCTTGATGTAAGGAATTGACCCGGTTTTCATGTTGCGTGCTATCATAAATATGAACGAGCACATCTCCGCCCTTGAGCGGACCTGCCGTTATTTCCGCACTAATATAGTCCCCATTTTCCAACAAACGGAATTTACGAGAGACTTTGCGATTGGTCTCTCTGGCCTTATTGATGACAAACATGAACTCATCGCGTTTATCGGGATCAGCAAAGATATCTTTCGCCGATAGGCCCTTAGTTTCCTCGCCGAGTTTTAATTGAGCTGCAGCAACGTCTGTTATCATTTTCACACGATTATTTTTGCCAACACGCAATAGACCACCGGGGACGGCGTCAAGCACATCGCTGGATACAGAGGATGCGACGGTTTGAGACCGCGAAGATGATACGGCATACAGCGCTCCGATTAACAAAGCGATGGTTGACGCAATACCGGTTTTGACGCCCCATTTGATCTGGTTGCCATCGGTCAGGCTGATATCGCCGAACTCGCCTCTTTGGGCGAAGTAAAACAGTCCTGCAGCTGTTAGACCCGCCAGGATCATGGCCTCAACGACTTTTTCGCGCTCAAACAGGGCGGCCATGGCCGGGGCGCATAGGAATAAAAGCGCCATAGGAATAAAGCCAAAGACCAGACAGGCCACAACGGCCAAGGCGAGCCAGAGGAAAATAACAATGATTTGCGCCCACTCCCGCCGGATAACCGGAGATAAAATCAGGCTGGTCGCAGCCGGTATGGCTGCCAGCCCTGCCAGTGGCAAAAGACTTGCAAGGTCATAGTTGCGCAGGGATGCGCCGACCAGAGCTGCCAGAAGACAGACCAACCAGAACAGGCTTGCGATCCAGATGCCATTTGTTTTGCGTTCTACGGCCATAGCCGATGATCCTTTTATTATACACAGACTCGCCGTTAGACTGCCCTGCTCTTAGCACAAAATGCCAGTGCTTTCCCGCATAAGGGGAAAATATTTACAGGTGCGGTAACAGACCTTGCGCTTGCAGCTGTCGCTCTCTATCTGAGAGACGCAAACAGGAACGATCATGGATCTGCCACAAAACATACAAGCCCTCTTGGAGGATTTCGAATTTCTCACCGATTGGGAAGACCGTTACATGCATGTCATCGATATGGGCAAGCAGCTACCGGGCCTACCGGACGCGCTCAAAGTCGATGCCAATAAGGTCAAGGGCTGCGTCAGTCAGGTCTGGCTGATGACGGACTATGACCAAGCATCCAACCTCCTATCTTTTCAAGGCGATAGTGACGCCCACATCGTCAAAGGCCTGGTCGCCATTGTGCTGGAAATTTATTCGGGCCGGACACCGGAGGAGATTTCGGCCCTCGACGCGGAACCGATTTTGGCTGGGTTGGGTTTGTCAGAACATCTCTCACCGCAGCGCTCTAATGGACTGCGCGCCATGGTCGGCCGGATTAAGGCTGAAGCGGAGATGCGGGTCTAAGCCGTAATCCGCATGGGTTCGGCGTTTGTGTCTTTCCGCGCAGGAATGTCGGACATTTTCACCAGATGATCATAACCCAAGATCAGGTCTACATCGCGGCCATTACGCGATAGGGGCAATCTTATCCAGAACTGCGCCAGATGAGAGCCAAGCGGCGTGCCGGTTTTGGTTACACCCGCGGTCGGACGTCGGTTCTCAGCGACCTGGCCCAAGACACGATGCCAATAGGACTTTTGCTCGGGTAACATCGGAAGGTCGTGCACGAAGCGGCCCTGAATTTCTTCTTCATATAAATCCCAAAATCCGGTCCCTGCCAGACGGCATTGAAACCGGTGACCGGTCGTATCTTTTTGGACATCAATCAGCGACACCATCGGTAGATAAGGCGTTATATCAGATGGATTGATATCTTCGCGGGTCGGCAGCCGACCACCGTGGCATTTGGATCGCCAGTAATCGTAAAAATGCTGCTGCTCCGGCAGAATAATTTGATGTCTGAATGCGTTCCCTGTCAGCATTCCAGGCTCCCCTTGTGATCCCTCTCGAAAGTGTGGATGGGATGATTTGAGCCGCCGCTTCAAGCGTTAAGAAAGGTTAAAGACAGAGTTAACAGCTTATTAACCCTGTTTTTTGTCACGGAACCGATTCAATCGAGCTTAGCCCTTACCTAGACCAGATTTTTTGGCCAGCGATGAGCGTTTTCTGGCATAAGCCGGCGCTACCATGGGATAATCCGCAGGCAATCCCCAGCGGGCGCGGTAATCTTCCGGGCTCATATTATAGCGGGTGCGCAAATGGCGCTTCAGGGATTTATAGGGCTGACCATCCTCGAGTGAATAGATAAATTCGTCCGTGACTGAGTCTTCGACCGCAATGGCCGGGACTCGTTGCTCCAAGTCTCCAGCATCGGGGTTCGCTAAAGTTTGGACTGAACGGAAAACCGTATCCAGCAAGTCCGGGATCTCTTTAGCCGGGATTTCATTACGGCCCACATAGGCCGTCACAATGTCCGCCGCGATATAAAGCATATCGGTGCGGTCGAGATCAGCCATATCAGGACAGATAAATCACAATGAACAAGAGCACCAGCATACCGCCGGTCAGGACAGCCGCAATGCCGCTGGGCGTGGATTCGCTAAACGTACCCGCCGGGCTGAACATCTGATAGAGGCGTCGTCCGGAGCGTTCGATAGCGTTCTTGCGAAGCACGCCAACATTGGCTGACAGACGAGCCCACATGGCATCAATCCATTTGGCGATACCTTTCCCAAAGCGGCGATAAGTCCAGTCAAAGTCCAGAATTTCCGCGCGGCGCTCATCCGGATACATGCCGTATTTCTTGAGCAGTGCGAAGGCCAGCATGGCAGCGAATAAAAGCTGCATCTGTGTGACGACGTGATTACCAGTATAGGGCTCGTATGTGCTTTCAAACGGCAACAGGCTGTAGAGGAATTGATATCCACCCCAAGGGAAGGCGAAAAACACACAAAGCACAGAAGCTAGGCCCATAGCGACGAGCATATTCCATGGGGCTTCTTGTACCCGCTTGCCACTGTCGTGCGCGAAGAATGTGAAGAACGGTACTTTAATTCCGGAGTGTTCCATCACACCGGCAGAGGCAAAGAGTAACATGGCGTAGACAACCCAAAGGGAGTAGCCTTCGGCATAAAGTGCTGTATCCAGTGCCGCGGTCAAAATCATGGATTTGGTCACAAAGGCCGAGAGCAAAGGGAAGGCTGCAATAGAGCCCGCACCGATCAAACAGAATATAGTTGTGTAAGGCATGGATCGGAACAGGCCTCCCAATTCGCTGGCTTTGGCCGTACCGGTCCGCAGCATGACCGCGCCCATGGACATAAATAGCAAGCCCTTAAAGATCACATCTGCGGCCAAGTGAGCCGCGACGCCGTTCATCGCAAGCTCACCAAACTTGCCAGACATATCGGCCAAGCCAATACCACAAACCATAAAGCCAAGCTGGTTGTTGAGGGAATAAGACAGGACCCGGCGTAAATCGTTTTCGATCACCGCAAAGAAAACCGGGAAACAGGTCATCACCGCACCAATGTAAATCAGGATGTCTTCACCGGCATAACATCTCGCCAAAGCATAGAGCGCTAGCTTGGTCGTAAAGGCAGACAGAATAACCGTGCCTGTAATAGAGGCTTTCGGATAGGCGTCCTGAATCCAATTGTGCAGGAATGGGAAGCCGCATTTAATGCCCATGGCCAAAAAGAGGAGTAATCCGCCGGGTTTATCCAGTCCGAGGAATCCATATTCACCCGGCTCTCCCATGGTAAAATCCATACCATTGGAGCGGGCATAGATAATCGCGCCTGCCAGTAACAAGACACCTGATAAAACGTGTATGGCCAGATAGCGCACGCCGGCTGGGAATGAATTCTCACCACCCTTCCAGACCAGCATGACTGATGAAATCGCGGCCATTTCCCAGAATATAAACAATGTGAGAAAATCGCCGACAAAAACACCGGCGACCGCTGCGCCCATATAGATGAGCGCTGAACTGTCAGTAATCTTACATTTTTCATGCAGGCCATAAATGGCGTTGAGAACGCCCGCCAGACAGAACACATAGCCCCAGATCATGGAGAGCCTGTCGATACGGTTGACAATAAAGTCCTGCCCCCCAGCTTTCACGGTCGTATAAGCGGCGTCCGGGTCTTTAAATGCGGTATAAATCAGGAAGGCGGCAGCAATAGGCGCGGCCCCCACCAGAAATTTGCGGATTTCCGAAACCGGAATAAAGGCGCACAAAAAACCGGCCAGAATAATGATAAAACCCGGATTGGACGTCAGGAGATCAATCATGATGATGCACCTCCACAACCGGCTCGATTATATTTTCCGGAACAGTCTCTTCGCCGTAATAATTTTCCTGACGGGCCAGCATGGCAAAAAGCGGCTTGGCGGAAAAGACAACGAAGCTATAGGCCATAAAGCCAATCAAACCCCACGACCCGAAAAAGTCCCAGAGCGCTTTGTGCTTTTCTGGAAAGTCATAATAGAGACCCAGCGCCACCGTGACAGCCAGGCCAATGGCCGGTAGCCAGAAGAAACCTTTGACGACCTTTTCATCGGCCAGCCATAAAAAGCGGCGGGAAAGCGGATGAATATGATCATCATCATGCATATGTGTATGTTCCTCAGCCATTAGTTCAGACCTCCCGGTAATACGGGACGAATAAAGTCGACCATGTCTCCGGCAAAGAAGAAGAGAATGAAGGCGCCTGTCGCCGTCAGAACCGGCGGGATAATAACCCAAGGATGTTTCTTGCGTTCTTCGGCAATGTGAGCGTCGGCCTCAGGATTATCCGGTGGGCGCATAAAACCTCGGACTGCAATCGGTACGAGATAAATCACGTTCAGCACAGATGACACGATCAACGCCCCCATCAGAATAGCCAACTCGCTCTCTAAGGCACCAACCATGAGATAAAATTTCGGCCATGAGCCGCCCATGGGCGGAACACCAATAATGGACAAAGCACCGATGAGGAACGCGCCGAAGACCCAAGGCATGGTCCGTCCCAATCCATTAAAACTAGAAATATTGGTCCGGTGAGCGATAGTATAAATCGCCCCCGCACACATAAAGAGCGTGATCTTACCCCAGGCATGCATAATGATCTGTAAAGCGCCGCCGATAATGGCCATGCCGCTGGCTAGCATGGCGCCAAATGTAATATAGGACAGCTGCGATACGGTAGAATAGGCTAGCCGGGCTTTGAGGTTATCTTGGCGCATAGCGATGACTGAGGCCAGCACTATTGAGATAGCCGCCACCCAGGCCAGGATTGTGCTCATAGATGAGCTTGCAGCGAGAGCCGGACCAAAGGTGTATGTTACCACTTTGAGGATGGAGAAAACGCCAGCTTTAACAACTGCCACAGCATGTAGAAGTGCTGACACCGGCGTTGGCGCGACCATGGCATTAGGTAACCAGGGGTGAACCGGCATAAGCGCCGCTTTGCCGATACCAAAGGCAAACAGGAATAACAGGATCGAAATCGCCATCTTGTTGACATTGGAATCAAACACACCGCCGACCATGAAATCCGTCGTGCCGGCTATGGCCTGAACCCCGATAACCGCCGGCAGTAACAACCCCAGAGAGGTGCCCATTAGGATCAAAGCGTATATCGTTCCGCCGCGCTTGGCCTTCTCATCACCTTTGTGAGTCACCAGTGGGAATGTCGAGAGCGTCAGGACCTCGTAAAACACGAACAGTGTAATTAGGTTGCCCGACGCCGCGATGCCCATAGCCCCGGCAATGGCGATGGCGACAAAGGCAAAGAACCGAGTCTGGTTTTTCTCTTTATTGCCGCGCATATAACCAATGGCGAACAGCGTATTGAGTATCCACAGCGAACTAGCGATGGCCGCAAATATGGCACCCAAAGGTTCGAGGACAAATTCAATATCAAATTCGCCGGCAAATTTTGCCAAAAGGAGACTAGGCCGTTCACCGGCGGCCACCAGGCGCACGAGGTAAATGACATTTGCCAACAACGCAAAGGCTGCGGTCAGGCTGATCGCCTCACGAATATTTTGATTGCGTCCTGTCAGGAAAATCAGCGCAGAGGCGATCATCGGAATAATCAAAAGGAGCGCGAGAGACATTTGCGGATCCATCATGGCCGGTCTCCCTGTAGAAGGACGTCACTGGCGTTTTGCCCCAGCTGAACCACAAAATCTGAATAATAAATACCGATCCCGATGGAGAGTAGTGCCAGAAACCACATGGGTATGAGTATAATCAGCGGCGCTTCATTGCGCTCAACCACCTCGCCGTCAATTTCCGGCGGTGACTGGAAATAGGCGGCCAACAAGAGACGGCCAATATAAAAAATCGCGAGGATAGAGCTGACCATAATCACCACGACGGCCCATTCCCATCCCCGATCCAGTGCGGCTCGGGCCAGTTGTAGTTTGGAGATAAATCCAGCTGTGAGGGGCACACCGATCAATGACAACCCCCCCAGTGTAAAGGCTCCCATAGTCCAGGGCATCATCTTGCCAAGGCCCGCAAAATCTTCGGTTCGGGTAATACCGTAGCGATACCAGAACGCGCCGAGGGCAAAGAACAAAGCGCCTTTGATAACGGCGTGATTTAAAACATGGACATAACTCGCCGTAAGACCCATCGCGGTGAGCATACCAACGCCGAGCAACATATAGCCCACTTGGGCAATCGATGAATATGCCAGCGTCCGTCGCGCATCGGTCTGGAAGATGGCGGAAAGCGATCCCAGCAACATGGCCGCACAACCAAGGCCCGTAATAATGAAAGTCAGCACCGTGAAGACATAGTCAAAACTGACATCAAAGACAGTGAAGGTGAATCTCAACATCAGATACAGAGCGGCTTTGGTGGCGGTTGATGCCAGAAAGACTGTGACCATTGTCGGCGCATGAGCATAAGCCCCCGGCAGCCAAAGATGTAAGGGGAACATGGCTAGCTTTAGCCCTAAGCCGACAGTGATGAACCCAAAAGCGACCATGGAAACCCGACTTCCACCATCAAGGTTGCGTAAAATACCCCCAATATCAGCCATATTCAGCGTGCCAGTCTCCATGTAAAGGAAGCCAAGCCCAATAACAAAGAAGGTCGCTCCGATAGAACCTAGAATGAGGTAGTTATAGGATGCCGCCAGCGCCCGTCGGTCCCGGCTCGCGCCCATAGCGACAAGCACATAGGTCGAAATGGACGAGACCTCTAGGAAAACAAAAACGTTAAACGCGTCGCCAGTTACGACCATCCCCAAAAGCCCAGCCATGCCCAGCATGAACGCGGCGTAAAATGGTGCACGCTTTTTGGGTTCGACCTCGGCCACGACGCTCTTCAGGCCATAAAGCGTGGTCAGTAACGCCATCGAACAAATGAGGAAAATGATCGGGGCATTTAACCCGTCAATGACATAGGCAATACCATGCGGCGGGTCCCATCCACCCATTTTATAGAGTTGCGTCTCACCGCCAAAAATGACCAAGAGAATAGCAAAAGCTGTAACGGTGCTAAATACCGTCACAAAAAGTGTCACGAACCAAGCGAGCCTTTCACTGGGCAGGATAGCTGTAATCGCGCCCAGCAGTAATGGCATAATGACCAGTACGGCAGCACCATGGGTAATCAACCACTCGGGCATAAAAGACAGAAAATCCATCAGTCAGCCGTCCCTTCCAGATTATAACGGTGATCCAGATCCGCGATCACGTCTTCTTCAATAGAGCCGTAAACCTCACGAATGCGCACAACGAGCGCCAAGCCGATGGCAAGAGTTGCCACGCCCACCACAATGGCCGTCAGAATTAAAACATGCGGCAGCGGGTTTGAGTATAGAACTTCTGCACTGTGCTGCGCGCCGCCAACTTTGGCTTCACCACCCGCTAGCAGATTTGTGGCCACCTCAGCATGGTGATCTTTGCCGTCACCATGTCCGCCGCCATGGCCGTCATCCACAAGGATAGGCGGTTGACCACCTGCGACCTTACCTATGGTGATGTAGAGCAAAAAGACAGAGGTCTGAAAAACGGATAGACCGACCAACTTCTTAATGAGATTTCTTGATGAGAAGACCACATAAAGACCCGTCATCATCAAAATGATGACCACAGAATAGTGGTAGTTTTCAAATACGGCGGATATCATCTACCAATCCTCTTCCGAAAGATCGGGCTGTCGAGAACCGAACGCATAAAAAATAGCCAGCATCACGCTCGCCACAGCTAATAAAACGCCGAGCTCCACAGCAATAATGCCGTAGTGCTGACCCTTGGCAGGGTAGCCATCTATAAGGACACTATAATTTAGAAATTCGCCCCCGAGCATCCATGTTACTACGCCGGTGCCTCCATAGAGCAAAACCCCCAAAGACATACCGATACGTACCCAAGACGGAGGAATGGCCTCTTTCGCAGCCTCAAGCCCAAAAATTAAAGCATAAAGAATGACCGAGGCCGCCAAAATCACACCGGCCTGAAACCCTCCGCCGGGGCCAAAATCACCGTGGAATTGGACATAAAAGGCAAATAAGGCGATCAATGGAATAAGAAACTTGGCAATTATCCGAAGAATGACATGAGGGGTCATGAGCTCCCTCCTTTTTTCTTTTTCGCGGCGGGTTTTTTGGCCCGAGTTGTCATTATTGTTGCAGCCGGTGCGGACATCGGTTGCGGCGCATCGGCAGGCAATGGCCGCTTACGGGCAGCCGGAGCAGCCTGTTTGGAAACACGAACACCGTTTGGTTTGGCGCGCCACCGTCCAGCGTTTCCGTTGAGCCCCAACAGTAAAAGCACACCCAAACCGGCGGCAAAAACAACAACAGCTTCACCAAAGGTATCATAGCCTCGATAGCTGGCCAAAACGGCGGTCACCACGTTCGGGATGTGGATTTCTTCCGCAGTTCTATCAAGATAATCATGTCCAACGTAGGAGTTTGCAGGTGAATGTGCGTCGCCATAGGCGGGCATATCACCAACAGCATAAAACATGGCAAGGCCAGCAAAAACCACGATAAGCAAAGGACCAATCTGTCGACCTAATGGGACAGGCCGCGACTCGCGGTCCGCTAACAGCATAGCCGCCAGCATCAGAACCGTTGAAACGCCCGCACCAACGGCCGCTTCAGTAAAAGCAACGTCAACTGCATCCAACGAAACGAACCAAGCGGCGGAAACCAAACTGTAAACGCCCTGCAACATGACGATGGCAAACAGTGAGCGCAGCCGGACGATCGCAAAGGCCACAACCACCAGCATGGCCATGAAGCCGATATCAAGAAGAATAGTGGAGGCCATTAGTGATGATCCTCACTGCTATGATCGTCAGCATGATGATCGTCTTGTTTTGTGTAATCTCCGCTAATCTCTGCGGCGGTTGGAATTTTATACTTACCAAGAAGCGGCTTGAGACCAGCCTGATAGGCCGCATTGGCCACCGCATGGGTCGCTGTCGGACTCGTTAATAGAAGGAAGATAGAAACAAATAGGAATTTTAGGCTTAGCTGAGTAAAGCCCTCTTGAATAATCAGTCCCAATAAAATTAACTCGGCCCCCAAAGTGTCTGTCATACCGGCCGCGTGAAGGCGCGTAAAAAAGTCCGGCAGGCGCAAAACGCCCAGAGTCCCACCCAGCACGAAAAACAGACCAATCACCATACTGGCGACCGCAAGTCCATTCCGAAGGAGGGGTAAGATTTCCGGCACATAATTAGCCGCTTGAACTGTCTCCGCAGCGAGGATCAACATGTACGTCATTCCGCGGCTCCGTCTCTATCGGTGATATGAGACTCCAGCAAAGATACATCCAGGGCTCGGTAGCGGAAGAATTTTAGAACCGCTATAGTCGCAATAAAATTCATCAGCGCATATAACAGAGCAATATCTACCCCATCAGGACGATCAATCACCAAACAGAACACACACAGGAACAAGACCGTTTTGGTCCCAAATGAATTCACCGCCAATAAGCGGTCATAAAGAGTCGGTCCAAGCAAAAGCCGTCCCAGCATCATTGCCATGCTAATTAGCAAGAACAGAGCAACCCCAAGGTTTGCGTAGCTCATGAAGTATTCCATCAGCTTCCGTCCTCCAATGGTCTTTCGCGGGTTTCACCGACCGCCCATGCTGCTCGCTCGGCCATAGCCTTAAAATCCTCCGGGTCACTCATTTCCGTCAACAAGGCATGGACTAGAATTTCGTTCTCTTCCATTTCCACAGTTACAGTGCCGGGCGTTAGTGTGATCGAATTGCCAAACATGGTTTTTCCGATTTCCGTCCGCGGCGAAGACGGAATTCTCACCATAGTCGGCGAGACCTCCATGTCTGGGCTAAGAACGGCTTTGACGACTTGCACATTGGCTTTGACAATTTCTTTGCCCAACCAAAATAGATACACAATGGTTGGCAAAGTGAACAAGTATGGGACCGTTTCCTCGTCCAGAATTTTCATGCGGGCACACAGGGCAACCACCAAAAGAACGGATATGACACCAAATGCCACGATAAGTGGAATCGTGTAAAAGGAGAGGGCAAACCAATAAATGGCTAATACAACTGCCAGCACCAGGCCGTAGCGCAACATTTTCCCTCCATTCCCTCTCAGGATATTGTTTATTGCGCGCAGGTTTACCTTGCGCACCCCGTCAGGCCAAGCCTAATCGGCTTAAAACTGGGGAAAAATCGTCACATTCGGTCGTTTTCGAAGGCGTTAATTTACGCGAGGCTCGGGTTTGTAGCCAAAGACCAATGCAGCCGTAATCGCTGCGGCTCCATAGTCTTCTTCACGGGGAATCACACCGTCTTTAATATGGCGGAGTACATCTTCGTTCAACGACGAGGTAAGCGACCAATTCCAATAGCGCAAAACGGTCTGAGCTTTGTCCGTTGAAATTTCGTCATATGTGGAAATCGCCCGGGCTAGATCGGGAGCTATTTTGCCATTTTCGTCCTCAAGCGGTCGTTTTAAGGCTTTCCAAATTTTATATAAATAGTCTCGCTTAAGACCCGGCGCCTTACATAATATTGCAATGGCTTCGCCCGAATGATCCGTCAATATTTGAGCCCCAGTCGCCGGCTTAATACCAGCCATGTATGAAATTTCCTGCGTGATTTCTCGAGTCAACCCACTGGTCTCCGCGGCCTCCAAGGCAGCTTCTAAACCTTCGAAATGACTGCGATCCATGGCCGCGCGATTTCGTTGCCTGCGTTCGATAAATTGCAGGGCCTTTCTGACGGCCGGATCAGACCACCCATTGGCAGCCGCTTTTGGGTAGAGATCGGCACAGCTATCTTGTAAAACTGAACGGGCAATTGAAAACCGCTTCAATATTTTTCGACGCATTTCTGGCTCGGCCCACCAGAACATGGTCAGTCCATGCGACGGACGCAATTCATCACGCGTGATCAATAATTCAACATAGCGGTGATGATTTCGGCTCATACGCAAAATTCGTTGTAAAGCTGTTTCCGAGAAGTTAGCCCCTTTGTTTTGCAAAACTTTCTCGACCACGTCCTCCTCTAGAAACTCGACTAGAACATCTACAACTGCATCAGAGATTTTCCTGCGATGCGCCATAACTAGGCGGTGCTCCTTGGAGACTTTTCGACCGATTTGGATCAAATCTGAGTCAGTGAGACTTTTACTTTTTTCCAAAATGTGTCGGGCGACCGGCAACTCATCTTTTGCGAGGATAACAAGAATAGTCCGCGGTGCTTCGTTCAACATGACAATACGTTTAGCGGCACTTTCACGGAGCTCGACATCGGCCTCGCGCAATAGCTCAACCAACACGTCTCCCGCCATGTGGCGTTCTTGGGGTGCAAGCTGGCTTTCTGGAATACAAATAACATCGGCCAGTCTTTTAGCGAGCTGACGCCGGATATCTTCCGCCTCCAATGGCTTGGCAGCAGTGGTTTCCGTCAATTCGAGAGCAGGTTGTGGCTGCATTTTGTTATCTCTTTGCAAAGTTCCTGTTAAGATAGTCAGACTTCGTTAACTAAGGGTGACCAAATTCGTCCCTTGAAATGGTAGGAACGTTTATCCGTTTTCACACCTGCGTTAGGAATATTTATGCCTTTTAGTCTCTCATCAACACCGCCCTCCCCCACAAAAAAGCCCCATACAATCGAACAACTCGGCCGCAACCGAACCGATAATTATGCCTGGATGAAAGATGACAACTGGCAGGCCGTTATGCGCGATACGTCTTTGTTGGATTCAGAAATCCGGACCTATCTCGAGGCCGAAAATGCCTATACCGAAACGGTATTGAAACCATTGGACGATCTAAAAACTCAAATATTCGAGGAGATGAAAGGCCGATTAAAAGCGGATGACGCGGACGTGCCGGCCCCCGATGGCAACTATGCTTATTATCATCGATACCGTGAAGGCGACCAACATGGGATTTATGCACGCCGACCCATTGCGGATGGCGATATCGATAAGGGGGGCAAAGAAGAAATCCTGCTTGATGCGGATGCATTGGCCAAGGAAAATCATGGCTTCTTCGATCTTGGTAGCGTCGTCCACAGCCGGGATCACAAACGTTTGGCCTATGCCCTCGATAATAAGGGCTCAGAAAATTACGAGATTTTCCTTTGTGATCTGGCCAGTGGCAAAGTGGAGAGCTCAGGCATAGAAACCAGTACAGGGGGCGTTGTTTGGGCTGCCGACAATGCCACACTATTCTGGACCGAACGAGATGAAAACCAGAGACCTTATGCGGTGTTCCGACAAAATATTGACGGGTCTGATGATAAAACCCTGGTTTACCAGGAAAGCGATCCGGGATTTTTTGTCTCGGTCTCAGAGACCGATGCCCGCGCCTTTATCGAAATCAGCGCTCATAATCATACAACTACTGAAATCTGGTTGGTTCCCGCTGACAAGCCTGAAGGCGAACCCAAGTGTTTTTCAGAGCGGCAGAGCGGACGGGAATACAGCCTGCATGAGCAGGGCGGAAATTTCTATATTTTGACCAATACGAATGGGGCTGTGGACTTCCAAATCATGCAGACACCTATGGATAATCCCGGCAAATGGGAGCCCTTTATCGCCCATAAACCCGGGTCTCTCATCCTGGGCATGGAAGCCTATGAGAACCATTTGGTTTATCTCGTGCGAGAAAACGCACTGCCCCGCATTGTTATAATTGACATGAAAACGGGGGATGCCCACGATATCGCTTTTGATGAAGAAGCCTACGGACTCGGGCTAAAAGGCGATCAGCCCTATGAAAGCCGGTGGATGCGGTTTGTATACTCCTCTCCGACCACACCAGCACAAACCTTTGACTATGATATGGACAGCCGGGAGCGCAAACTCCGCAAAACACAAGAAATCCCCAGCGGGCATAATCCGAGTGATTATAAAACCGAACGACTCCACATCAAAGCCCGCGATGGTGAAACTGTACCCGTTACGTTGGTTTACAAATCCGACTTAGATTTGACCCAAAAACCGCCTTGCCTACTCTATGGTTATGGCTCTTACGGGATCACCATTGCGGCCGGTTTCCGAACCCACATTTTACCATTGGTCGACCGGGGTTTTGTCTACGCCATTGCCCATATTCGCGGTGGAATGGCCAAGGGATATCAATGGTATCTTGACGGCAAGCTGGAGAAAAAAACCAATACCTTCAACGATTTTGTCGATGTTGGGCGCGGCCTTTGTGAAAAAGGGTATACAAAGCGCGGGCATCTCTATGCTCATGGTGGATCAGCGGGAGGCCTTTTGGTCGGTGCAGCGCTCAATCAGGATACTGGGCTATGGGGCGGCGTTATTGCAGCCGTTCCTTTTGTGGATGTGCTCAACACCATGAGTGACGATTCGTTGCCCCTCACCCCGCCGGAATGGCCAGAATGGGGAAATCCTCTAACTGACGAGGCCGCCTATGACCGGATCAAAGCCTATTCGCCCTATGACAATATTTCGGACGCGGATTATCCGCCGCTCTTTATTTCTGGAGGGCTGACAGATCCGCGCGTTACCTATTGGGAGCCGGCAAAATGGGCGGCACGTCTAAGAGATCATCAGACAGGCAACGCCCCGATCCTGCTCAAAATCAATATGGAGGCTGGACATCAAGGCGAAACAGGCCGTTATGACAGCCTAAAGGAAGCCGCGCTTGAATATGCTTTTGCTGTTGCAGCAGCGGGGTTAGATTAAGGCGTGATACCGGCCTGGCGTTTAAGTTGGGTCAACTTGCTCTGATTGCCTTCGTTGCGGTCCAATCGGCCATTATTCATTTCCGTTTCCAGAATACGAGCTGCAATATCAAAGCGCTTATAAAATTCATGATATTGAACAAGTTTGGATAAATCTTCTTTTGAGTTCAGTAACCGCAGATCATAAAGCTTGGCATAAACCTGATAGGCTTCGAAGGTTTTATCTTGGGATGCCAGCGCACTGATTTGCAGGTCCCAGAGCTTGCGTTCCTGAGGCCATTGGGCCGTCATGGCCTGTAATATACCGAGCTGTTTATCCGGCTTGCCCAAGGTATGATAAAGATAATTCATCAAATCATAATGCTTGCGCGCCTTGGGGCTCTTTGCTGCGAACCAGCGCTCTGCCCAAGGCAAGGCCCTGTCATATTTTTCCGCCTGCACCAAGGCCTGTACCAAGGTCTCAAGATATTTGACATCCTGTCGGCCCGTTTTACGCAGCCAGTTCTCCATCCGGCTCGCACCTGTTTCATATTGTTTAGTACGGATATAGAGCTGGGCAATCGTTAGTTCGGCATTAGTAGCGTCTGTCGGTGAAAGACCCCCTGCAGATACTGCGTTTTCAAAATGCCGAATAGCATTTTTATAGTCCTTATCCTGATAGGTTACCTGGCCCAGCATTTGTTCGACCGTCGAAATTTCATAAGGCGAAAGACTTTTTATCTTGCGGACATCTTTGAGGCGTTTTTCCGCCTTGGAATATTTGCCATCGGCAATATAGCCCATGGCTTTTTCCATGGATTTTTTCGTCTCGACAGAGAATGTCCTAGCTTGATCTTGGGCTTGGCTGGATTGGGCTATCGCCACAGTCGCAACCCCCAATGTTAAAGCCAGAAGGACAGAACGAATAATGCGCATGAAAATCCCGAAAATGATTTGGTTGCACTCACGCCTCTAACAGCTTGACTGAAATCGGTCAAAGCCCCGCACTGTAATTTGTCTGAAATGTAATCCACACATAAACAGATCTGCCCGGACGGGAGATCCGGGCAGTGAGGGAGGTTAGACCTCCTTTTCGCGAGCTTCAGGCTTTCGCCGGAAATAGAGAGCTCAGGGGATTAGCTTTCCGGCAGGATACGACCGCGCTCGTCTTTGACTTGATAGGTTATCTTGGTTTCGACCCCGATCATATCAACCGGGATGCCGTCCTTGATTTTCGCCAGATATTTGAATTTGCGCGTGGCATCGATCGCATTCTTTTCAAACATTTTGTGACTGCAATGATAAGCGACGACATTGAAGGGCTTGCCACGCGTATCCACATTAAAACGCATCCGGCAATGACCTGAAAGACCCGCTTCCAATGCACGGTTGGGAACTTTCGCCACCACGCGTTGGATTGGCTGTGCCTGCTTATCAACTGTCATTGTGTCGGCCGGCTTAATATCGATCTCCGGCCGTTCAAATTTGACCTTTTTGACCTGACTAGAGTCAATGGGTTGCTCTTTTGGTATATTAACCTTGTCCGTTTCGATGGCGGTAATACGCGGCGGAACATCGACCTGCTTATAGTCCTTTGGTTTGATAATCTTAAGAGGTGGCGGAAGCTCGGGCTGTTTGGTTTCGAGAAAGATCGCAATCGGTTCGTGTTCCTGCTCTGCTTCGAACTCGACATGAATAAGCTTGACCATAACCAAGCCCAAAGCCGTGACCATAAAAACGGCCCCTATGGCCGGTCCGGTAATTCTGGATATCAACATAACATTCCTCCCTTAGTTAGAATAGTTATCTTATAACACAAATTGGATTATAATGCAATAGTATAACATAAAAAAGAAAAAGCCCCCTGAAAGGAGGCCTTGCTCTAGTATATTTGACAGTTCCTTAGACGATCGGTGGCCCAAATAATGCCTCTTTGATTTTGCCTAGACCAAACGCCAGTTCCTTACGGTTTAAGAAAAGAAGTGCAGCGCAGCTCAACCAGACTCCACAAGCCATAACAAACAGTAGTCCGCCATCATTATTCGGATCGATTCCCAATGGTGTCATCGTGTGGAAAAAGATGGCTCCCGTCATGATACATAGTCCCAGCAAAGCACCAAAAGCCTGAAGCCGACGGAAACGGGGCAATATACCCAAAAGCAACATGACAGAGGCGATAAACTCTGCGCCACCAATCACATATTGGGAAAACAGCCCTGATTGTGCAAACAAGCCCTCGGCCCCAAAGCTGGCAGCCCAAGCATCGAGCTTCCCAAAAATAGTTTGGGTATTTGGATGATTGGTGAACTTGAACCGCAGACTATCCAGAAAAATTATACTACAATAAATAGCCAGGACAGCTGGCAAAAAACGCACAAATTTATTCATAAATATGGCCCCTTAAAAATCTCGTTGGGGCCATTCTAATCTATCGGTCTGTTATTACAATCCGGTTTCCATAGGTCATCCCCAGGCATTGCCCGATGCCAGCCGTAGCACTGTAATCTGAGCCGATGTCATTGGGCTTTACGATGCGGCTAGAGCCCATGCCGGAAAGTCCTGTCATATTCGTCTTTGTAGACCAGGCAGTATTGGTCTTTGGGGGCTAGATAGAACTCGCCTCTAATGACCATCATTTTGTAAGCGCTTTCAATTTTAATAAAACAGAGATCTCGACGGATTTTCTCGCTTTCGGCACAATAGTTATCGAAAGACTCGTTTTCGGCCACGACGAATTCCGTCCACTTCCGGGCAGCGCCAGCGTTCTTCGCTGTTACTGGAACTTTCTTGAAATAGGACAGGGCTTTCGCGTTAAGTGCAATTTTTCGGCTATTCTCACGGTCTTTGACGACAGCCCCTTCACATTCTGGGCGATGCTCCAGTTGACCTCGCTCATACCAGCAATTCCCAACAAACATCCAGGATTTGCCCCGGTCATAGCCCAGACCCATGGCTCGGGAAAATGCGGTTTCGGCCTCTTCGCATTGGCCCTCATTATAGAGCGCTTCGCCGTATTGTGCCCAAGTTTTGCCCTGCCCGGTCATTTCCGCAGCCTTTTTTAGAATCGGAATAGCGCGTTCGTATTCGCGAGCCTGGCGAAACAGTTCAGACAAACGTATCAGGTTTTTTCCGTCCGTTTTTACCCGCCCGACGTTCATCTCCCGTTCGAGTATCAAGCCAGCCTGATAAGGCATGTCGTAATATTGGTAATATTCGACAATCTTTTTGATCTCAGGCTCAGTCTCTATATGACCAGCCAAGTAAAGCAGCTTTTTGACTTCAAATGCTTCATCGTCCCGCCCACTTTGGGCCAGAAGCGACACCCAACTATTCCAGAGGGTTCGGTCGTCTGGCCAACGGGCGATCATCTCTTTGATGAGGTCCGCCTGGGCGCCATCACGATTTGTATGATGATAGAGGAAGTTCAACAGATCGTAGTGCTTACGCTCTTTGGGTTGCGCCGCAGCGAACCAGTCCTCTGCGCACTCAAGCGCCGCCTGATAGTTTTCGGCCTTGATATATGCCTGATAAATGGTCAGGGCGTGTTCACCACATGGATCAGAAGGTGTGCCGACAACGGATTGCAAAAGGCGCACGCCGTCAACATATTGCCCGGATCCAATCAACAATAGCGCTTTGTGCTTTGTGAATTCGCGGGACTCATCTTCGTTTAAACCGCCGGCCTGGATCGCCAAGTCAAAACTAGAAATCGCCGCCGGAAGATCATCAAGCTCATACTGGAGCTGCGCCATCATGCCGTGAATGCTCGAACGTTCATAAGCGCTAAGATCAGTGAGGGTCACGGCCTCGCCGAGCTTGTTAAGAGCCGCCGAAAAATTCTGCGATTTGATCAGATCTTGTGCATCAACCACTTTTTGACCAGCCGCTGTACCGAATTGACGGTTAGCATCCGACTGCGCCTGAACCGGTGTCGAAAATATAAAGGCGGCAAAGACCGAACCTAAACATGCTTTTTGAAAGGTGTTCTTACACCGCTGCAGAAACAACATTATCTCCTCCCTAATGATTATAGTTATTCTATAACATAATAATATCTATAATGCAATAACATTACATTATGGAAAGATTGAGCTGAGATCACTCTAGGGCAAAACGTTTATAGACAATCAATCTCTGCGCTTAATCCACTCTGAAACGGCACACGGTGTACCCTGTCAAAAATCTTGAAATTCGAGTGTGTCCCGCTTGTTCCACGGTGGAACTTTGGGCCGTACGACTTCAAAAACAGAGCAAGGTCTTGCTTCAAACAACACCCAATGACCTAAACGCAATCAAAGACTCGACAAAATAAGGCGTTGTTAAACCATAAAAAAAACCCCGCTCAAGGCGGGGTCCTTTAGAGTTCTTTCACAAACTATTGTTTCGTCGTCCGATACTCGGCGTCATATTCCGCCTTGAACTTGGTGCAGTGCTTATCCTCATCCTTTAGGAAGAAGCCACCCTTAATAATCTCAAGCTTATAAGCATTCTCGATTTTGATCATGCACAAGTCTTTCGCCAGCTTAGCCCGCTCTTCGCAGCGTGTCTCGAAGGACTTGTTTTCAGTGGTCACAAAGTCAATCCACTTCTGGGCAGAACGGTAATCACGAGCTGTCGCCGGTACCTTTCGGAAAGCTGCCAAGGCCTGTTCATTGAACTTGACCTTGTTTGTCGCCATGCGTTGCTCAGGTGTTGTATTGACACAGGATGGACGCTCTTCTTTTTGTCCCTGCTCATAACGGCAGTTGGCGATCAACATCCATGACTTGCCCCGATCATAGCCCATATCCATGGCACGTTTGAGATTTGACTCAGCCTCTTCGCAGCGGCCTTGGTTATACAGCGCCTCGCCATACTGCGCCCAAGATTTGGAACGGCCTGAGGCTTCGGCAGCCCGCTTAAGGATCGGTAGCGCGCGCTCATATTCTCGCGCCTGACGGAAGAGTTCTGACAAACGCACCAAGTTCTTGGCGTCGGCCTGCACTCGACCAGCGTTCATTTCCTTTTCGAGGATTTGAGCGGCCTGAAACGGCATCTCGTAATACTGATAATATTCAATGACTTTTTTGATGTCGCTTTCGCTGGTCATAGCACCGGCCAGATACAGCATTTTGTTCACTTCGAAGGCGTCCTGTTCCCGACCACCCATGGAGAGTAGCGAGATCCAGCTATCCCAAAGGGATTTGTCTTCGGGCCAGCGACCGATCATCTCTTTGATGATGTCTGCCTGGCGACCTTGCATGCCCAAGTCGTTGTAGAGGAAGTTCAGCAAGTCAAAATGCTTACGCTCTTTCGGACTTGCATTCCGGAACCACTTCTCGGCCCAGGGCAGAGCCTGTCGGTATTGCTCGGCTTGGACCCAGGCTTGCATAATGTACTGAACATATTTCGGGTCTTCCCGACCCTGACGGCGCACCCACGCTTCGAGACGCTGAGCACCTTCGACATATTGACCATTGGCAATCAACAGCTGAGCGATATTATTCTCGTAGGAGTCGACCTCATTCGGCAGCAACCCACCCGCATTAACGGCGTTCTGGTAGTTTGAAAGAGCGGACCCCAGATCATCTACTTCATAATAATATGCACCCATCATGGAATAAATGGTTGAGCGCTCATAAGCATTCAGTTCTGGTAGTGAAATGGCCTCATTCAGTTTAGAAATCGCCGCACTATACTGTTGAGACTGCGCCATGGTTTGCGCATCGTTCACGATCTGACCCGCGGCTGAACCAAACTGGCGACCCTCAGCCTGTGCTTCTGCAACAGGGGTAAACGTCGTCGTGACCGCCAATGATGTTGTCAACGCTAACGCAGCTGCTGCCGTAAATTTAACCAGTGTGTTTTTCAGTTTCATCTTCCGAAATCTCCTAGAAATCAGGTGGAGGGCTGCCGGTTATTCCGGCAGAATGTTTCCGCGCTCGTCGGATACACGATAGGTAATTTTGGTTTCAACACCGCGCATCTCAACCGCGTTCCCGTCGACAATTTTTGGACGGTATTTGAATTTGGACGTCGCGCGGATTGATTCCCGCTCGAACATACTGTGCGAACAGAAATAGGCCTTAATGTTAAAAGGTACACCGCTCGTGTTCACATCGAACCGCATTTTGCAGTGGCCAGATTTACCATCACGCAGGGCGCGATCCGGAACCTTGCCTGGCATACGGACGAGAGGCTGTGCATCACGATCACTAACCTGGATCTTGAAATCTTTCCGGTCCAGCTTTGGCTTTTCGAATTCTGGAACAGCACCCGTTACCGTCGCAATCGCTTCCGCAGGACGGCTGGCTTCTTCAACTTCAATACGCGGAGCCGGCGGCGGGGTTTCAACGTCCCGGCTACGGGTTGCTCGCTGAACAGTCCGGCGGCGTTCAACAATCTCTTCCGCTTGCGGATTGATCTCAAAATCAAGAGCCTCGAGCTTTTCCTTGGCTTCGAACTCGTCACTGATCAGGAATATCATGAACAGGAACAAACCGACCGTGATCAAAAACGCTAACGGTGTTGCGATAATGAATCTAATGAGAGATTTCATAATTCATACCTTCCTTTATTTGGTCGATACGCGGGTCTGGATTTCCAGATCCTGTACCATATCCTGAATATCCCAAATGACACCGGATGAAGCCTCGCGATCGCCAATGATAATCGCTGTCGCTTCTGGAGTTTCATCCTTCATGGACTGGAGAATTGGACGAATCTCATTCACCTCATAAGGCTGATCGGCAATCCATATCTCGTCTATCTCGTTGACAGCAATGAGAATTGTCGGATTCCACTCTTTGTCTTCATCGGCAAATGGCTTAGTCGGCTCGATACCGGCTGGTTTGACGAATACGGTCGTAACGATGAAGAAAATCAGCAGAATAAATACGACGTCCAGCATAGGAGTCATGTTCAATTCGGTATCTTCTTCCTGTACATCGATTCTTGATCGTCTTCTTGACATGTCGTTACCTTATTACATTATTGGATTAAAGTCAATGTTCTAGCTGCTTTTACCAACGACCTCGAACTTGGTTTTGAGGTTTCGCTTGGTAAATTTGTCCTTCAACATGACTTGAACATAGTGATCAGCTGCGTAATGAACACGGATCAACACAGTCGCACCAGGCTTATTGGCCAGATGACCTTCGACCGCGATATCGACTTCTGTACACTCCCTTGGGAAGCCTTCAACAGAACATAAACTTTGCTCGTCGACATAAACCGGGATGACCGGTTTTGGTTCACCTGAGCTTTGTCCGCCGCCATCCGCGGGACGGGTAAAGTCAAGGCCTGTTTCGTTCAAGAATGTCGCTGTCACGATGAAGAAGATCAGCATGATGAAGACGATGTCCAGCATTGGTGTCATATCGACGCCGCTATCATCATCTCCCAGTTTTCTACGGGCTTTACGCATCTAGAGTCTCCCTAAATCGTCGGAGAATTTCGCTGTCTCGCGACGGGCACGACGCTCAAAATAGGTCGGGAAGAACATCCCGGAAAGAGCGATGGTCATACCGGCCATGGTTGGAATGGTTGCCTTGAAGATACCGCCAGCCATATCGCGAGCATTGGATGAGCCAGACAAGGCCATCTTATCGAACACTTCGATCATCCCTGTCACCGTTCCAAGCAGACCCAGAAGCGGCGCCAGAGCGACCATGGTTTTGATAATATCAACATTTTGCGATGTATTGGCTTTGACCTCTGAGATCAGCTCGTCCTTGATCGCCAAGGCTCTCCAGGATGTTTTGTCTTCACGAGCACCCCATTCACTTTTCAGGCGGCGCAGCATGGATCTATGCCCGACCTGATAATAAGCGACGCGTTCGAAAATAAAGGCCCAGAGGAAAAACGCCAGGATCATAATAGCGAGTAGAACTGGTCCCCCGCTATTGAGAAACTGCTGAAGACTAGCCAGCGCGTTTACCGGATTGAGAAGTTCCATTGGTTTCCTCCCAGTGGAGCGGCGCCTTAGGCGCCGCGGTTCTCAACGTGGCGAGCCACGATACCGGCCGACTGCTCTTCCAGTGTGGATTGAACTCCACGGGCCAGAGACGAACAGAAGCTGTGCAGGATCAGGAGCGGAATCGCCGCAATCAGACCCAACATTGTCGTAACAAGCGCTTCCGAAATACCGCCAGCCATTGTCTGGGCGTTACCTGTACCGAAGATTGTCATAGCCTGGAAGGTCTTGATCATACCTGTAACAGTACCGAGAAGACCCATCAGAGGCGCGATACCAGCACCGAGCTTTAAGAGGCTCAGTCCAAACTCGAGCTTAGGTGTCTCTTTCAGGATAGCTTCGTCAATCGCGAGCTCAACAGCATCGCCACCACGGTCTTTTACGCCCTCATAGGCAGACATGACGCGACCTAGCGGATTTTTACCTGGCTGAGACTTACGCTTCTGGCCGCGGACAGCAGCAGAAATCGCCATCAAGCGCAGGATATTAAGAATACCGAAAATCGCACCAACAGCTAACAGGCCGAGGATCAGCTTACCAATCCAGCCACCCTGATTGATCCGCTCCATTGTTGTCGGATAACGATCAAAGGTCTTGACCAAAGAGCCCCGAGTCGGATCGATTGGCGCGTAAACAACGTCGCCAGCACTCGCGGATCCGACACGCCCAGCAGCCGCATTCGGCTCACCGCCACGTTGACGCTTTGGCATAGAAAGTGGCAACTGACCACGAGAGGCCGCAGAAGAGGTGTAGCTCAAAAACTCGCCGCCTGATTTTGTAAAGACTGCGAACGGGCCGACCCGAGTGACATCTACGGGCTCACCACTATTGTGGTTAGCAACCTGAGCCTGGAAGGTTTTGACCTCACGCTGGGCGCGGATCTCGTCCAACATGGTTGTGTACATCAGGTTCAACTGCTCAGTTGTCGGCAACGCTTTTGACTCAGCAATTTTTTCCAGCTCGGCTGTCCGGCCTGGCATCTCGGCTGACACCATGGAGTTATCCAGTGTTGCACGAAATTCACCAGCTTTTGTGCGAGACAGACCAAAAACTTCACTAAATTCACCGGTTGCGGCATCACGCTCGGCTGTCAAATTGGCGATCAGGCCGTCATTCCGGCTGAACTGGCCGCGAATTTGCGCTTCGCGAGCCTCTAGCTGGCGCAGCTCTGAGCGCGCCTCAGACAGAAGTCCGGCACGGCTGTCACGTTCAGCACGGAATTTTGCTTCTCTTTGGCGATTTTCCTGCAAAACCTTTGCGGAGTCCGAACGGATTTGACGCAGAACGTCTGAAACGGACTGGGCTTCGGCAGAAGCAGGTACCGTTGCGATAAATGCAGACGCGGCAATCAGCGCGACCATACATGATTTTAACATTTTCATTGGATTTCTCATTTTAACAATACCCCCAAATTCCTATTGCGCCAGCTTTACTGGAATGCTGACCATGCCCTGAGTGGCTTCACCCTTGGCCATCCGAATGGCTTGACGCATTTGAAGCGCAAGACCGGAGTCGACAGACTCCCAACTCTTGGAACCCAGGTCATAAAACTTTATTTCGTCTTCTTCTTTCGTCATATAAACAAATGACACACGCCCAAATCGAAGATAATCAACTGTGCGCTGAGCATCATCAGGGTGCGGGCCTTCATAAGAATTAACGCCCTGCCCGTAAGTCACCTCGTTCTGGTAAGCTGTCAGAATTTGACGATATTGCTCAACAGGTGCGATCGCTGGATCAGAAAGATTCTCCATTACACGGTGAACATCTGCCAGGCGGCGCTCAACGTTGAACGGATAATCTTTACGAATTTCCTCTTCCAAGGCGACGGCCATCCGAATCATCATAGGCACAAGATCCTGCTTGGTCTGCTCGACTGTCGACAACTGCTCTCGTAAAGAGGCAATCTCGTCCGTTTGAGACTCCAAATAAAGCTCTTGGCGTTTCACGAAAATATCTAGACTGTCCTTTCGCTGCAACAGAGCAGAGTATTCACGCTGCATATCCCCGGCTTCATCATCCAATTTTTCAACCGTCTGCTGAGACGCAGCACTTGATTGAGTTGACTGCCGTGCTTCTCGAAGCGCTTCATCCAGCTGAGCTGATGCTGAAGACGCAAAAGCAACCGTGGCAACCCCCGCCAACAAAATGCATTTTGCTGTTTTTAAGTTCGACATGGTTTCCTTCCAACTTAGTTTCATTTGTTTACCCACTAAGTGAGCTGTTCGTATGGGCGGCATAAAACACGCCATTTTTTGCAACCCATACGGCTTGCAAAATTCTTCAAATTCATCATTCAGCGACAACAACCGGGATCTTCATAACGTCCACGGCAGCCTCACCTTTTGCCATTTTCACAGCGCGAAAGAGAGCAATTTGATCAGCCCCTTCGACCGGAATCCACCCCTCTTGCGGATCAGACTCACCCGCTGCAATGGCATCCCGCTTGCCTTTTACATCAAATTGCAAAACCTCGCCGCCATCGACATCCGCATAAATCAACGCTAAGCGACCGACACGTAAGTAATTCCCATCGAAAAGCTTACGCTCCTCATCGAATTGCTTGACCATCGCCTTCATATCAGCAGCATCGCGCTCGTTGAACGCATCCAGCTCACCAAACTCTTTACCCGTCTTATCCCGGATTTTTTCCCTCATATCGGAAGTCACATTACAGCCTTCATTTAAAAGACTTTCCTGACAAGCTGATAACCGCCAACCGGCACGCGCTTCGAGAGGATGGTTACCTGGATATTGCTCAACCGTCATTCCATAATTGACCTCTGCTTCGTACATTCCGATGGCACGACGCAACATGGAAGCAGGTGTAGAACTACCGTCTTTGAGCTGGTCCTGCAATTTCACCAGGCGCTCATTACGTTCAGCAGCATTGAACGGCGGGTCTATACTATACTCTGCAGCATAAGAGTCCACCATGCGCTTCACGAGATCTGGGACAGCCCCCTTGATACCAGGAACCGCCTCAATCTCGGCTCTAAGCGAAGCTATTTTAGCTTCTTGGGTTTGAACTTCCAACTCAAGTTTCTTCACCTTGACAGTCAGCGCATGGCGCTTGTCAAGCAATTGAGCGTAATTCGCAACAGCGTCATCTTGCGCTTGCGCAACACCCCCAATTATCACGGATATAGCCGACCCTATGATCAGCCTTTGAACATGGCGATTTGCGGTGGGAAAGTATACCACTCACGTCCTCCTAAATTATTGCATGCGCCATGGAGCGCAAGCAGACTTGTTCTCATTTTTGAAAATCCCTACACGGTAAAGAAAACTTAATCAATCGTTAGGTTGTTACAAAAACAGTTTTTTTTGTGAAAAATACAAAAGATTTCACATACTGATAATAGATAGTTTTCTGAGAGAGAAATGGCTGGGGTACCTGGATTCGAACCAGGGATGGCGATACCAAAAACCGCTGCCTTACCGCTTGGCCATACCCCAGCATTTCTTGCTGCTTTCGCAGCGTCGCGCCTTCTATTAGGCTTTTCGACAAATTGCAATAAGAAAGGCGCGTTTTTATACGGTTAAAAATCGAACTAAAAAAACAGTCTTTTTGGGTTCTCCAAAGTCCTGTTATCGATAAACGAGAAATCCCTTTAAATCTTAACGCAAACAGGTGTATGAGATTAGGGAATAATTTTAGAGGCTTTCATGCGACAATTCTTTTTGACCGTGCTGGGGACCATTGTCGGGATCCTGATTTTCTTTTTTCTCTGCTTTATGCTCCTGAGTTTCTCAGTTGCTGCTGGGGCATCCAAAGACAAGGATGTTGATCGCTCAGTCCTTTCTCTAGACCTAAGGGGCGCTATCCGAGATCATTCTGCGGGCGAGTCTGTTTTTGGGAACACCCCCGTCTCGGTTGTGGATATCGTGACCGCTTTAAATGCGGCCAAAGACGATGAAGAAATAAAGGGCTTGTTTATAAGGGCCAATGGATTTGGCATGTCGCCCGCCAGCGCCGAAGAGATAAGGCTGGCGATCAAGGATTTCCAATCTGGTGGAAAGTTTGTCATTGCCCATGCTCAGGGATTTGAAGGAACGTCCTTCACGGCCTATCACGCAGTGTCCGCCGCTGACGAAATTTGGCTACAAGACACGACACCTTTTGCGGTAGCTGGCATTCGGTCTGAAACGCCGTTCTACGGGGGAATCGCTGAGAAATACGACGCCAAGGTCGACATGGTCCAGTTCCATGAATATAAGAATGCGGCCAATGTCTACAAGGAAAAGGGCTTTACCGAAGCTCATAAGGAAGCGACCACAGGGTTATTGACTTCACTCTTTAATACGGCCGTTAGTCAGATTGCCGAGGATCGCGGGATTTCTGATGAAAAAGTTCGCGCCCTGTTTGCGGCAGCCCCACATAGTGCCGAAAGTGCCAAAGAGGCTGGCTTGATTGACAAACTTGGACACCTGATTGACGCAAAGGAATATGCCAAGGAAAAAGCGGGCGATAAGGACGCTAAATTTCAGCCACTAACCAGCTACGCAGATAGTGTCAGAGGGACCGGACCTGTGATCGCACTCATCGGTGGCCAGGGTCCTGTTGTTATGGGGGCCTCTAATAACGGCTCTTCACCATTTGCCACAGAACTCACCATGGGTGGAGATACAGTATCAAATGCCTTTGAGGCCGCCGTAAAGGACAAACGTGTCAAAGCTATCGTCTTCCGCGTGAGCACACCTGGTGGATCGGCAACTGCCTCCGACCAAATTCATAATGCAACATTGCGGGCAAAGGAGGCCGGCAAACCGGTTATTGTCAGCATGGGCCAATATGCAGCATCTGGCGGATATTATGTGTCTACCCATGCCGATAAAATCGTCGCCATGCCCTCCACGATAACCGGATCCATTGGCGTCCTTGGCGGAAAAATTGCGCTTCGCGACACCTATTCGAAAATCGGGCTGAATTATGAAGCGGTTGATATCGGCGGCGAATATGTTGGTGTTTACTCCACAGATGAGCCTTTCACCCAAGCCCAAAAGGCAGCCTATACCGAACAGATGGGTGATATTTACGATGACTTCACCGGTAAGGTAGCAGAAGGGCGGGGCATAAATATCGAAACCGTTAGAGAAATCGCAAAAGGCCGGGTCTGGACGGGAGAACAAGCGAAATCACGGGGGCTCGTTGATGAGCTTGGGGGCTTAATGACGGCAATTGAGCTGGCGAAAGACTCTATCGAACTGGAAGCGGGCGACAAAGTTCGGCTCAAACAATATCCACGGCCCAAATCAGCCCAAGAGCAACTCATGGATATGCTAGGAGGTTCGGTTCAATCGCAACAGGACCTTGCCAAGCTTAGCGCTCTTTTAGATTCACCCGAAATGAAAGCCCTGATCGAAGCTCGACAGGGATTAAGCCAAGAGCAAAAACTCAAGGCTATTCTGCCGAAGATAGATTAGGCCTATGACGCCATTTCAATCAGCGTTTTTTTATTCGTATGAACTCTATCAAAAAAAGGATTACGGGAAAGCGGAAGAAGCAATCAGGGAACTACTAAATAGCTACGCATCTAATAAAGACGTCTTAGCACTTGGTGCTATCACAGCTCGGAGAACTGGGAGTCCGATCGAAGGCCTTAAAAGGATTAGGAGCGCCCTGAAATATGATTCCAACAACCACGAATACTATAATTCCTACGGAAATTTACTTTCGGATATTGGGGATTTCGTAAATGCGGAGCAGGCGTATACTAAAAGCATTCAGTTAAATCCAAGCTACGTACCAGCATTCGAAAACTTGGGCTTCATGTATTCCAACTCAAACCACCCTGAAGCCGCCCTAAATGTTTTTGAAAAACTGACTGAGCACTTCCCTCAGAACTCAAATTACCATCTTGCGCTGGCTCAATCCTACAAGGATTGTCTAAACTTTGCCGGGGCAAAGTCGGTATTGGAAACATTAAAAATGCAAGGTAATCAGAGCAATGCCCTAAAGATAATTGAGGCTCAATTATTTCAGATCGCCGGAGAACTAGACCACGCGATCAAACTAAACCTTGATTTACTTAGTGGCTCAAATCCTGATCCAATTGCCCTCGGAAACATTGCACAAATTTATAAAACTGAGGGTAATGAGGATGCACTGAGAGAACTCCTGAATACATTGATGTCCAAGCCTGGATTGAAGCCCGACCTATTCTCCCGAGTTGTATTAACCGCACTGAATTTAGAAGAGTATGATCTTTGCCACAAATATTGTGACACATTTGAAAATCACTCAGATCAACTTGATTTAGTGAATAGCTTACGGGCGCAAGTTTTTTTGCGTCAAGAAACCTTCTCCGAAGCGAAGACTTTAAGCCAAAAATACCTCAAGGGATTTCCCAGTGATATACAGAGTCTTGCGACCTATGTCCGCGCGTGTATGGGGCTTGAACTTTTTGACGAAGCTAACAAGGCAACTTTGAGAGCCCGCGCATTGGCCCCACTAAATCAATTCTGGATTGCTATGGAAGCCACCTTGATGCGAGCGAGAGGGGAGAACCATAGAGTCCTGTATAACTACGACAATTTCGTTCGTCCATATCAGGTCTACGATCCATCAACTTCTGAACTCCCTGCTCTGAGGAATTTTTTGGAGACGCATCACAAAAGCAAGTTGGAACCTATTGATCAGTCGCTTCGATCGGGCACACAGACAACCCAAGATTTGCGATTCATTAAGGACCCAATCGTACAAAAATTCTGGGAAAAAATTGATCCATACATAACAAAGTTTTTGGAGACAATCGGCTCTAATCCAGACCATCCATTCACATCACGGAATAAAAATGGGTATCGTTCATCCGGGGCTTGGTCTGTTAGGCTTAGAGGATCAGGCTACCATGTTAATCATGTCCATCCCATGGGGTGGATTAGTGGCGCGTTCTACCTTGAAGTTCCCAAAGATGTCGAAAGAAATGACAAAGCGGGTTGGTTGAAATTAGGCGAACCTTCATTTCAACAAGACAAGTTTCAAGCCGAACATTTCGTTAAACCTCAACCAGGTAGAATGGTTTTGTTTCCTTCATATATGTGGCATGGAACGTTTCCAATCGAGGATGCAAGTCGACGTATGACTCTTTCATTTGACTTGGTTCCCACAAACTAAAAAAGGCGGCCTGAGGCCGCCTCAAAATTAGAAATCAAAAATACTTTTCTAGTACTTGATGTTAGCACCAACGAAGAGGAAGCGACCACCCGCGTCATAGACACCAGCAACAGTATTCGCTTCGACGTTTACGCCACTTACACCAAAGGTAGTCACAATCGGTGGATCATTGTCTAGCACGTTGTTGACACCCGCACGCAGCGTTATTTTCTCACTCAGATCATAGAAACCCGCAAGATCAATATAGCCCGTCGCATCAATCGAGTCATCAATCGAGGCTCCGCCATCCGCTTGTACCGAAGTCACCGCTCCGGTTCCACCAAGGACGTTATCAATTGTTCCAACTTGATCCAATCCGGAGAAATAGCGCCAAACTGCAGAAATCCGGGCATCCCAAGGTGTCTGCCAAGATGTTTGGAAATTATGACGATATTCATGATTTGGGCTACCACAACCAGCGGCAAAGAACCCTGTACAATCATATGTCGGCGTACCAGGGACATCTGTAGATTCCTGTGACAACATCAAAGTAGAGTTGTAGTTAAAACTAACGTCACCCCAATCACCAATATCCGTCTTATACATTGCTTGGAAATCGATACCACTTGTAGCAAAGCCGGCAACGTTCTGAGAAGTTGTCGTAATAAAAGCTTGCTCACGAGGGAAGAAAGTCAAGGACCCATCAGGTCCACGCTGGATCAAATCACAGAATGCAGCATCACCTGTAGCCAGGCAATTATTAAGAGTATTTGAAGCAGGTATCGTTGAAATCGCATCATCAAGCGTGATATCGAAATAATCAACAGAAAGCGTCAAACCACTTGCCCAACTTGGTTGATAAATTGCACCTAAAGTGAATGTGTCTGAAATTTCAGGCGTTAGATCCGGGTTACCACCCGTAAGCGTGTTTAGCTGACCGGAGTCCGCTGGAACCAAGCCGTACAAACTGGTTGGCAGTCCTGTATTTGCACACTGAGCTGCAGTCGGCCCGTCATTTGCGCCTGGATTAGTCCCCGAACACGGATCAGACAAAGAGGCCAAACCTGAATTTTGCGGGTTAAATAATTCTAACACATTGGGCGCTCGAATTGCTCGCTGATATTGTCCTCGGATCCGTAGATCAGAGATTGGATCAACTGTGAGACCAATCGCATAGGTATTTACGCCAAAGTTACCACCTTTCCGGTTAAGAAGCACGTCTTCCGAGGAATAATCAGAGTGTCGGAACGCTCCATTTAAACTTGCGCCAAAACCAGATTCAGACGCTGTAGCCAATGGAAGGATTGCCTCCGCAAAAACCTCGTACAACTCGGTCTTGCCATTCGCTGGAGTTGTTGCGCCACCGGAACCGACAAGGCCGCCAGAAGACGCAATACCGTCAGCTTGCTGGAAAAGTGTGTCTTGGCGATATTCAAATCCGACAAGAGCATTCATCCCTTCGTCTGCCCAAGGTGTTTTGAAACCGACTTCGGTTCCCACTGTGCCACCAAACACAGCTTGGGTAGACTTACCTGTAGTCAAGGTGGGAGTATCCACATAGGCTGGCAATAGAGGCGAAGAGGGTACGTTAAGATCATAAGCTGACGTGAAAGGTACGCAGCTAGGATCTGTTCCATTAACCGCAACCCGGCAGGCTGGCAATCCAGTAGCAGGGTCAGTTACGATATCAAGTGCATTGGACAAGTTCGTAAATGTCACCTGGTTAAATTGTACCCGCGACAGGCCTGTTTCGGAATACTGTCCAAATACATCGTAATTTAATCCAGAAATGTCTCCCCTGAATCCACCGAGCACACGGAAGTTCGTTCGAGACCGATCGTCCGTTCTAGGCCCGCCTTCAACAAAACGACGTCGGATATTAGCTTGAGCATATCCGTCTCCATCCACATCGCGTGGGAAAGGACCGTTTATATCACCATTACCGCAAATCAACGCACGAGCTTCGTCTGTTAAGACCGGGTTATCACAATTCACTCGGTTAATCGAAGAACCAAAAGCCGCCGAAGGCGCGATAATCTGAGGCGAGCTAGATGACGTGAATCCAAAGTCCATATACGCTTGAACATCTTCGTTGACGTCATAGTAACCAGTGAAACCTGCATTAAACCGTTCGACTTCTCGCCGAATGGGATTAAACGGATTGAAGTTAAATGCGTTCGTAAAACCACTGTTAAGTGACGCATCCGGCTGAAGAGAAAACACACCAGATGTCAACGGATTTCCGTCATCGTCAAGACCGATGAAGTTGCCATTAATGTCCACAATCGGAACGCCAACACCTGTTGCGTCATTTTGGTTGCTTACGACAAACGTCGTCGGAAATGGTCCTTGGTTTGACCCCAAACAAATGAGCTCTGAGTCTCCGATCGGGAATGTCGCACATTGCGAGAAGTCACGATTTCCCTGTTGTATCCCATCGTTTTTAGCGTAGTTGAAATATCCAGTGACATTTCCTCTGCCGTCGCCCAAGCCAGTTCCAACCAAAGCTGCAGCTTGGAACGTGTCGTTGTCTGTGACGCTTCCCGTTACAGGTTCGATTCCAGCGTTTTGAAGATTTTCACGCCAAAACTCACTATTGTTGTTTGACTGGTTAAACCCATATTGCAAATCAACCTCGACGCCCTCAAAGTCTTTCCGCGTAATGAAGTTAGCAACACCAGCAATCGCATCTGAACCGTAAACCGCAGATGCACCGCCCGTCACGATTTCAACTCTCTCTACAAGCTGAGGAGCAATCAGGTTCAAGTCGGCTGCGAAACCACCGAGAGGTCCACCTGGAGGCAGTCGCTTCCCATCAACAAGAACCAAAGTTCGCACAGATCCTAGCCCACGCAGGTTAAGTGTTGATGTACCTGTCGCTCCGTTTGCAAAAGCTGTTGTTTGTGCTGCGTATGCAGATGGTAATGTATTGACCAAATCAATTGTATCGACCGTGCCACGTACGTCAAACAACTCCTCGTCCACGGTAACAACCGGGCTGGACGAAACAACGTTTGCAGACTGAACAATCCGCGAACCGGTTACAACGATCTCATCGTCTTCCTCAGCTTCCTGAGCAAAGGAAGAGCCTGAAACGCCCATAGACACTGCGGCGACAAGCATGGTCGAGCGCAGTAAATACTTCTTAATGTGTGAATTCACAGTGAAAACCCCTTAATGGTTATTCAGACTCTTTGAGTCTGGGTTTGGTTTTTATCCAGTCTACAGTTTTTTACCTGCAAACAGGGCAAAGCTCGATCAATAAGACCGAATCCCAACCTTGTATGACTATTTTTTCACAAAGCTCAAGTGTCGCCGAGGAAAAGACATACTCTTTATCTCAATTTTTTCTGGACCGTTGCATTTTTGCAACCTTGCTTACTGAGACACTTCGCATTAGCTTTTTAAGTTATTTAATCAACAAATAAGGTCCTCTTATGCGTCGTTTGTTAGCATTCATTGGAATAGCTTCCATCTTATGTTTTTTCCCCACCGGTGTTTGTGCGCAGGATATCTCCAATCCGGGCATCAAGAATAATTTGAGGAATTGCTACAGAATCCAGAACGATAAAGACCGATTGGCATGCTTTGACTCCCTAGCAAACACTATAGAAGTCGAGCGAAATGAAAACAAAAGACCCTCGATAGAAATTCCGAAAACGGAACGAGAGCAGATTCCTGCCCGCTTAGCGCTCAATGAAAAAACCAGGAAAGACGAACGCACAAACACTAAAGAGAATTCTGACACTAAAGAGAATGGTGAAAAATCAACGACCGTAACCTCCAAATTGGAGAAAGCGAGACAACTCCGTGACCGAAGATACAGGTTCTATTTAGCAAACGGACAGGTTTGGGAACAAAAGGACAGCTCTCGGATTTACATCCCTAAAAAGGGGCCAATTACGGTCACAATAAAAAAAGGGTCCTTTGGAAGCTACATTTTGAAAGTTAATAGTAAAAAGCGAGCAGTCAGAGTAAAAAGAATTAAGTAATTCCCTCAATGCACTCCGCGGGCGCTTGCAATGATTAAAATATCCGCGGAATACTGTATAAATAATTGTAAAAATACCGTCCCGAGACTAGGCAATGTTCATGGGAATACCTTTTGTCAAAAATTTTGATTTTGAATATGGGCGCTGCGACTCTCTCAGCCCGTTGATTGACCGAGTCGTCGCCGATAATCCGGGCCCGTTTACTTATACCGGCACGGGCGTATACATAGTTGGGGACAAAAATGTTGCCGTCATCGACCCAGGCCCTGCGACACCGAAACATCAGCAAGCCCTTAAGGAAGCCCTGGAGGGCCGCCGCGTTACCCATGTCCTGGTGACACATCATCATATTGATCATTCCCCAATGGCCGCGCCCTTAGCCAAGGAACATGGCTGTCAGGTTTATGGTTATGGCTTGCAGGCCCGGCCGCCAGAGGGCGGGGAAGTCCGCTTAGAGGCCGGCGACGATTTGGGCTTTAAACCTGACGTAGAAATTTGCAACGGCTTGAAAATCAACGGTGACGGCTGGACCATCGAGGCTATTCATACACCCGGACACACCTCCAATCATATGTGTTATGCATTGCATGAAGAAAACGTGCTGTTTTCCGGTGATCATATTATGGGCTGGTCAACCAGTGTCGTCAGCCCGCCAGACGGACATATGGGCGATTATCTGGCCAGCCTGGACACAATCCTTTCGCGTCAGTTTAATCGCATCATCCCGACGCACGGACCGGTTATCGAAGAACCCCAGGCTTTTGTTCAGGCCTATATTGATCATCGCTTGGAACGGGAGCGTCAGATTTGTGAGGCCTTGGAGAGCGGGCTAACCCTGATTTCTGATATTGTCGCCAAGCTTTATGTGGACGTGGACAAGCGCCTCCACCCGGCGGCGGCGCATAGTGTTCTTGCTCATATCATTCGTTTGCGTGAAATTGGCAAAATCGAAGGCGACGGCCCTGACGGTCTCAAAACACCTTACCGACTGACGGCCGCTTAATGCCCGATCACAAAGCGACATGTCACTGCGGCAAAGTCCAGATATTCTTTGAGGCCCCGCGAGAGGTTCCTGTCACACTTTGTAATTGCTCCATTTGTGCACGATCAGGATATCAGCACGTTTTCGTGCCACAGGAAAAGACCACAATTTTGGGCGACTCCAATTTGAGGACCTATACGTTTGGAAGTCGAGCCGCGAAGCACTTCTTTTGCCAAACCTGTGGTGTGAAGGCGTTCTATATCCCCAAGTCCCATCCCGAGAGCTATTCCGTCAATTTACGCTGCGTTGTCGGCAATACATTGAGCGCCTCGGAAACTATCGAGTTTGACGGTCAGAATTGGGAAAAGAATA
>JAHDBU010000058.1 GCA_020630275.1 Hellea sp.
AGCGCAAGGGCCCGCTATTATAAAATAGATCGCGCCACTTTACTTTCAGAAGATGGAGCACCGGCTGAAGAGATTACAGGTCGTATTGGCTTGAATGTTACGGATAATTGGCGCTTGAATTATAGCGCCACCCATGATCTTGATCAATCAATCACTCGACGTCAAACCTTTGGAATCGGCTATAGTGATCATTGTACCGATATAGCCTTGGAATATACCACCCGAAATTTTTTGGGAGACGCCGTCAACCAGTCGGATACGATTGGCATCCGGGTGTCACTTAGAAGTTTAGGCCAATTCGGAACGGATAATCGCCAGGAAAACTTTTAGTCCTTAACCAACAAATGCTTTTTCAACGACGAATTCTGCAGGTTTAGAATTCGAACCTTCCGTTAATCCAAATGTCTCGACAATAGCCTTTGTATCGTTGATCATGTCCATTGATCCGCAGATCATGACACGGTCTTCTTGAGGGTTCATTTTTGGCACCCCGGCATTTTCAAACAATTGACCGCTCTCAAGCAATGTCGTTATCCGGCCCTTTAAAGGGTATTCTTCACGGGTCAGGCTGGTGATATGTAAAAGCTTTCCGTCGACCATTTCTCCGACGAGCGGGTCCTCTTTCAAACCCTTAACCAGATTCAACCCATAGGACAGCTCAGCTTTTTGTCGACAGGTATGGGTCAGGATGACTTGTTCGTATCGTTCATAGGTATCGGGGTCTCTGATCAAACTGGCAAATGGCGCAATACCAGTGCCGGTAGAGAACATGTAAAGACGTTTACCAGGCAAAAGTGCGTCCAAAACTAATGTTCCAACAGATTTTTTGGCAAGGATAACCTCATCGCCCTCTTTTATCTTCTGCAAGTGAGATGTAAGGGGACCGTCTTGAACTTTAATCGAATAGAAATCCAACTTTTCATCCCAAGATGGGCTGGCAATTGAATAGGCACGCATGATCGGTTTCTTGGCGCCTTCCGGATGTAGTCCGATCATGACAAACTCCCCTGACCTGAATCGAAAGGTTGGCGGGCGGCTAATAGAAAATGAAAACAATCGATCGGTGTGGTGTTCAACCGATAAGACTTTTTCTAATGTCGGAGCGTTGGACATCATAGACTCACAATTAGTTCGAAGCGCACATAATGGCTGAGCTTATCTTTTTCAATACTATATTTAAAACAATTGTTCTATATATAGAACAATTAATTGTGATTTTCAGCTAGCCATCAACGAGACGCAAAAATTCCGTTCGTTGTTCCACATTATGGAACTGACCGTTCAGAGCACTGGAGATCATCCGGTGCGGCGTCCGTATGCCCCGCATGGTCATACAAAGATGTTCACCCTTGGCCATAACGGCGACATCTTCGGTCCCTAGAATATTGACGAGTTCGTCACTGATGTCAGAAACAAGCTGCTCTTGCAGGGTCAGTTTGTGCGCGTGTTTGTGGGCAATTCGGGCGAACTTCGACAATCCCAAAACTTTATCATTTGCAATATATCCGATTGAAATATCGCACCAAAACGGCAGCATATGATGCTCGCACATAGACCAGACTTTCATGCCTGTGACACACACCATTTGGTTGTGGGTGACCGCTGAAAAAGTCGTATCCAGCTTGCCCGGATCATATTCGATAAACTCCCGCCAGAAATTGGCAATACGGCGCGGTGTTTCAATCAAGCCTTCGCGATTAGGGTCTTCTCCCAATGCCTCAAGCAATTCCGTTACAAGCGCCTTTACTTTGGCGTGGTCAACTTTTTTTTCAGTCACGATTTTCTTTCTTTTATTGTGAATTCATTTGCGCGCGTATGGCGGCTATGCGTTTCTTATTCGCCCCCCGGTCTGAATAACCGACACGAGAAGCCGACCGTATATGAACCGTACCCTCTGGTCCTGATCGTAGCTCGACATCATCAACAAATCGGAATATCGCCGATGTAAAAGTAGCCGCAACATAGTTGGGTTTGTCGGAAATGATTGTTCCACCCAGTGCGATGATAGCCTGCTTGGCTTGTGACAAGTCTCCCGCGAGAGGTTTAACCTTCTTTTCTTCGGGCGTATTATCTTCGCTGCTAGCACAATTGGGTGAGGACGGACATTCAGCCAGCTTTCCATCAACGAGACCCGGAGCCGTACCGTTTTTAGATTTCATACCCAGAAAAAAGAAAGCCACGCCAACCAACAAGAATAGAACAATAAGAATTTTTAAAAACTTCACGATTTCCCCAATACAGACTTTATATAATCATCATACCATGTCGGACCGTGCAGAGATTGAAAAAATCCGTTATGCCCGCCATACTTCAACATTATCCGAGAAACATTGGAACTCAAGTTTAAAGTCAAGGCATCGCTGGCTTGTAATACGGGATCATCTTCGGACATTATAATGCTGGTACGTACCTTGGTTGCGACCAGATCATCTGAGCGTATAGCATAATCACTGAAATATGCTTCTGCGGAAGGATATCCGGAATATGTTGTGACAAACGCCTCGGACATTCCCATGATTGTCGTTTCGGCCAGGACATGATCGAAATCATAAACACCTGGAAAAGCAGCCTGTTTCTTCGCCATGCTCGTTGTCCATTTCTTATAGAAATATCGTTGAATAAACTTGTTTTGATCAATTATCGGACTTGAGGCGACAGGATCAATCACAGGACTAACCGCAAAAACGTGTGCGAGATTAGAAATGGGAGTCTCCCGGCATGAGCGCACCACGCGCAAAGCAAAGTTTCCGCCCAGAGAAAACCCGACAAGATAAATGGGCTGATCCAAAAAACGCTCCGCAATTTGTCGAAATGCATTCTCGACCTCTGCCAGTCGTGCCGAATGAAAAAGTTCTTTGTTTAAGTGGTGCGTATCGCCATGATCCCGGAAGTTAAGCCGAAAGACTGAGTAACCGAGTTCGTAGACAAATCTCGCACTTGACAGTACGTAAGTCGAATCCTCGCTTCCCTCCCAGCCATGGAAATAAAAAAATAAGCCTTTTGATTTTGGATGCTCTGTTAGACTGCCTTGCAAACGTACACCATCCCCACAGTCCAGAATTTCACTTTTAGCGCATTCAACAATCTCTGCCGCAGCCTTTTTACGGAATTTGCGACTAGCCAAAATCGTTTGAACCATAGCTGATCGCATCCAGATTGGAGGACGAAACGTATCTAAGGATGAGAATGTTTGTTGAACCATTTGCAACAGTATAGCGAGGAGAATGAAAGGCTCAACCATGCAAAATTGAGTATCGGATTTGCATAAAAATCATTTGCGCTACCTGAATATGGTTTTAGGTTGCACCTACGCTGTTCGGAACGAACCATGAGAATAAACAAATCAATCATTACCGCTATTGTTGCGCTTTTATTAATAGGGGCGTGGTTTTGGTATAATTCTGCGAAGCAGTCCGACAAACCGACATCCGCTAAACCAAAAACGTCATCCATTGCGCAAGAGAAACCTGTCGTGGTTACCCGCCGAGTCATCGCCAAGCCTCACGAAGCAAAGATTAAATTATTCGGTAGAACCGAAGTGACCCGCGAAGTTGCACTAAAAGCCAAAACACCCGGCACCGTAATTTCCACTCCGGTCAAAGAAGGACGTCGTGTTGGAAAGGGCACCATTGTCTGTCGGCAGGAAGTCAATGCACGTCAGGCATCGGTCGATCAAGCAAAGGCCCAACTAAAATCCCGTGAAGTCGACTTGACAGCGGCGCAAAAACTTGTCGAACGCGGCTTTGCCTCGGAAACCCAACTCCTCGCCGCTCAAGCTGCGACTGATGCCGCCAAGGCAGCCGTTAAACAAGCCGAAATTGAGCTGGATAACATTAATATTCGAGCGCCGTTTTCCGGAATTTACGATCAACATATGGCAGAAATTGGTGACTATCTGGCGCCCGGGCAACCTTGTGGCGTTTTACTGGAGATGGATCCGCTCACGGTAACTATCGAGCTAACTGAAAGCCAACTTGGTTTGGTCTCAACAGGTCAAGACGCAAGTATGAAGTTGGCAACAGGCGAAACCGTAACCGGCAAAGTAAAATTCATTGCTGCGCGCGCCAACCCAGCCACGCGAACATTCAAAGCGGAAATCGCCGTGCCAAATCCGAAACTTGCGCTCAAAGCCGGCGTGACGGCCACCGTCACTTTGAATGGCAAGGAAGAAAGTGCCCATCTCGTTCCCAGTCTAATCCTGGGGCTGGATACCCAAGGTCGCGTCGGTGTAAAATATTTGGACAATGGAATCGTACGGTTTTCACCGACACAAACTATCGATGAGACATCCGATGGGATCTGGGTGACAGGACTACCTGATCCAGCTTTAATCATTGTCCAAGGTCAAGACTATGTCGCCGTCGACTCCGAAGCCGATAGCAAAGGTGAATACGAATAATGAAAGGGATAGTCGGATTTGCCATCGAAAACTGGCGAATGACCATGGGGATCATGATCTTCGCGGTTATCGGCGGTATCCTGGCGCTATCCAGACTCCCAATCGACGCCGAGCCCGATATCCCAGTTCCTATCGTGAATGTTAGGGTCGTCCTGCCTGGTGTCTCACCTGAGGACAGCGAACGCCTTCTTATCAAACCGCTAGAAGCTGAACTCAAGTCAGTCGAAGGGTTAAAGGAACTCAATGGCGTGGCAGCAAACTCGGTCGGCTATATTATCGCCGAGTTCAACGCTTCGTTCAATCAGGATCAGGCAATTTCAGATGTTCTTGAAAAAGTTGATCGCGCTAGGGCTGAATTCCCATCCGAAGCCAAGGAGCCCTTGGTCAAAGAACTCAACATGTCGACCTTCCCTATTGTTGTTATCAATCTCTACGGCGACGCGCCTGAACGGGAATTACAGAAAAGAGCAAAATATATTCAACGCCAACTTGAGGGCATTCCCGAAGTACTGGAAGCCAAAATTTCCGGGGAACGGGAAGATGTTCTCGAGGCCGTTCTGGATCCATCCTTGATCGAAAGTGCGAATATTTCCTTTGGCGAGATTGCTGCCGCAATCAGTCGAAACAATGCCTTGATTACGGCCGGGACGCTCGAAACGGAAACCGGGAAATTTAATGTGAAGCTTCCAGGTTTGATCGAGACAGCGAAAGATTTGGATGAATTGGTTGTAAGAACCGACGGCCGGGGCGGGATCATAAGAATGTCTGACATCGCTGACGTCCGACGCGCTTATAAAGACACGACGTCTTTTGCCCGTTTTAATGGTCAAACATCAGTTTCGATCGAAGTTTCAAAGAGAACCGGACAAAACATTGTAAAAACCATTGAAAAGGTAAGAGGTACTGTTTCTGAAATTACGGGTCGCCCAGATTGGCCGTCTACAATCAAAATGGAGTATAGTCAGGACAAATCTCGTTACATTAAGGATATGGTCTCGTCTCTGTTCTCATCGATCGTGAATGCCGTTATTCTTGTCTTTATTGTTTGCATTGCGGCCTTGGGACTACGCTCAGCGCTATTCGTTGGCTGGGCTATTCCGGCAAGCTTCCTGATGGCGCTATTCATGTTTTACGTGCAAGGTCAGGCCATCAACATGATGATTATGTTCGGCCTGATTTTATCGGTGGGCGTTTTGGTCGATAGCGCCATCGTCATCATCGAATATGCAGACCGGAAACTTGCAGAGGGCTTGCCCCGTAAAGAAGCCTTCCAGATCGCCGGAGAGCGCATGTTTTGGCCGATTATATCGTCTACGGCCACGACACTGGCAGCCTTTCTCCCACTTTTGTTTTGGGACGATGTGACTGGCAAATTTATGTCCTATTTTCCGCTGACAATGATTTATGTTTTGTCGGCATCTTTGTTGATGGCACTCGTTTTTCTACCAACAATGGGAACGCTGATTGGTCCACGGAAAGTCTCCAAGCCCACCAGCAATCTCAAAGCGCTATCTGGACAAGATGGAGACCCAACCAAAGTGACCGGAATTATGGGTGTTTACATCCGCCTCATTAACAGGCTGATCAAATGGCCAATACTCGTTGTGGCCGGTACGATTACTATTCTCGCCGTAATCGTTGTAATGTTTACCAATTCTGTTAATGGTCCGCCCCCGAAACCGATTGAATTTTTCACCGAAGAGGCCAGCGATCAGATTTACATCATTGCGCGTGCACGCGGAAACTCCACCGCCAGAGCGGACTTGGCGATCGCCCAGGAAATTGAAAAGCGCCTGGGAGAAATTGAAGACCTACAAGCAATTTATACTGTCGCTGGTGCTGCCGCGAGCCAGGGGGGCGAAGCTGCCGATGGACCTGGCGAGTTGCCTGTCGATACGGTCGCTAGAGTTTTCACCGAATTAGTCCCTTTTGACGAACGGAAGTACAGAATTACCGAGACAATTGAGCAATTACGGGAAGCCACATCTGGTATTCCGGGTATTCTTGTCGAAATCAAAGCCGCAAGCCAGGGGCCACCCATCGGAAAAGACATTGGCGTCGAACTTTCCGGTGACAATGTGGACGACATTGCAGCGGGCATTGAAATTATAAGGCAGAAACTCGAGTCGACAGACGGCATTATCGAAATTGAGGACACAAGACCTGTGCCTGGGATTGACTGGGAACTCGCTATCGACAGAACTGAGGCTGGTCGACTGGGGTTGAATGTCTCTGATATTGGCAACGCTATTCAGTTCGTCACGGAAGGCGCATTAGTCGGTCAATACCGTCCTGCTGATGCGAGTGAAGAAGTCGACATCCGTATTCGCTATCCTGACTCCAGCCGGGACCTAAAGGTATTAGATAATCTCCGTATATTGACACCATCAGGAGCCGTACCGCTCTCATCGGTGATTAAACGCATTCCTAAAAATCGACTGGACAGTATTTCGCGCCGGGCTCAAAAACGATATTATGAGATCAAAGCCAACACTGCCGTCGGCTATGCGACAAACAAACAAGTTAGTGAGTTAAAAGGCTGGCTCTCGGAGGAAAAGGTGCTGGCCCCCGGCGTTGACTTCCGATTTCTGGGGCAGGCTGAGGAAAATGCGGCGGCCGCCGAATTTGGCATGGCAGCTGGTGCGGCTGTTATGTTTATGATGGGTGTAATCTTACTTCTGCAGTTTAATAATTTCTACCATGTCTTTTTAACACTCTCATCCGTTATTCTTTCCATATTCGGTGTGCTCCTTGGACTGACATTTTATCCGTTTGTCAGCATGATATTGGTGATGACCGGCGTTATCGCGCTCGCAGGAATTATCGTGAACAATAACATTGTTCTGATCGATACCTATCAAAGACTGACACAAAACGGCTTCCAACCTGAGGACGCAGCGGTTCGAACCGCCGCCCAACGATTACGCCCAGTAATTTTAACGACACTGACAACGATTGTCGGATTAATGCCATTGGTCTTGGGATGGCAGGCCGATATCTTTACGGGTCAATTTTCAACCAATGGAACGTCGACATCAGACATATGGGCACCTCTGTCCTATGCGTTAGTCTGCGGCCTAGCCTTCGCAACAACGCTCACACTGATCGTGACGCCGGTTTTGTTGGCGGCACCAACCGTTCTGAAAAACCGTTTTAATAGAATGTTCGGACGAAAATATCCCCAGCCTGTTCCAAGAAATTCAGCTACTGCGGAATAATGGCCTCCGCCTCGAGAGGGGCAAAGATGGCTGTGTATTGATAGCCGCCGCCTACTAGTCTGCGTCTAACCTGCCAAGAATAAGGCATGTAAAATACTTCAAGAGCCTGTGCGCGATCGCCACGCCCAAGTGTCAAACGTTCGAACGGAACTTCTACCTGCGACTGAATTCCATCTTCTGTTATATGGGCGGCCCCAATTTCCAGCTGACCCGCTGGTAAAGTGTCCGGCGACATTATATACCAGCGTCCAAGGGGACCGACAGCTCCCTCTCCTATGGCGGTATTGTTCGCAAAAACCCGAATGCGTCCAGGCTGGGCGGAGGTGCCAGAAAAAATAACTCCGCCGCTTTCATCGTAATCTATCGAGCCCATACTGATTCCACCGGATGTGGGTAATCCGCGAAAGGGTGACTGGAAGACACTGGTGGGTTTGCCAGGTACCGTCGAGATGATCAAAGCCGGTGGTGATTGATCGAGCGACACTTCATCAACGATAGGTGCCGGAATACGGTATATGGTCTCATCGGCCATAACTGGCGTGTCTGCCGAGATATACTCCATTAAACGAATTCTCATGGGTTTTTGGGCTTCCACGGGCAAGTCTACCGACCACTGCCCGTTTTCGTCAGATCTCACCTGTGCTATGGCGGTTCCAAAATTTGTAAAGGTGACTGGAATCTTCGGATGACCAGAGCCGCTAATGCTCAAAATATTTTCACTCTCGGAAACACTTTTGATTAAAACTGGTTTGACCGTCAGCAAGTCTTCATTCTCACTGATTGTTTCATTCGCGGATTCATCAAAGAACTGATCTTGAATTGTTTGAGTGATTTGAACTGCGATCAGCAAAACGATAGCGATGATCAATCCGGTAATCAGCATGGATAGAAGTCGGGAGCGCAAAATCTGTTCCTTTTTCTCGGATTTTTTAAACTAGGCTTTCAAGAATTCTCATTCAATGCTTAAATGCGAATATGAAAAGTATTTGTGTATTTTGTGGTTCGAGCACCGGAAATGATGAGGGTTATGCGAGAACGGCCGAAGATGTCGGGTCAGGAATCGCCGAGGCCGGGTATCGTTTCGTTTATGGCGGCGGCGCGTATGGGTTGATGGGCATTGCTGCCAAAGCGGCATTTCAAATCAGCGGCAATGTTTTAGGTATCATTCCCGAGTTTCTTATTCACACGGAAGGCGCTTTTGATGAGGCTGAACATCGCGTCGTACCGGACATGCATGTCCGTAAAATGGAAATGTTCAAAGAGAGCGATGCCTTTATAATTCTCCCGGGCGGCATAGGCACAATTGAGGAAGCCGTCGAGGTTTTGTCCTGGATGCGACTACAACTTCATCAAAAGCCTATCGTTTTTGTGTCTCATAACAATTACTGGGATCCCATTTTAGATTTACTGCATCATACAATTTTAAAAGGGTTTACCCCTGATTGGATTGGTAAAGAACTCTATCAGGCGCAAACAGCCGCTCAGGCCATCAATCGGATCGAGCAGGAATGGAAAAGACCCAAGGAAAAACGCTCACTTTGGGTCGATTATCAACCCAACTAATGCTGCGTGGCACCAATCAGTAGCTTGCTACACAATTCTTCCAACCATTTCGCGTCTATCTCATCGAAACTGCCATATTCCGTAGAATCAACGTCAAGAACGGCGGCTAAACTGCCCGTCGCGTCATAAACAGGAACAACAATTTCAGAATTCGATCGACTGTCACAAGCAATATGTCCGGGAAATGCATGGACGTCTTCGACGATCTGCGTCTCAAGGGTCGCTGCCGCTGTTCCACAAACCCCTCTCCCAAAAGGAATTCTCAGGCAGCCAAGCGTACCTTGATAAGCGCCTACAACAAGCTCGTCTTGCTTGACGGGGTCAACAACGTAGAAGCCTGTCCAAAAAAAATAATCAAATGCTTGGCTCAGCAAACAGGCTGCGGAGGAATAGCGGGCCGTCGCACTTGGCTCACCTTCGATTACTGAGAGAATTTGCTGAGAAACCTCTTTATAGGTAGCATTTTTGTCCATAATCTCATCCTCGTTTCGGACGAAATAGTGAAGGTCGGGGATAAAATCCACCCTCTGTTTGAAAAACTAATTTCAACACGTCCAACGGGGGTTACATCTTGCACCTGTATTGCCTCCCTGTTATTGGGTCTGCGTGAGTCAGGACATCCTTATATCCCCTTCTATTCTTTCCGCCGATTTTGCTAAACTCGGAGCTGAAGTTTCGGCGATCGATAAAGCTGGAGCAGATATGATCCATATTGATGTCATGGATGGGCATTATGTTCCTAATCTTACAATTGGGCCGTCCGTCATTAAGGCTTTGAAACCACACACTCAAAAACCTTTTGACGTGCACTTGATGATCGCACCCGTTGACCCGCTGATTGAAGAATTCGTCAAAGCGGGAGCCGATATTATAACGGTTCATCCAGACGCGGGACCTCATTTGCATCGAACGTTACAAACTATACGATCATTTGGAATCAAGAGCGGCATTGCCTTGAATCCTGCCGTTCACGCCGATGTCATTGATTACGTGATTGATGATATTGATCTTATTTTGGTAATGAGTGTTAATCCGGGATTTGGTGGGCAAAGTTTTATTCGTTCCCAGCTCAAAAAAATTGAAACTCTAAAATCAAAGATTGAAGCATCGGGTCACGACATAATTTTAGAGGTTGACGGCGGTGTTAATCCGTTGACGGCGAACGATTGTATAAAGGCCGGAGCGAACGCATTGGTGGCCGGCAGCGCAGTGTTTAAAGGCGCTGGCACTTACGCCGAAAACATTTCGGCGCTCAGAGGCGGTCCCGCCTCTCGAGTTGCTTAGACTATTTGATTATGCGGCGTTTTCCGCTCAGTCAGGTGCTCAAAGCCTCTTTAATGTACTCCGCTGGTAAAATTACGGAAGAAACCAAGAACCCTTTTCGGAAAATAAAATTTCGCTCTGCAAATATTGCCACTCTCGAGACCTTAAATATTCGGAATTTTCGAGGAAATGCCGCGAATGGCGAGTCCATTCTAAAAGGACATTTCATCCACGCCAATCAACTGTTGGACGTAGGACGTCAGGGAGACCCTTGGCCAGTTGTTTCGCCCTCTGAAAAATTTGCGTTTTGGCATCACGGCTTTGACTGGTTGTGGGACTTGTCCATGCTGGGTTCAAAAGAGGCGGCCGAAAAAGCCCGCACATTGGTGGATCAATGGATTACGCATTACGGGGATTGGAATTCCTTTGCTTGGCAACCGGACATACTATCGGTTAGGCTTTATGCATGGCTCGGGAACTGGAACTCTCTCTTGTCGACCGACCGCTTAGACGAGTCAGGGCAAGTCCGAAGAAATAATTTGTTTCGCCAAATCAGGCATCTTAAAGCCTGTTATTCAAAATGTTCTCCCGGTGTTGACAAACTTAGAGCCGCTATAGTCATCACATTGGCCGGGCTCGTTCGCCCAGACAAGTCTTATGACTTGGTGAACAGGGGGCTAGACTGGGTAGATGAACAACTTCATCTTCAAATTCTTCCAGATGGTGGGCACATCAGCCGGAGACCTGCGGACTGCGTATCAGCTTTAGAATTATTGACTGCTTTGGATCAAGCGCTTGAAAAACACGGCGTAGACGGATCAAATTCAATCAATAGAGCTTTGGAACGTCTACGTCATATAATTCCATTTTTTCAGATGCCCGATGGAGGCCTTGCATCCTTTAATGGCAGTGGAAAAGGCGATCCAGTCCAAATTAACAACCTGCTTAAATTTAGTAAAACAACAGCTAGTCCGTTCGTCTATTGTCCACATACTGGCTATCAGCGAGTCCATCAAAACGATACTGTGATAATTATCGACACCGGAGAAACGACAAGCTTCCCATTCGACAAAGACGCACATTTAGCGCCCTTGGCCTTCGAAATGTCTACCAAGGGCGGCCGTCTAATTGTCAATTGCGGTTGGAACGAGAATCAACCTTCATCTTGGCGGGAGTCTATGCGTTTGACAGCCGCCCATTCGACTCTAACCATCACTGAATTGTCTGCTGGTGAGTTAGTTGGAAACGGAATTCGAGGACGTCTGTTTGAAAACCATGTTGGCGCCGACATTGACAATGTCGAAGCAACCCGGCGGGAACAGTCAGAAGGTGTCTGGCTTGAAATGGCCCACAACGGATACAAGGATCGCACCGGTTTATCCCATCGACGGAAGCTTTATATCCATGAGAGCGGAAATGACATCCGTGGCGAGGACGCCCTTCTTGTTCCGATTGGGCAAACACCTATCTCCCATAACGCCTTGCCATTTGAAATTCGATTCCACCTTCATCCTTCGGTAAAGGCAACTTTGGCGCAAGATTTACACTCCGCATTGCTCATTCAATCGGGTCAAATTGGTTGGCGATTTAGAACTGACGGTGGTCCACTAAGAATTGAAGAGTCCGTTTACCTTGCGGAAGGCGATAAACCCGTTAAAACAGAACAAATTGTTATATCCGGATCTGCCTTTGCAGATGGAGATGGGGAATCCAAGTCCAACCGGGTAAGATGGTCTATTAGGAAGTTGGAGCCCGGATCATGAATGGTCCAGTCAGTCGCATAGTTAAGGCACCGCTTGTCAGCAAGCTGACAGTGATTGCCTATGACGCCCTATTGGGTGGATTATGTATGTATCTGGTGATCAATTGGCGTTTTGCTTTTGAAAACAAGCCCATACCAACGGGAATTGTGGAGAGTGCGACAATCGTGTTTGTGCTCTCATGTATCGCAAGCTGGATTTTGACCGACGCCCACAAAGCCATTTGGCGATTTATGTCCTTGGATGACGTAAAGAATTTGTTTCAGGCTGTGATACTTGCTGCAATTATTGCCCCTGTCATTTTGTTCTTTTCCTTTCGAGCCGATGGTTTCCCTCGATCTGTCCCATTCATATGCGGATCTTTATATTTTTTCCTCCTGATTCTCAGCCGTATGATTGTACTTTTCATTCAGAATGGCGATATTCGAGCCATTTTCCGCGGCGAAAAAGATGATCTGCCTAATGCTATTTTGATCGGCACCGAAACATCGCTTTCAAACTATATCCGCGACGTTAGTCGAAAAGCGGCGGGGCCTGGCTATAATTTGAGAGGTTTAATCGGGACGGATGCGGATCATCGCGGGAGATCGATCAGGGGTATTCCTGTATTAGGCAAACTTGACGAGCTCTCATCCATATATCAAGATTTGAAAAATCGGTACAAAGTTCCGCCGACATTAATCGCAACGGACGAATATCAAGGTCGGACAAAATCATATAACCTTGTCCGGAAGGCCTCGGAAATAGGTGCCCCTCTAGTACGCGTCAGTCAATCCCGACCGGATACATTATCGCCGTTTGAGGCATCAGACCTTATAGGTCGCGAACTCAAAGCTTTGGATATTGAACCGGTCCGACGTTTCATTGAAGGTAAGCGTGTAATGATTACAGGTGCTGGCGGAACGATTGGATCTGAGATCACACGTCAAGTCGCGGCC
>JAHDBU010000059.1 GCA_020630275.1 Hellea sp.
ACCTCATGGTCGAAGTCTTTGGGGACACAGGACGCCACGCCAGATTTGCCGTTGGATCACCTAGCCTGCCGCGGGACGCCGCTGTGGAGATCGATGCTATTGTGGAAATATTTAGATAAAAATTCAGGCATTCGTATGGCTTTTGTGGACTTGCGCGCGCGAAGAATCTGGAGTACACGCCTAAATTTACGTTACTTTGTCACAGTTTGTGCCTATAAATATAATGAGTGCCTGAGGACCTCAACTTGCCAACATTGTCACGCCGTCTGTGTGGTTTGAATTATACCTTTGGCAGGGGGGAATTTATGATATCCGTATGGTGCGGCTGCGGAGCGAGAGCTATCAAGCCGAAAATGTGCCGCCGTCCAGGATAACCATGGATAGTAAGAGCTGATCGGCTAGATATTCCCGACTGAGACACCGTTTCCACCCTAATCCGGCACGCCTATAGAACGGCTCAAAATTTGGCGAACTCCTCCGCCTACCCCAGTGAAGCACTTCATTTATCTGTAATGGGACACGACCGGATTGCAGAGATCGACCCTTTTGAGCGATCGGGCCTTGCCAATGTAATCAAAAACCTTCTGGTGTCCGACATTTTCTCTGATGCGGGCTGCGCGCCCAACGCAAAAGTACCCATGGCTCTGATTGGCTCAAAAATATCTGACAAACATGTGTTAAGTTGGGAGCTCGTTTTCTAAGGTTTGGTGCGAATGCCATACTCGCTAATGCCCGATTGCCAGCCTCATCCCGTCATAAGCCACGCAGTGTCGACCCGGTAATTCGCTTGAGAGCGCTTGGTAATCCATATCGATGTGGAGATTTGTGAGGACAGCTTTTTGAGTCTGAGTACGGGCGATCCATTGCATGCAGCGGTCAGCATGAGCGTGGGTTGGATGTTCATTATATCTGAGCGCGTCCATGACCCAGATATCAATCTCTGTTAGCCTTTGCAGTGTTTCATCGTCGATGGACCAGACATCGGGCGTATAGGCCATTTTACCGTTGAAAATAAAACCACCTGATGGCGTTGGACCGTGAGAAACGGATAAAAATTCCGCCGTTATCGTGCCGCCCGGTCCTTCGATTTCGATTTTTGAGCCATTTTTGATCAAAGGCTGCAAATCCAGTATAGGCGGATGCACACGCCCTTCCGGCGTCTTAAACAGATAATGAAACCGATTGGCCACTTCGTCATGGGTTGGCCTATCCATATAGGTGGGAATTCTTTGCGCCATGCGGTATGCCAGAGCCCGAACGTCATCGATGCCGTGGGTTTGATCGGCATGCTCATGCGTAAATAAGAGCGCGTCCAAACGGGCTGTGCCGCTCAAGAGGAGTTGTTCTCTCAAGTCCGGAGATGTATCCACGAGAAGGATAGTGCGTTGATCCTGCGCCGGCTCTTCCTCCCCTGCCCACTGCTCGACAAGGACAGAGCACCGCATGCGTCTGTTTTTGGGTTCAGCAGGGTCGCAAACGCCCCAATCGCCGCCCACACGCGGTACACCGCCAGATGACCCACACCCCAATATAGTCATGCGGAGCGTCACGCCTGCGCCTCTATTTCAGGGCGCACAGCTTTGTCGAAAAATGTATAAAAGGCATTGGTCGTTTTGATCGCTGTTTCTTCGAGGCTCCAGCCACGAATTTCGGCAAGTTTGTCTGCAACTAATGGCACCATAGATGGCTCACATCTCTGTCCGCGATGCGGGACAGGTGCTAAATAAGGGCAATCTGTTTCGATCATAATGCGGTCTTCGGGGATCCACGATGCGATCTCGCGGACGTCATGGGCGTTTTTGAATGTGATGATTCCAGACATGGAAAAATAACACCCTAATTCTGCGGCGGCCCGGGCTAAACGCTCGCCGGACGTGTAGCAATGAAGAAGCGCTTTAAACTCTCCCTTGGCCATTTCACGGGTCAGTATTTCCTCCATATCATCATCCGCATTGCGGGTATGGATGATCAGCGGCAGACCACTGTCCCTCACGGCCTCAATATGGGCCTGAAAATTAAAAAGCTGCGCATCACGATCGGAGTAATTATAATGAAAATCCAACCCCGTTTCGCCAATCCCAATTACTTTGGGATGGTCTGTGAAGGCGCAAATGTCAGATGCTGATATATTAGGGTTATCCTTGGCATCATGAGGGTGCGTTCCCACGCTCGCCCACATATTTTCAGCCATATCCGCAACCTCAAGAACTGCAGCCATGTCTTTGATGTTGCAGCAAATATTGAGCATAGCTGAGACGTTAGCCTCGACCGAACGGATCATGACCTCACTCAGATCACCAGAAAATTTTTCACCGTGGAGATTTACGTGGCTATCAACAAACATCATCCCGCCCTTATAGAGGACAAGACATCATACATCACGGATTTTTTGTCCATATTGAGCGCCAACTCCCGTTCTTGGAGGTGGACGGTTTTTGCATAGAGCTTTTCCCAATGAGCCGGCGTTTTTGTGACCGGTAAAGGTTTGAAAGCACCTTTCCACTCCCCCGTTGCGCTGAAAAGAGCTTGAGCTTGTAAAATATCTTGCAAAGCTTCCCAGAAAAGTTGCCGCTCGGCCCGCGCATTTGCAAGCGATAATTTGGCTGCGATTTTATGATCCATGATCGACGATGATGACGCGAGGCCTGAAATAAATTGTGTCAGAGACTGCAGGACGGCTTCGCTGTTAGAAACCAAGGACGTGGCTTTGCCAGGACCACCACGTGCAAGTTTGGCAGCGGCGTCCAAAACCCCATCAGAAGCGTCAGGATGACGGCGCTTCAGCCAGGGTGTTATAGCGTCAGCGTCAACAGGCCGAAGCGCCAGATGAAGACAGCGGGAACGAATGGTTGGTAACAACCGCCCAGGGTTATTGGAAATCAAAATGAGAATGGTTTGCTCTGGTGGTTCTTCGAGCGATTTTAAAATCGCATTCTCCGAATTCCGATTCATTTCATCCATGGAGTCGATAATGCAAACGCGCCACCCACCCTCGGATGGTTTCGTTTGAAAGAATTCGGCAAGTCGCCTGGTCTCATCCACCGGAATAGCACTTTTGAGTTTCTTGGTTTTGAAATCATAAGGCCGACGCAAAACAAAGAGATCCCCATGCCCCTGACTTGCAATCCTTTGGGCCACAGGATCATCAGACGGAATATCCAGCGTATCCGCCAAGAGAGATTTAGCGCCCAATATGGCCCGCGCCATACGATAGGCCAGCGTCGCCTTGCCTGTTCCAGGCGTACCGGAGAGCAACCAAGCATGGTGTATCTTGCCACCATTCAAACTATGAATGAATTTGCCCTCTGCTCGTTTATGTCCGATCAGATCAAACGTCTCGCGTGGATGCGGGCAACCGGGCGCTCGGTCCGGTTCGGGTAAGGCGTCAGGCTCGGCCACCCGAATCTCCGAGTTTTCCGGCTAATTCCGGGAATTTTTGCACGACGGCAAACAGGATTTGCGTCTCAACGACCTCCAGGCTGTTGTCTGCATTGACAGTCATGAAGCGGTTAGAGTTTTCCGAGGCAATATCGAGAAAGGCTTGCCGGATGGTATTGTGGAAATCTATTGATTCAGCGTCAAAACGAGAGATTTCCTCACCACGCGTCTCCACACGCTTCATCGTCATGACGGGATCAATATCAAATAGGACTGTCATATCTGGTTGAAAATCGTCCAGAACGGCTTTGTGAACCTTTTCAACCTGTTCTTTACCCAAGCCTCTGGCATAGCCTTGATAGGCCATGGAACTGTCGGCAAAGCGGTCACTGATCACCCAAACTCCTCGCGACAGCGCCGGTTCAATTAATTTTTCGATATGATCGAGCCGGGCAGCGTACATAAGAAGAAGCTCTGTTAAACCGGACCAGCGATCTGAAGTGCCTTCCAGAACCAAATCGCGGATTGCTTCTGCCCCAAACGTACCACCAGGCTCTCGAGTTAGAAGGGTTTCGATCCCAGCATTATTGAGAGACTTGGCCAATCGTTCGGCCTGAGTAGTTTTCCCAGCGCCTTCGCCGCCCTCAAAGGATATGAATTTCCCGCGCATTTTATCCTCCAAACAATTTTACAAGTGCTTCGCCTGCTCGTCCAAAGACAGACTTCCGTCCCACATCTGTTGCCGCCACCAATGGCACGCGTTTTTCCGTCATGCCTGGCGCGCTAATCACAAGCGTTCCGATTTCCTGACCTTTTTCGATGGGGGCCGCGATTTCTTTGGGAAGCTCAACATTGACTTTTAAATCTGAACGATTGACCCGGGCCAGACCAATATTGACCGATTGTGACGGAACCAAATCGACTCTTTCCGTTTTCCCCATGAAGAGTTTGGCCGATGTAACAACATCCGTTTCACCATATAGATTATAAATGCGGAAGGTCTCAAATGCGGCCTGCATCAGGCGCAAACCTTCTTGCCGACGTTCTGACTTACTGTCCAGGCCGTTAAAGGCAATAATGCGTCGCGTACCGCTACGTTCGGCTGAAGCAACGAGGCCATAACCGGAAGCCTCAGTATAGCCGGTTTTAAGTCCATCAGCGCCTTCGAAACGTCCGAGGAGTGGATTTCGATTGCCTTGCTTGACGCCATTCCACTCAAAGTCTCTTTCCGCATAAAGCGCATAAAACTCGCCATAATCTGATATCGTGCGGCGTGCGAGCTTGGCCAGGTCTGACAGGCTGATAACATGTTCAGGGTGATGTAAACCCGTAGAATTCCTAAAGACAGCTGTTTCAAGGCCGATCTCTTTGGCGTGCCGGGTCATCATATCAGCAAACCCAGATTCTGATCCCGCAATACCTTCTGCGAGTACAATACAGGCATCATTTCCAGATTGAATGATTACACCTCGCAGCAGGTCTTCAACCCGAACAGACGAGCGGGGGTCAAGCCCCATGGTTGACCCACCCGAAGCAAACCCGCCTTTTCTCCATGCATTTTCACTAACAGTGAATTCCGTATCCATATTTATGGCGCCGCTGCGGATCTGGTTAAACACCATTTCCGCGGTCATGATCTTTGTCATTGAGGCGGGATAGGCTGGTTTACGGGCATCTTTTTCGAATAAAATGACTCCGGTTTCGTAATCCATAATGATGGCGTGATCGGCAATAGTTTCAAAACCGTCCTGGGCCCAGGCGGTAGAAAGGCTCATCAAGGCCAAACAACTGGCGAAAAAAACGCGCACAAATATCCTTGTATCAGAATCGAAAAAACACGCCCGAAGGCGTGTTAGTTCAATTCCATAGCTTTTGTGCGTGGTAAAGAGTTTGTTATTTTTTTTCCTCTTCATACACAGCTGGAATAACTTCAGGTTGGTCCTGATTATTGTTTGTTGATTTGGCCATATGAACCGGACCGGAGATGGTCAGAGTGATGACATCATCCTCGCCATGTTGTGGAGTGGGTTCAGGAATTGGAACGCGCGGCGCTGTTTCGACACTGCGGCCCGGCATGGCAATCCCATAATCTTGTGATCCGCCCATCATGCTCGGAACTTCAAACACTTGCGGTGTTTGAGGGGCGAGAGGGGTCGGTGCAGCCACCATTTCTGCTTCCGGCGAGACACCGTTTCTCAATGGTTGATAGTCTTCAGCCTGAGGAACAGGACTTGGCGTGACCGGGGTTGGAGCCGGTTGAGCAACAGGAGCCGGTGCTGGCTCAGGTGCTCGTTCTGATAATTGAGACGGTGCCGGTGCAAATGGCGTACCCAGACCCGCTGGAGCCGCCCCCGCATATTGCACCCGCACACGTCCCAGTCCGTCACCTTTAATGCCTAGCGCCCCCGCGGCGGCTTCGGATAAGTCGATTATTCGATTGTCGATAAATGGACCCCGGTCATTCAATCGAACCTTGATAGATTTTCCATTGTCCAGATTAGTCACATAAACATAGCTGTTCAGTGGCAGTGTTTTGTGCGCAGCTGTCAGGGCGTTTTTGTCGTAAACCTCCCCATTTGCCGTTGGTTTTCCGTGGAATTTATCACCATACCAGGACGCAACACCAATCTTGTCATAATCCGGGTTGTGACCCGGTGTATAAGATTGGCCTGCGACCTTGTATGGTTTTCCCACTTTCATATGATCATAAAGCCCACGATCAATATTCGATAGATCTATGCCCGCTGACGGAGATTTCGGTAGAGCGACAGGTGCCGGCTGAGGCGCAGGTGCCGGTCTCGGCAAGGCTAAAGGCGACTCAGAGGGACGTGTTTCCGGCAGGTTTGTTGCCGGAGCTGGAGCCCGTTCTGGCATGCGCACAGATGCATAAGAAGAGTTACCGCCACCTATTCTATAGGAAACCGGTGCAGCCTCTGTTATTTTTGTTGTACTTGTTGTGGAACAGGCTGAAAGCCCGCCTACCAGACTAACACTGACCAGAAGACCAGTCATACGTTTCACGGATTTGCTAACGCAAATTTTCATAACTCACTCACCCATTTTATAATGAACCTCAAAAGATAAGTGACATCTGTTGAGGCCGGGTCACGATCTCTTACGGACCTTGGACCCTTCATTGCCTGTGAACTTACGGGATCAAGTTTAAATCCCCGTTAGATAACAGGCTTAATGACTAATTTTTTTATAGGGTTGATGAAGTCTTAATTGGGATGAACCGTTTTGGAATGACGTATTCATCTAGATTACAAATGTGAAAGGCCTCAAAATAAAAATCTCAAGGGAAACGAAAAAACAGCCTTGCGGGATATGGCAAAACCCCCTATTGAGCGCGCCTTGAGCTGGGCAGGTGGCTGAGTGGTTGAAAGCACCGGTCTTGAAAACCGGCATAGGGGAAACTCTATCGGGGGTTCGAATCCCTCCCTGCCCGCCATCTCTTTTTTACTGAGCCGCTTTCGCCAATTGCGCCAAGGTTTTGACCAATCCGTCTTTACTGCGTGACTTTACAGTCAGACCTTTGATCTTATTTGAAAGCGCCGCCAGGCTATCTGAATTCGGGTTTTCAAGCGTATTTGAGAGCTCTGCTGTCATCTCATCGGATAGATCTCCTGCCCGTTGCAACTGATCGGCATAGGCCCGCGCGACTGTCGGAGACGCTTTCCAACTCACCGGGAATTGCTGCTGCGGGTTGAAAATCTCGCCCATATTGGCCTCCGCTGCAGCCGCAATCTCGCTTGCGCTCAGGAACTCACTGGGCTCCAAGGAGAAAACATCCAGACCGCGCGTGATCTCTGTCCCGTAGATTTTGCCATTATAAAAGTAAGTGGACCAGTAGCCGCTGGTCGTCAGCTTGCTCTCATGCACAGGCCCCCGGTCGAAGAAGGCAATCTCTTTGGGATTGGCTGAATCAGTGAAGTCCATGACAGATACTCCGCCCTGATACCAGGCCTGAACGAATATATCGCGTCCCGGAACAGGAACCACTGAACCATTATGGGCGACGCAATTCTCTGTATCTGTCTGCGGTGCCGGCATTTTATAATAGCTTTGAAACTTCAGCTTGCCGTCAACGATGTCGTAGATGGCATTGGCGCCCCAGTCTTTCGGGTCATGTACGCGGCAGCGCGGACGGCCACCGCCGCCCCATTCATCCGTAAAGACGACTTTGGTGCCGTCATTGTTAAATGTGGCTGAGTGCCAATAGGCAAAACCGGTGTCGACGACAGCATCAATACGCTTCGGCTTGAGCGGGTTGGAAATATCAAAAATAATCCCATTACCGGAACAAGCGCCCGCAGCGATCTTAGCAGCCGGGAAAACGGTAATGTCATGACATTGATTGGTCTGGCTGGAACGCTGTGTACCTTTACCGTGGTCGCCACCCGTCCAGAGACCGGCGATTGTGCCCTTTTCCTCATCTGCAAAAACAGTCGGACTATCGACAATACGGGCTTTGGAAGGATCGGCCACCGGGATTTCTATGACGTCAATCCGGAATAGCGCCGTACGTTGATCGCCGGGAATGCGCCCAATGCAGCCTGCGAGTTCTTCTTCTTTGCGAACCGAGGACGTACCGGAATTATAAACAACAATCCTATTGGCGTCGCTCGATACTACGGAATGCGTGTGCGACCCGCGACAAGTTTGCACTTGTCCGACTTGGACCGGCGCAGTGAGATCACTGATATCGAAGATACGAATGCCTCTAAAACGCTCTGCGCTGACATCTTCGGCGATACCCTGTAGGCCGCAATCCACACGGCCTCGCGTTTGCTCGACGGACATGATCAAGAGATTGCCAACAATGGAGACGTCGCCCTGCCCGCCCGGACACACGACCGAGCTGTATAGCTCTGGCAGGCCGTTCTCTTGCAATTTATAAACATTAAAGCCGTGATAGCTGCCGGCCACCATGACATCGCCTGAAAAGGCCATATCCGTATTGGAGAAGCTCAACAGTGGGTAGCGCTTACCCCAATTGATTTTTTCCTTTTTCTTTTCCCCGTTTTTGGCGTCTTCTTTTTTAGCTTCCTCTTTCTTGTCCTCTTCACCCTCTTCCTTTTTCTTTTCGATAATCGGCGGCAGACCAGCCGGGCTGTTCGGATCAAAGAAACCGGCCGGTTTATCCAGGGCCATTTCCAGCTTCATATTCCAAGCCGCCTCGCCGGCATCTTTAAAGCCCGCTTTCAGGCCTACGCGTGCATCCGATGATAGTGCCGTCAGGATGCCGCTCATGCGCTCGATTTCGCTTTTCTGATCTGCTTCCACATCGTTGATGAAATCAAACAGGACCGGGTCATAGGCCGAACCCTGCTGTGACGTCAGATTATCTACCATAGTGATCGCACCTTCGTGGTGGGTAATCATCAAGCGCAGGAACATGGCGTCAAAGTCGGTGCCCTCAAGCGTGGCCAGTTCTGCCATCTGCTCGGGCGTGGCCATGCCTTCCATCTGGTGATGGCCTTTATGTTCCCGCTTGTCGCCACCCATTTCCATGCCCTCATGGCCGGCATGGTCGCTACCATAGCTGGTTTCATCCAGGAGCGGTTCGCCACGGTCTTTGAGCCAGTCCTCCATGAACTTGATCTCGTCAGCCTGAGACGCGTCAATACGTTCCGCCACTTTCAAGATGTCTTCTGTATTCGTCCGGTCTTTGACCAACGCTGCCATTTCTGTGGCTTGGGCATGGTGGGGGATCATATTCTGCATGAACGCCACATCATCTTGCGTGTAGCTGTTATCGGCAATTTTGGAAGCCTCGGTGGCCGTCAGGGATTTCCCAGCTTGTCCAGGTGCGCCTGGCAAAACGATGGGCGTCTTACTCTCTATGATGACGGGTACTTCGGTTTTGACGGTTGGCGTATCAACCGGTTCAGTTTTTGGCGTTTCGACCGTTTGCCCACAAGCGCTTAGCAATGCGGCGCTCAGCGCCGTCAATAATAATGTCTTTCTCATGCTTATTCCCCTTAATATGCGTAGGTTGTTTTATATTCCGTCAGATGTGTGAAGCCCTTATGCCATGCGGCCAGCCTCGGCGCTAGCGCCCTCCAATTAATGTGATCGGCGCGAAAATCGGCATAGTCCAACGCGCAAACAACGGCGATAGATCCAAAGGACCAGGTGTCCGGGACATGTTCAATGATACCATCCAGATAGGTTACCACATTTCGAATAGCCGTATCATGGCGCTCAATAATTTCTGGCCAATGCAGGCTCTCATCGCGAACAACTTCATAACGACGGTTATAAACGGCTTCTGCAAGGCCGTCGCCAATACGGTGCATGCGGTAAGCTTTCCACCGCCCCTCACCTTCTTTTGGGAGCCAGGGATTTTTCAGGCTGTCCAGATATTCGCATATCAGCGGACTGTCGAACAAAGGCACGTCAGGATAGTTCCGTTCCAAACACGGAACCTTTCCCAGCGGATTGGGGCCTGCGGCGTATCCATTGGCCCCGTCTTTACCGGCGACCACGACTTCCACATCCAAATCCTTGGCCTGAATGATGATTTTACATTTTCGAGCAAAGGGCGAGAGCGGCGAGTCGTAGAGTTTCATGGCATTTATCTACACGCCGGATTTAGACTCGCCAAGAGACCCGGGATTGATTATTGAATTTTCCGAACAACATTCGGAAAGTCGGATTATGGGGAAGAAAGCCGCCATTGAGGGTTGGTATAGTCTGGATGCAGACAAGCCGCATTTGATCGGGACGCAATGTCAGTCCTGCAAGACCTATTACTTCCCCAAGCAAAGCACGTTTTGCCGAAACCCCGACTGCCAATCGGAGAATTTTGAAGAGGTCCCTCTCTCCCGGACTGGCAAAATCTGGTCTTATACTAATGCCAGCTATCAGCCACCGGAACCCTTTGTGGCCCCGGAAAACTTTGAACCTTTCACCATTGCCGCTGTCGAACTTGACCGTGAAAAGATGATCGTCCTCGGCCAGATGATTATGGGCATCGAACCATCTGACATCAAAGTCGGCGACGATGTCGAGCTCGTCATGGACACGCTCTACACGGATGAAGACGGCGAAAAGCTGATCTGGAAGTGGCAGCCTATTGGAGGCAGCTCATGAGTCAGGATATCGCGATCCTTGGTGTGGGCATGCACCAATGGGGCAAATGGGGCGCTAATTTCGTTGAGTACGGCGTCAAAGCCGCCCGCGACGCCATTGCTGATGCTGGCATAAATTGGCGGGATGTGGGCTTTGTTTCAGGTGCCGGGACTGTCCGTTGCGGCTACCCCGGTTATGTGGCAGGGGCGACCTTCGCCCAGGCTCTGGGGTGGCAAGGCGCGGAAGTGAATACGAGCTACGCCGCCTGCGCGTCTGGCTCTCAAGCACTTGCCGCCGCTCGAAGTAAAATCCTGTCCGATGCGGCTGATGTCGCGCTCGTCGTCGGCGCAGACACGACGCCCAAAGGCTTTCTCAAACCCGCAGGCGGGTATCGCCCCGAAGACCCGGACTGGGTACGCTTTCATATTGGGATTACCAACCCGACCTATTTCGGACTTTATGCCCGCCGCCGTATGGATTTATACGGTGATACCCAAGACGACTTTGCAATGGTCAAGGTCAAGAATGCCAAGCACGGCTATCACAATGAATATACGCGTTATAAAAAGCTATTTACTGCCGAAGATGTGGCCGCCAGCCCTATGGTTGCCGACCCGTTGCGATTGATGGATATTTGCGCCACATCCGATGGCGGCGCGGCGATCATCGTTTCCAGTATGGATTATGCCCGGAAAATCGGCAAAGGCGATGCGCCGAAAGTGGCCGCCATCTCAACAGTAACACCGACCTTCGCCGGCGCCGTTGTGGAAATGCCGGATATTGCTACGGACTCGGCTGTTGCTATGGACGCACGCTCCTTCCGCGCGGACCTGCCGAAAAAGGCCTATGAAGAAGCCGGGATTGGCCCAGAGGATATCTCTCTGGCTGAAGTCTATGATCTCTCGACAGCGCTGGAACTCGACTGGATGGAAGACCTGCAGCTTTGTCAGCGCGGCGAAGCAGCATCTCTGTTACGCGCCGGGGAAACCACAGTCGGCGGGAAAATCCCGATCAATGCATCAGGCGGCCTCGCCTGTTTCGGCGAAGCCGTCCCCGCTCAAGCGCTTATGCAAGTTTGTGAACTCACATGGCAAATGCGCGGCCAGGCCAAAGGCCGTCAGGTCGAAGGAGCGAAGGCTGGGATTACCGCTAATCAGGGATTATTTGGTCATGGGTCGAGTGTAATTGTGAAGACGTAAGGCCGTTTAAAATTGGTTGATTATTTTCTAGAGTCGATCGACTTACCTATAGCCACACAGTACGCCGTAGTTGCAAGCAGGACGCTCATGCAAAACACATCGAACATTACAAAATCTGTAAACTGATTAACATTTTGAAATAATTTTTCGCTGTTCAACTTATCAAAACTCGGGCTAAATAAGGGTCTAGTGTCATCCCTCATTCTGAACAACCAGGCTACCAAAGCAGGCGCTGATATAGCTGGGTAAATTATTGCATTTATTCGTCTGTTACTTTCCGAATGAATCGCATTAATATTATCAAGAAATTTCAGGACCCTTTTACGAACGAAATTTAATGGAAAAACTAGTAATGCAGCTCGAATTTCAATAGTTGAGCAAACTAAAATGAATATCGTAATGAATATAATGAAAGAATGAAATCTAAGCTCTTTTTTGGAATACTGCACTAATCAGCCTTAGCCGGTTCGATGGTCACACTAATCCCGCAGCCACAGGCGTCGGTCTGGTTCGGATTATTGAATTTAAACCCCGCTTCCAGAATAGTCTCTTCGTAATCGATCACTGACCCGAGAATAAACAGGACGGCTTTGGATTCGACGACGATCTGGACGTCTTTGTCTTCGATCATTTCATCGAGAGGCGCCTTTTCGGCCACATAATCCATTTCATATTCCATGCCCGCACAGCCGCCATTCTTGACACCTACGCGAAGGAAGCCTTTTTCCCGCTCGGACAGGATCTCTTTGACGCGCGCGGCGGCGGCATCAGTCAAAGTGACTAATTTCGGTCGTGGTCGTCTTGTTCGTGTTTCGGCCATGATCAGTCCTATAACATATTCAGTTCAAGTTTGGCTTCTTCGGACATGCGGTCCATGGTCCAAGGCGGATCGAAAGTCATGAATACTTCAACGCGGCGAACACCGGCCACGACGGCGCAGGCCTCTTCGACCCAGCCCGGCATTTCACCGGCGACCGGGCAGCCCGGTGCGGTCAAGGTCATTTCCACCTTGAGCGTCCGGTCATCTTCCAGCTCGACCTTATAGATCAGGCCAAGTTCATAAATGTCAGTCGGGATTTCCGGGTCATAGACGGTCTTGAGTTGTGCGATGACATCTTCGGTGATGCGGGCGATTTCTTCGTCTGTTGGCGGCTCTACCGGCGCGCCGGATAGATCAATGACGTCCCGCTTTTTCTCTTCTGTGTCCACAGCCGCTTTTGCCTCGGCCTCTGCAAGGCCGGGGATCTGGGCGTTTGCCAGAGCTTCCGCTTGTCTTTGTCTGTCTGTCATCTCGGTCATTACGATACCATATAGGAGTTATTCTTACGATAAAAAGTGTGAGGCTTTTCGCACAGCCTCAACGAGGCGCTGCGCCTCGTCCAAAGTATTATAAATGCCAAAGCTGG
>JAHDBU010000003.1 GCA_020630275.1 Hellea sp.
TCGGTCTCACGAATAGCCGCAAACTCAGGGTCTTCGCCTTTATCAATGCCGCCTTGCGGGAACTGCCATTGATAAGGACCTTTTTGCTTGATGCGACGGCCCAGCCATACCTGGCCTTGGGCATTAAAAATGACCATGCCGACGCAAGGACGGTAGAGATGTCTATCAGGTCGGGGTGACACTTAACGGTTTAAGACATATGAGGCCGGCGCTAACTCCATGCCTTTCATGTCCAAAGATCCAACCCAGTTCTTCACAGCCATAAAAGTTTCGGGTAGGGCAAAGCCGACTCCGATTTGCGCTGAGCCGGTCGAAGCGGATTCGAGATTGGCGAGATTGGCTTGAATAAGGCCGACATCGGATTGCTCATCAATGATCGCAAAAGCTTTCTGGTAGCGCATGCCGGACGTCACCGCAGTTGTGGCCAATGTCCCGTCATTATTGGAACCATCATAAATAAAGCCGACACCAGAATTCGTCAGATGCTGCAGGATCGGGAGCAGGGCGCTCTGGCTCTCTATTAATCGTCCACCATTGTAATTCGTCACAGCGAAATAACCTTGGGCGCGGCTCATCAACCAATCCAGGTTACGTATATTCGTCGAGGGCGGCGTATCAACTTTCAAGGCTCGACCAGCACCGGGCTCGGCGGCGTTAAAGTTAAATCCTTCCATTGGAATCTCTATAATCACTTCATGGCCACGTTCTCGGGCCTGATGTACCCAAGTCTGAAGCCCGTTGGTGTGAGCCGCGAAAGATAAAGTCACCTCAGGTGGAAGTTCATTGATAATCCGCCGAGTCAAGTTTCGGTCAATGCCCAGCCCGCCAATAATAATAGCGACTTGTGACTTGCCTGGTGTTGGCGAAAATGACCTTGCATATGCCGTCACAGCTTTATTGCCTGTTGGCGATATAGTCGGGATGGGGCCGTAAGGGCTTGTTCTCGAAATGTCCGCAAACGGTGCACGCGGGAGAGCCGCCGTCGGGAAGGATCCTCCTGCAATAGGTTTACCATCAATCATGATGGTCTTTGGACCGGTTGGTGAAATGGGTTGAATATTAGCTATTGTTTCGACAGGGGCAGTTTGCGGCTGAGGATTGCTGCCTGCCAATCCAAGCGTAACTTCAGTCCCAATGGGATTGCCTAGCGCATCGGTGAGTTCAGTTGGGTTAGCCCCGTCCGGAACTTCGCCGTCGAGCAGGTCAGGTAAGTCCGTCCCGTTGCCTGCGAGATTGTCCGATGCTGCTGGTAGTGGTGCTTTTTCAATCTCAACGGTTCCGGTCGCAATCGCGTCGCCCTCATTGCCAACAAATTTATAGCTGACGAAAAAGACCGAGAAGGCCAGTAAGAAAAAGAAGAGGGCGCGAAAGGCATGGCTTTTCACTGATGGACGACGAGATTCACGTCGTTTCACATAGGTGACTGAACCTTTCTGAAATGTCTCGTCTGACATATTTGCCCTTCGATATTTGCAAGAATTTATGGTTTATAGCCCGTTAACCCTAAATAGCTCGTAAATATTACCGATATCGTATGAGTGTGTTTTTAGCGGAAAGCTGCGATTTTAAATTTGGGCTTTTGACCAATTCGATCGCTTTGGACAACTGGAAATCTTCGTCGTCGGGCCAGCTTTCCGAGGGGAAAACCATTGCATCAAAATCTTCTTCCTCGACGTCCATTTCCTTACCCAGAGAGTTTTTAAGATCAGACTCACGGAACCGCTTGCGAGTCGTTTCGCTTTCCGGTCGGGCTGAAACCAGGACATCCGGCATAATACCCAGCCCTTGGATGGACCGTCCAGATGGCGTGTAATAGCGCTCGGTTGTCAGTCTTAGAGCACCTTCAGATTTTACATTCATAATGGATTGGACCGAGCCTTTGCCAAAAGAGCGACGCCCCACGACTAACGCTCTGTTACGATCTTGAAGTGCCCCAGCAATGATTTCCGCGGCAGAGGCCGATTGGCTGTTGATGAGTACGACAATAGGGACTTCAGGGATGAGCTCGCCTTGGTCCGCATGATAGCGCTTGGTAAATGTCTTGTCGCGCCCACTGGAGGAGAAGACCTCGCCCCCGTCCAGAAAGTAGCCCGTGACGTTCACCACTTGATCGACGCGACCACCAGGGTTGCTACGTACATCAATGATCAAACCAGGCAGCCTTCCGCCAAGTTCGGACTTCAATTCTTCAACGGCTGTTTTCACATCATCAGTCAAGCGTGGGTGGTTGAAAGACTCGATATAAATATATCCAACACCTTCCTCGACACGGTGACGGACCGCGCGCCCTAAAATTTTCTCACGAATAACTGTGACCTCTCGGGTCGTGTTATCGGCTGACAGAACAGTAACATTGATCGGGTCACCGGCAAGGCCCCGCATACCGTCAACGGCGTCATTCAGCGTTTTGCCGAGGACTTTCTCACCCTCGACGGCCGTAATAAAATCACCACGTTTAATGCCTTGTTTCGCGGCTGGACCGTCTGGGATGACATAATTCACCTTTACCAGACCGCTTTCCAAGGTAACCTCAATTCCAAGGCCGCCATATTCGCGGCGTGCATTTTTTTGACGTTCTTGATGATCTTCTGCGGGCAAATAAGAAGAGTGAGGATCAAGAGAACTCAGAGCCCCGTTGAGCGCTCCGTCAATCAAGTCCTCGTCAGAGATATCTTCCACATAATTGTCTCGCACCATGGCAAAGACTTCGGCAAACAAATCCAATTGTTTGCGCATCTCTACATCTTCAGCAGCCTGGTTGTCTTGGGCAAACGCAGGAGCACCCCATAGCGGCACAGAGCTAAGCGCAGTGGCAAGTGATAAAGCCAGACAAAAGCGGGAAAGAATCTTCATAATGGCTCGTTAATGGATTTACTGCAGTTCGGCCAGCTTGGTTTTGTAACTTCCATCTTTCAGGATTTGGATTGCCCGATCAAGTTGATAGTCACCGTCTTCGTCAAACCCTTCCGGTGGATATTCGATTTTGATCTCGACCTCGGCGTCTTCAGTCGCCAATTCGTTTTGAATGGAATTTGGCAAATCAGACTCTGACAAGCGATGGTTATCTTTTCCGTCATCCGCAGAGGCGGCCACTGAAATATCCGGTGTTATGCCTGTACCCTGAATAGAACGGCCTGACGGCGTATAATAACGTTGTGTTGTCAGACGCAGCGCGCCGTCTCGGCCGCCCCGTAAAGGGACAACAGCTTGCACCGAACCTTTACCAAAGGATGTCATGCCCAGGACAATACCGCGGTTGCGGTCCTGAACAGCTCCGGCCACGATTTCAGAGGCCGACGCAGATGCGCCGTCAATAAGCACCACCAAAGGTACGCCTTTAACAAGCTCACCGTTTTTGGCCGACAATCTTGTCACGTCATCAGCGCGTCGTCCCCGTGTGGAGACAACTTCGCCGCCATCCAGAAATGCGCTACTGACCTTGACCGACTGGTCCAGCAATCCGCCAGGATTACCGCGCAGATCTAGAACGATGCCCGGGATATTGCCGTTAAATTCTTTCTTGAGCGCTTTGACAGCACCTTCAAGCGTTTCGTAAGTCTGTTCATTGAATTGTGGGATACGTAGATAGCCGACGCCGTCTTTGACTTCCCATTTGGTTTTGCGGGATTTGATAACAGCCCGGACCAGGTCAAACTCAAGCGGATCTTCTTCTCCGCGAATAACCGTAATGGTGATCGGCTCACCGGGTTTTCCGCGCATGCGATCAACGGCTTCATTCAGAGAAACGCCCAATATGCTCTCACCGTCGATTTCAGTGATATAGTCACCAGCCTTAATGCCGGCATCTTTGGCGGGGCTGTCATCAATGGGCGCTACGACCTTAACGACGCCACTCTCAGTCGTGACTTCCATACCCAATCCGCCATATTCGCCACTCGTCGTCGTTTGCATACGCTTGAAAGCTTCGGGATTGATATAGCTGGAGTGCGGGTCCAGAGATTGCAACATGCCGTTCAGTGCGCCTTCGATCAGCTCAGCGTCATCGACATCGACCACATATTCCGTTCGAACTCGAGCCAAAACGTCCGCAAACAGCTCTAATTGCTTGAATGTGTCAACTCGAGACGAGGTATCTTTGGCATTGGCCGTATAGGACACGGAAGAGAAGGCAAAAAGACCTGTCGCAGCAATCGCGCCGAGAGTCGGCAAAATATATTTCATTTATGTTCTCCTTGCTTCGCAGCTTATCGGTCAAATCCTGCCCATGCCAGCGAAAATGTTAGCCTGTTTCAGGTTTTGCAAACTTAGTGCCGAACCAGGGCGTTGGGTTGACTGTAGAGCCGTTTTTCCTGACTTCGATATACAAATTTTCGTTAGATGCCGAATTAACAGGCAGTAATCCTACAGGATCGCCTGCTGAAACCTGCGAATCTGTTTGAACCAACACTTTCCCTAAGCCTGTTAACAGCACATAATATCCGTCATCCACATTGAGAATGACCACTTGGTCGTAGTTTTTAAACGGACCAGCAAATTCGACGCGACCGGCTGCCGGAGCCCAGACCTGCGTCCCGTTACGTGCGGATACGGAAATGCCCGGATGGTCGCTGGAGTAGCGTTTAGAGAGCTTACCGACCACGGGCGTATGCAGCCGCCCTTTAGAAGACGAAAACCTCAGCGCGCCCGTTGGTAAACTTACCGGGGCAGAGGACAAACCACCTGAGCTTGTTTCTGGTTCATCCTCAACGGCATCTGGATCTGGTTTGATACGCGGCACAATTTCGCGGGATTTGCGTTCTAGGGCCGAAATTAAGTCCTGCAGATCCTGCGCTTGGGCCGCAAGGGCTAGCCTTCGGGTTTTGGCGGCCTCGAAATCAGCACTGAGGGATTTCTCTAGCGCGTTTTTCTCACTGACTTTGCTCTGTATTTGCGACTGCCGTTTGGACATGGCGGATTTATTGCTGGCAAGCGCTGTTTTTTCGACCGTAATTTGTTCCCGCAACTCATTCACAGCCGCGAGCTCTTTATTCAGCACGGCGACCCGGTCCTTGAGTTGGAGGGTCAGACCCCGCATCAAAAGACCGGCGCGGGAGGCATTGGCCGCATCTGTCGGACTGGCCGCCAAGGCCGGGGGTGGATTGTTTTCGATCCGCTGCAAGGCAGAGAGCAGATTGGTCACCGAGGCCTTGCGGTCGGTGATAGTCGCTTCGGTCACTATTTTTTGGGCCTCGAGCTCAGCAATATTCTCGGCCAGTTTCCGGTCTTCGGCTTCTAGTTTCGCCAACCTCCCAGACATAGTTCGGACCTCTTTTGATAGAGAAGAGATTTCCTTTTTGACTTTATCCTGCTTGGCTTTAATTGCGGCTTCACGCGCCTCCTCGGCTGCAGCCTGGTTTTTTAAATCTTCCAGATGGGACGGATCTACATCCTGCGCACTGGCCACACCGGAGGCCAGCCCATAGAATACAAAGATGAAAAGGGATCGCCACATAACCTGTTCGCGCTAAATCAATCTCATGATCAGAGAATCAGTCGCGATGATAAGGGGTTCCGGCCAAAATGGATAGGGCGCGGTACATTTGTTCCGCAGCCATCACCCTTACCAATTTATGGGGCCAGGTCTGTTGACCAAAGGACCATTTGATTGCCCCCCGCGGAATATCACCGGGTTCAAACCCATCCGCTGCGCCAATGGCGAAGATGAAACTATCTATGCCGTCTGCCTGCGCGTTGCTGATTTGGTTGGCGATCTGGCGGGACGTCACGCTTTTACCGCGTTCATCCAGGACAACCAGCTTTGAACTTGATGATAGGCCTGACAGGATTTTTTGGGTTTCCTCTGACCGGGATTTGCATTTCTTGACATCAATCTCGTATTCGGAAACTGAATGCAGACCGCACCGGGCCGTCAGACCATTGGCACGTTTCAAATAGTCATCGACCAGATCACGTTCCGGGCCGGAGCGCATCGACCCACCGGCGCGGATTATCAGCTTCATTCAGGTTGGAAAGATTCGCCTGCCTGCTGAACGGCTTCGGGCAGGGGAACAGACCAGATTTTTTCCAGATTATAAAAGGCGCGCACCTCGGGGCGGAATATATGCAGAATAACGTCGCCAATATCCACGAGGACCCAGTCATTACCTGTCTGGCCTTCGACACCCAAAGGTATATGTCCTTCTGCCTTGAGCTCTTTCAAGACATAGTCAGCCAGCGCACCAACATGACGGTTGGAGCGGCCACAGGTCACGATCATCACATCAGCCACAGAGGACTTGCCTTTGATATCAATCTTGATGGTGTCTTGAGCTGAGTTTTCGTCCAGGACTTTCAGGACGAGTTCCGTGACGATCCGGGTTTGGTCATCTTCGGTAAGTTCCTTTTTGGAACTTGCGGGCATTGTTTTAGTCAGGATTTATCTCCATTATGTCTGACAGGACCATGGTAACATGGAAAAATTTACAAATCTACTACCGTTCTACTTTGTCTTTCGCGCCGCGCGAATAGCCGACGATGACTGAGAATTCATAGGCGGGGTCAGATAGCACCAGGCGGGCGCTTCACAATATTTCAGGATATCTGCCCGCGCCTCTGGCAGACGGTAATCCCTATAGATTTGCGCCGCTTTGCCGGTTCGGGCCCGGATAGCAGAATAATTCTTTCCTGGTCTGGCGATGATGGCAATGGGCACAGTTTCTACGATAGACCGCCAATTCTTCCACTGGGGGAGTTGCAGGAAATTATCCGCGCCCATTAAAAAGACGAAATTGGTTTTGGGCCATTTCTGCCGCGCCAACTGCAGCGTATCTACCGTATATTGCGTACCAAATGCGACCTCCATGTGGGAAATGCGCATGGAATAGGGTAGGCCGAGCGCCCGCACTGTATCAACGCGACTTTCATAGCTGGGCTGCTCCGGCTTGAGAGGGTTTTGCGGGCTGACCATCCACCAAATTTGATCCAGATCCAGAGCGCGCAATGCCGTATTGGCGACATGCATATGCCCGTCATGGGCCGGGTTAAAAGAGCCGCCAAACAGGCCTATGGAAAGACCTTCATAGTTCATTTGGGGCGAATATGTCCCTGGCCGTGGACCAGATATTTATAAGTGGTGAGATGCTCGGCGCCAACGGGCCCGCGGGCATGTAAACGGCCTGTCGAAATGCCGATTTCGGCACCAAACCCAAATTCGCCGCCATCGGCAAATTGGGTTGAGGCGTTATGGACGACGATAGCGCTATCGACGGCCTGATGGAAATAGTCAGCCGCATCCTGATTTTCAGTGATGATTGCGTCCGTGTGGCCGCTGCCATAGTGGCTGATGTGATCGATGGCCGCTTGGAGGTCATCAACAATTTTCACATTGATAATCGCCGCCAGATACTCGGTAAAATAATCGTCCTCTGTGGCCGGTTTGACGGAGGTGTGATAGCTTTGCGTCGCTTCATCACCTCGAACCTCGCATCCATTTTTCGTCAATGTTTCAATCATTTGCGGCAGAAACTTCGTAGCAATCGCAGCATCAACCAAAAGCGTTTCCGTCGAGCCACATACGCCGGTGCGGCGCAGCTTGGCATTCATGACGATTTCCTTGGCCATATCCAGATTAGCGTCCGTATGGACATAGCTATGGCAAAGCCCTTCGAGGTGGGCGAGCACTGGCACGCGGGCATCGCTTTGCACCCGGGCAATCAGGCTTTTCCCGCCCCGGGGAATGATCATATCGACCGTATTATCAAGCCCGGACAAGAGATGACCAACGGCGGAACGGTCTGTTGTGGGGATGAGTTGAATAGAGCTTTCTGGCAATGCGGATGATTGCAGGGCTGAAACAATAGCGCGGTGTATGGCCTGATTGGAGTGAAAGGCTTCGGATCCCCCGCGCAGGATACAAGCATTCCCGGATTTGAGACAGAGAGCGCCTGCGTCTGCCGTTACATTAGGGCGGCTTTCATAGATCATGCCGATCACGCCAATAGGGATTTTTACCTTGGAAAAGCTTAGCCCGTTCGGCTGTTCCCATTCTTTCTCGACGAGGCCAACCGGGTCATCCATGGCGGCAATGGCTTCGATACTGCTGGCAATGCCTTCGATCCGGTCTTGATTGAGTGCCAGACGGTCGAGCATAGCCGCAGAGAGGTCTTTCGCTTTGCCGTTTTCCAGGTCTTCGGCATTGGCCTTGAGAATGGCGTCAGACTGCGACCGGATTTCATCGGCTATTCGCTGGAGAGCATCGGATTTGTCCGCCGCACTGGCTAACCCTAAAGCGCGCGCGGCAGCCCGGGCACTTTTCCCGATTATTTTCAATTGGTTATGAAGATTATCTGACATTATTTTTGCATCACCAAATTGTCTCTATGCACCAAGGGCAAGCCATAATCATAGCCCAGAATATCGGCGATCTCACGCGTGTTTTTACCAAGGATTTTACGTGTGTTTTCGGCGCTATATCCAACAAGGCCGGTTGCGAGAATATCACCATTAGCCGCCTTGATCGAAACCGGGTCGCCCTTTTCAAAATCGCCGCTCACATTACTGACACCAACCGCCAACAGACTACTCCCGTTTTTAAGGGCTTTTTCGGCACCTGCATCAATTTGCAAACTGCCCTTGATATTGAGATGCCCACTGATCCATTGACGCCGGGCATCTTTCGGGTTTTGAGCCGCCTTGAACCAACTGACTTTTTCTCCGTCTCGCAACCGTTGGATAGGGTGATTGGCTTGACCATTCATAATGCACATATGACAGCCGGCCTGAGTAGCGATCTGCGCGGCCGCTAATTTGGTGGCCATGCCGCCTGACCCCATGGCCGATTGTTGATTGGCACCGCCGCCCATGGCCATAATGTCCGAATCTAACGTTTCAATAACAGGAATATGTGCGGCCTTGGCGTCGGCCCTAGGATCGCTGGAATAGAGCCCGTCTATATCAGACAAAAGTATAAGCGTATCAGCACCGATCATTTGCGCCGTTCGTGCGGCGAGGCGGTCATTATCGCCGTAGCGGATCTCATCCGTTGCGACCGTATCGTTTTCATTGATGATCGGAATAACCCCCATTACCAGGAGCGCATCCAGGGTTGCACGGGCATTGATCCAGCGTCGGCGGTTTTCAGTGTCGTTCAAGGTCAGCAGAATTTGCGCCGTCATAAGGCCAAATGGGGCAAGCGCGTCTTCATAGGCCTGGGTAAGTTGAGCCTGACCAGCGGCCGCGCAGGCCTGCTTTTCAGATAAAGAAAGCGACTTACCCCATTGATTTAAGCGGGTTTTTCCGAGTGCAATGGCGCCTGAGGACACCAGAATGACGGATGCCTCCTTGTCCTTCAGGGTGTTTATATCGGAACACAAGCTGCTCAGCCAATCCGCCCGTAATTGTCCAGTTTCCGGATCAACAAGGAGTGCCGACCCTATCTTGATGACAACGGAGCTTGATGGGCGAAAAGGACTTAGGGCGACCATGGCCGAATTTCATCAATTTCACCGCGTTTAAGTGCGTCCTGCTTGACCTTAAGCTCCCGCGCGGCTTTTTCATTGGCGCGTCTTTGTTCCACATGCTGGAATGCTGCCGATAGAAACGCTTTGAGACCAGTTTGAGAGACACTGGAAACCGGTAAGGGCCGTTGGCCGCATTCGGCCTCAAGGAGGTCACAGATATCCGAGATCATATCACTCGGCATGGCATCACATTTGGTAAGAGCCACGATTTCAGGTTTTGATTCCAACTCCGCTCCGTAATTGATCAGCTCATTACGTATCACGCGGTAATTTTCGACCGGATCAAGTGCTGTTCCGTCCACGAGATGCAGTATGGCCGCACAGCGTTCTACATGGCCGAGAAAACGATGACCGAGTCCGGCGCCTTCACTGGCGCCCTCTATTAACCCCGGCAGGTCTGCCAGGACAAATCGTTCTGCTGTGCCCAAGCTGACGACGCCCAGATGGGGGTGTAGCGTGGTAAAGGCGTAGTCCGCTGTTTTGGGCTTGGCGGCTGTGACGGTGGATAGAAAGGTCGATTTGCCAGCATTGGGAAGTCCTACGAGTCCAGCATCGGCAAGGAGTTTAAGCCGAAGCCAGACCCAGCGTTCTTCTCCAGGCTCGCCCGGATTGGCTGTACGGGGTGCCTGATTTGTCGAGGATTTAAATCGAGCATTGCCCCAGCCGCCATTGCCGCCTTTGGCCAACAAGGCTTTCTGACCGTCCTCTGTAAGATCGATCAGGACTCGACCTGTATCTGCATCAATGATTTGCGTGCCAACGGGGACTTTGAGTTCAACATCTTCTCCACCCGCACCTGAGCGGTCGCGGCCCATACCGTGTGTACCTGTGCCGGCTTTGAAATGCTGTTTATAGCGGTAATCGATAAGCGTATTGAGATCGCGGGTAGCCACAGCCCAAACATCTCCGCCTTTGCCGCCGTCTCCACCGTTAGGCCCGCCATGCGAGATATATTTCTCACGGCGAAAAGAGACGCATCCTGCGCCGCCATTGCCCGATCGGATATATATTTTTGCCTGGTCGAGGAACTTCATATCTAACTCTAATGGGCGTCTATGAGACTGGCCTCGTGCTTTTGCAAGTGATTTGGTAACTGGGCCGTTAAATCAAGGGCAAAGCCGATGCTTTCGGCGTGTTTTAAGCGGGCCATAGAGAAATAATCGCCCTCACTGCCAGTATTTTCAAAGCCAAGCTTAGTCAATACTCGCATAGAGGCGGGATTATCGGCAAAAACTCCGGCAACGAAACGGCTGACACCAAAACACCTATGGCCTTCTTTCATGACGGCCAAGGCGGCCTCGGGCGCATAGCCATGCCCCCAATAATCCCGGGCGACCCAATAACCCAGTTCGAAATCGCTGTTTTGATCCCGTAAAAAGATGTCCATAACGCCGATCATATCTTCGCCGTTCTTCGTAATGGCATAAGGATAAGCCAGACCGCGGCGACGCTTGGAGAGAAGCATTTCGATTTTAATCTCGGCTGAAACAAGCGGGATAGGATAGGGGAGACTACCCGTCATCCGAGCCAGATCCCAGTCACTGGCATATTTGGAGTAGGCTTTGGCATCAGAGACACGCAGGGTTCTAAGGACCAATCTCTCTGTTTGTATAATATCCCGCATTTCCGGCTCCATGCAGGGAAAAAAGAAGGGAAACCGGCGATCCGATTTCCCTGCATTATCAGATCGCTGTTGCGACCTGTCTATATTGGGGTCGCTATTCTGCGGCGTCCGCGAGCGGGGCTACAGATACGTAAGTTCGTTTGTTGCGTTTCGTCGCGAACTGCACCTTGCCTTCGGTCAGAGCATAAATCGTATGGTCTTTGCCCATACCGACATTTGTGCCTGGAAAGAACTTGGTACCGCGCTGGCGTACAATAATATTTCCTGGGATGACGGCTTGGCCGCCGAATTTCTTTACGCCGAGGCGTCGGCCAGCACTATCGCGACCGTTATTGGATGAACCACCTGCTTTTTTATGTGCCATCTCTAGTCTCCTTAGCCTTTAATCGCCGTAATTTTGACGACCGTCTCATTTTGGCGGTGACCGCGCTTACGACGATAAGTCTGACGACGCTTTTTCTTGAAGACAAGAACCTTGTCGCCTTTGCGTTGTTCGAGAACTTCGCCTTTTACTTCTGCCCCTTTAACGAGAGGCTCTCCGATTTTGACCTTGGCGCCTTCGCCACAGGCCAATATATCCTTAAAGGAAACGGTCTTTCCCTCTTCAGCGTCAAGTTTCTCAACGATGATGATATCGTCCTTAGCAACTTTATACTGTTTACCGCCGGTCTGAATGACTGCAAACATTTGTTTTTCCTTATCTTTTTGCGCGCCCAATGGGAACGCTTGAAAAAATTGAGGCCGCCTAGATGTGCCATATTACACGAGTCAGCGGCCAATTCGTCGGTCTATATACAGAGCGGGTCTGTAAAGTCAACGGTTCCGAAAATTATCCTGAAAATAGTTCTTCCAAGAAAAAACCCGCGCTCAAGGCGCGGGCTGAAACTTAATCTGGTTTGGTCTTAGTTACCGAGCCAGCGACCGATGACCTGGCCAGCGGAGTTGATAATGTTTCCGCTTCCGTCAACGCGACCGATAACAGTACCGGTTGAGCTAACGACAGATCCGTCAGCGCGGAGCGAGTAACCGCCTGCGCTTCCGAGGCTCAGTGAGCTACCGCCGGATGACAGGGCACCTGAGGCTGCGCCTGCTGCACCGCCTGTTGACAGTGAGCCGCCGCTGAAGCCGGAGATACGACCGATGATCGCTCCAGAAGAGGTAACGATGTTACCGCTGCCGTCGACAGTACCAATCACGGCACCTGAAGCATTCAGGACCTGACCAGAGCTGGTGATCGTGTAAGTCGCACCATTGATGGTCATTGTCTGGCTACCGCCGGAGATGGTTCCGCCGGATGTACCTGTCGCTGGGAAGCCACCAACAGTTGATCCGATAGAGCCGGAGTAGCTACCACCAGAGCCGCTGACCATTGAGCGCCAGTCAACACCCAGTCTCTCAACAGTTGTCAGGGTCAGACCACCGGTAGAGAGGCCTTTCGCACGCTGATACTGCTCGACTGCAAAGTAGGTCTGCTGACCCAGGCGGCCATCAATGGCACCTGTGTAGTAACCTTCTGACTTCAGAGCCCGCTGGATGGCGGAGATCACTGTTGTGGTCGCGTTCGCTTCACAGAGAACCTGACGCCACTCAACCTTCTCAGGTGAAAGAGCGTTCCGCTTAGTGATTGAACCGTACTCAGCCGGGATAAGGATCGACTCTGTGCGAGCTGGTTCAACCATCTTCGTCACTTCGATAGTGTCGTAGACAGCAGGGACCAGACGACGTTCCATACGAGGTGTTCCGTCAACGACGCGGCGAGTTACCTGCTTGGTAACGGCCGGGATGACGCGCTCCTCTGTACGGGCCGGTGTCTTAACGACCTGACGTGAGACCTGCTTCGTGATTGCTGGGATAACTTTCTCAGCAGTACGGGCCGGTGTTTTCACGCGACGGCGAGTCTCTGTCTTAGTGACAGCCGGGATGACCTTCTCGACAGTCCGTGCCGGTGTCTTAACGACGCGGCGTGAGACCTGTTGAGTGACAGCCGGTACCGGACGCTCGGAGGTCGATGCCGGTGTCTTAACGACACGACGTGAGACCTGTTTCGTGACCGCTGGGATGACACGCTCAGTTGTTGCAGCTGGTGTCTTAACAACACGACGCTGAACTTGCTGAGTGACAGCCGGGATCACTTTCTCACGAGTCTGGGCCGGGGTCTTAACAACCTGACGGCTGACAGTCTTCGTAACAGCTGGGATCACCTTCTCGACGGTACGAGCTGGCTCTTTCACAACGCGGCGAGTGACCTGCTTAGTGACAGCTGGCACAGCGCGCTCTTGTGTAGAAGCCGGTGTCTTGACCACGCGACGGGAGACTTGCTTGGTGACCGCTGGGACGACCTTCTCGACAGTGCGAGCTGGTGTCTTAACGACACGGCGAGTTTCCTGCTTTGTGATTGCCGGGATCACACGCTCTTGCGTCGAAGCTGGTGTCTTGACCACGCGACGTGTCTCAACCTTCGTGACGGCCGGTACGACCTTCTCGACGGTACGAGCCGGTGTCTTAACAACACGACGTGTCAACTGCTGTGTTACAGCTGGGACAGCGCGCTCTGTTGTAGAGGCCGGTGTCTTAACAACGCGACGTGAAACTTGCTTGGTCACAGCTGGGATCACCTTCTCGACGGTGCGAGCTGGTGTCTTGATGCGACGGCGAGTTTCCTGCTTTGTGATCGCCGGGATGGCTTTCTCAACAGTGCGAGCGGGCGTTTTAACAACACGACGTGATACCTGCTTAGTTACAGCCGGGATCGTCCGCTCTCTGGTCGCTGCCGGTGTCTTCACAACGCGACGTGTTTCCATCTTAGTGACAGCTGGAATGACACGCTCTGTTGTAGAGGCCGGTGTCTTAACAACGCGACGTGAGATCTGCTTGGTGACGGCCGGGATGACCTTCTCCACAGTCTGTGCCGGTGTCTTAACGATGCGGCGAGTTTCCTGCTTTGTGATCGCTGGAACAACACGCTCTTGCGTTGCAGCCGGTGTCTTAACAACACGACGGGAGACCTGCTTCGTGACAGCTGGGATCACCTTCTCGACAGTGCGAGCCGGTGTCTTAACAACACGCTGAGTTTCCATCTTAGTCACAGCTGGGATGACACGCTCTGTGGTTGCAGCCGGTGTCTTAACGACACGGCGTGTAACCTGCTTCGTGACAGCCGGAATGACTTTCTCGACGGTACGGGCCGGTGTCTTGATGACACGACGCGTTTCCATCTTCGTCACAGCTGGGATTGCCTTCTCGACAGTACGCGCTGGCGTCTTAACGACCCGGCGAGAAACCTGCTTGGTCACAGCTGGGATCACCTTCTCGACGGTGCGAGCTGGTGTCTTGATGCGACGGCGAGTTTCCTGCTTAGTGATCGCTGGTACAGCGCGCTCTTGCGTTGCGGCTGGTGTCTTAACGACGCGACGAGAAACCTGCTTGGTTACAGCTGGAATAACTTTCTCAACTGTGCGGGCAGGGGTCTTAACGACACGGCGAGTTTCCTGCTTAGTGATAGCTGGAACAACACGCTCTTGCGTTGCAGCTGGTGTCTTAACGACACGGCGCGTAACCTGCTTTGTAACAGCCGGAACAGTGCGTTCCTGGGTCGCTGCAGGCGTTTTCACAACACGGCGAGTTTCCATCTTAGTCACAGCCGGAATGACACGCTCTTGCGTTGCAGCCGGTGTCTTAACGACGCGGCGAGAAACCTGCTTGGTGACCGCTGGGACAACCTGCTCAACGGTGCGAGCTGGTGTCTTAACGATACGGCGAGTTTCCTGCTTCGTGATGGCCGGAATGACCTTCTCAACAGTTGCCGCTGGCTTATCAACGACACGACGCGTGATTTGCTTCGTGACAGCTGGGATTGTCCGCTCTTGCGTTGCGGCTGGTGTCTTAACGACACGACGCTTACGCATTTGCGTGATGGCCGGGATGACCTTCTCGACAGTCCGTGCTGGCTCTTTAACAACGCGGCGAGAAACCTGCTTGGTCACAGCTGGGATCACCTTCTCGACGGTGCGAGCTGGCGTCTTGATGCGACGGCGAGTTTCCTGCTTCGTGACAGCCGGAATGACACGCTCTTGGGTCGCAGCTGGCGTCTTAACAACGCGGCGCTGAACCTGCTGCGTGACAGCTGGTATGACCTTCTCAACAGTACGAGCAGGAGTCTTAACGACACGGCGTGTCTCTTGCTTCGTAACAGCTGGGATCACCTTTTCGCGAGTTTGAGCCGGTGTATCTACGACACGGCGCGTAACCTGCTTCGTGACAGCTGGGATAACTCTCTCAACTGTACGGGCCGGTGTTTTCACGCGACGGCGCTGTTCCTGCTTGGTGACAGCCGGTATCGCACGCTGTGTTGTTGACGCTGGTTGGTCAACAACGCGACGTGTGATTTGCTTTGTCACAGCCGGAATGACTTTCTCAACTGTACGAGCCGGTGTTTTCACGACACGTCGTGAAACCTGCTTCGTCACAGCCGGGATAACCTTCTCGACAATGCGGGCTGGTTCAGCAACCTCAGTGACTGTGTAAGAGCCCATGCGCTGACCGAACTGGCCAGAACCACCGCTGCGTCCGCCACCGTAGTAACGAGAGCCGACACCAGCATTGTTGGCATCACGATCTGCAGCTGCAGCTGCTGTACGTGACATGCCGTCACGATCATCACGACCGTCGCCGTTTCCGTCTACAAATCCGGAAATGACGCTACCAGCAGCTTCTGAGCGAGACACGACACGGGCCGGTGTCTTAACGATGCGGCGCGTGATTGTATCTGTCACAGCTGGGACCGGGATCTCGCGTGTTGAGGCTTCACGGTCAACGACACGACGTGTGATCGTCTTAGTGACAGCCGGGATACGCTTCTCAACAGTCCGGGCAGGGGTCTTGATGACCTGCTTGGTGATGGTTTTGTATTGAGCCGGGATCAGAACACGACAGATAATCTCACCGGTTGGAGAGACAGATGTCTGCGTTGACTCGACGATCCGTTCGTTGACACCGTCAAATACAGTGAACTGACCACGTGTATTTGTGTTCACGGTACCGGAGGCACGGAACTGACCAGCATTGACCGCTTGAGTCGCTGATTTCCACTCTTCACGAGCTGGAGAAATCAGAACGCGCTCTGTCTTGGTCTCATATGTTGCCGGAATGACGTCGATGTCGACGGATTCTGGACGAACAACAACTGTCTCGGTGACAGTCTTATAAGAGGCCGGGACAGCTTCTAGGCGAGTTGATGCTTCCTGAACAACGATTGTCTCTGTGACAGTTTCGTAAGTTGCAGGGATCACAACCAGCTCTTCAGCGGCATCCTTGGCAATGTAGCTCTCGTTACGCGTTGTCATTTTTGCCGGAACAGTGACGTACTCGACGCCCTGTGGCTGAACAACAACGGTTTCTGTTACAGTCTCGAACTCAGCCGGGATCGTTACGAGCTCGGTTGTCGCTTCCTGAACTACAACTGTCTCAGTGACAGTCTTGTAAGTAGCCGGAACAGCGATCAGCTCTGTAGTTGCTTCCTGGACAACAATAGTCTCTGCGTATGTTTCGTATGTGGCCGGAACTGTCTCATAAGTGACAGATTGTGGCTGTACGACAACAGTTTCAGTGACTGTTTTGAATGTTGGAGGAATTGTCACCAGCTCTGTTGACGCTTCGCGTACAACAACAGTCTCAGCGACAGTGTCGTATGTGGCCGGTACGGTAACCAACTCAGTCGAAGCTTCCTGAACAACGACAGTTTCATTGACGGTCTCGTAAGTCGCCGGAATTGTTACGAGCTCTGTAGAGGCTTCCTGGACAACAACTGTCTCAGTGTAAGTCTCGTACTCGGCAGGTACAGTCACATAGTCAACACTTTGCGGCTGAACAACAACGGTTTCTGTTACGGTCTCATATGTTGCTGGAACAGTGATAAGTTCGGTAGTCGCCTCTTGTACGACAACAGGCTCTTCCACTGTTTCAAACGTAGCCGGGATGGTTACCAGCTCGGTTGAAGCTTCCTGAACGACAACTGTCTCGGTGACAGTTCTGTAGGTTGCTGGAACCGTCACAAGCTCCGTAGAGGCTTCCTGAACAACAACAGTCTCAGTCACAGTATCGTAAACAGGTGGAACTGTTGTGTAGGTCACAGACTGAGGCTGAACGACAACGGTTTCAGTGACAGTCTCGTATGTGGCCGGAATTGTTACCAACTCAGTCGAAGCTTCTTGAACAACAACAGGTTCCTGAACAGTTTCGAATGTGGCAGGAATTGTCACATACTCTGTCGTTGCCGGTTGCACGACGATTGTTTCAGAAACCGTCTCGTAAGTGGCCGGAATAGTCACTAGCTCTGTAGAGGCTTCCTGGACAACAACTGTCTCAGTTACGTTCTCATAGACAGGCGGTACAGTTTCGTAAGTCACTGACTGAGGCTGAACGACAACCGTTTCGGTCACAGTTTCAAACGTAGCTGGGATGGTAACCAACTCGGTTGACGCGTCCTGAACAACAACTGTCTCTGTGTAAGTCTCATATTCGGCTGGAACCGTGATGTAGTCGACGCCTTGTGGCTGCACGACGATAGTCTCAGTAACAGTTTCGTATGTGGCCGGAACAGTAATCAGCTCAGTTGTAGCTGGCTGAATAACAACAGGCTCTTGAACCGTTTCGTATGTCGGAGGAATGACCTCATATGTGACAGACTGCGGCTGAACGACAACAGTTTCTGTGATAGTTTCGAAGACCGGCGGAACTGTAACTAGCTCAGTCGAAGCTTCTTGAACCACAACAGGGTACTGTTTGGTTTCGTAAGTTGCTGGAATTGTCTCGTAAGCAACAGATTGCGGCTGCACGACGACAGTTTCAGTAACAGTTTCAAATGTCGCTGGGATTGTAACCAACTCAGTTGAAGCTTCCTGAACGACAACAGTCTCGGTGACTGTGTCATATACAGGTGGCACAACAACATATTCAACAGACTGTGGCTGAACAACAACCGTTTCAGTGACTGTTTCGAACGTAGCCGGGATCGTCACTAACTCTGTTGAGGCCGCTTGAACCACAACAGGCTCTTGAACAGTTTCAAAAGTTGCAGGAACAGAAATGTATTCAGTCGTTGCCGGCTGAACCACAACAGTCTCAGTTACAGTATCGTAAACAGGCGGCACAGTGACCAGCTCTGTTGAGGCATCCTGTACAACAACTGTCTCTGTGTATGTTTCATACTCAGGAGGTACAACAACGTATTCCACTGACTGAGGCTGAACAACGACTGTTTCGGTAACAGTTTCAAACGTAGCCGGGATCGTTACCAACTCAGAAGTCGCATCTTTCACAACAACTGTCTCAGTTACAGTCCCAAATTCGGCAGGAATTGTAACCAGCTCTGTTGTTTGAGGCTGAACAACAACGGTTTCAGAAACAGTTTCGAACGTTGCCGGGATTGTAACCAGCTCTGTTGAAGCTTCCTGAACAACGACCGTTTCCGACACTGTTTCGAACGTTGCCGGGATTGTTTCATAAGTAACAGACTGAGGCTGAACAACGACTGTTTCGGTTACAGTTTCGAACGTTGCCGGGATAGTAACCAACTCTGTCGAAGCATCCTTCACAACCACTGTTTCAGTCACGGTTCCGAATACTGGCGGCACAGTGACCAACTCAGTTGTGGCCTCTTTAACGACCATTGTTTCGGATACTGTTTCGTATGTTGCAGGAATTGTCACCAACTCAGTCGACGCGTCCTGAACAACAACAGTCTCAGTTACCGTCTCAAAAGTCGCAGGCACAGTGACGTAATCGACACTCTGCGGCTGGACCACAACGGTTTCGGTAACTGTTTCATAGGTAGCAGGGATTGTTACGAGTTCGGTTGCCGCGTCTTTCACAACAACAGTCTCTGTGACCGTGTCGTAAACGGGGGGAACGGTTACGAGCTCGGTCGATGCTTCCTGCACGACGACTGTTTCTGTGTAAGTTTCGTACTCAGCTGGAATAGTTACGTATTCAACAGACTCAGGCTTTACGACGACGGTCTCTGTCACTGTCTCATATACAGGAGGGATAGTGACGAGCTCAGTCGAAGCTTCTTGTACGACAACAGTCTCGGTTACGGTTCTGAAGGTTGATGATAGCTGACCAGCAGATCCGCCTGTTGCGGTAACGCGCACGGCGCTTCTAGCCAACATGGCACCACCGGTGCTGACAACGTTTCCGCTGCTGTCTACGCGACCGACGACAATGCCGCCTGGCGCGCTACCGGAGCGGTACACGGCACCGTTGGAACCAATGATGTAAATTGTTCCGCCAACAGAAACAGCGGAAGGATATGACCCGTTCGCCAAGCGGGCAGCTGCGCCGCGTGCGATGACTGAACCATTTGCGGCGACAATGTCACCGTTGGCGTTGACGCTTCCAATTGAGGAGCCGCCGCCGCCACTGCCTGCAGTGGAGACTGTTCCGTCTGGGGAAATATTAAATAGAACACCACCAATTGTTACGGTTGATGGATAACGGTAACCACCAGTTCCGACTGGGACGAGTTGATAGGACTCCTCCTGAACCAGAACGCGCTCAGGCACGGTTTCGTAACGTGCTGGGATTTTTCTCAGCTGCGTTGCTTCCGGCTTGATCAGGATCTGCTCGGTTGTGGTTTCATAAGTTGCCGGGACAATCACCCGGGCAAAACATTCACCCGGACGCGGGTCACCTGGCGGCAACTCCTGGGCGATGGTCGGTGCGGTTAGCACCACGGCACTAGTGGCCAGTAATAGAGTACGTTTCATTTCGAAAACCCCCAAACTCTCTTTATTTTAACAATCAACTGCTAGGCACAGCTACGTTCACCTTACCTAATCGTAAACGATTTGGCTAGGCGTTAGTTCCTCTTTAAGGAATTAAAATTGAAATTCAATCATTCATCTGCAGTTAGGCGAAAAGGTCGCCAATGAGACACTTCTGCGGCGTGTAACATCTCTTTATCTCCTCTAGTATCGCCATAGGCGTGATTGATTTTCACTGATCTTGGCGAAAATTCCGCCAGAATCCGTCTAACTTTGCCTGGACCCCAGACATTCCATCCTTTGATTCTGCCAGTGCAGACCCCATCTACAACCTCTAACTCAGTGGCTAAAATGTTGTGGATATTATGCCGCTCCCCCCAGGCTCGAAGGTAAGGCGTGATTGATGCACTGCATATATATAAAGACTCTGGGCCTTTTTTTCGTTGTTCTATCTCGCTCAATGCACCGGGACGAATCAATCCTGGGATGACTGAGTGAGCAAATTTCCGAGCTTTAGACTCGACCTTTGATATGGGTTGTCCTCTGAAAAAACGGTTGATGACGTGCTTTTTGACGGCATTTCTATCGATCAGCCGGACACCGTACCCAAGGAAGACAGGTAACAGAGCTAAAATACGCCACGTCCACCCCAATGGACCGGCATAATACCGCAAAAACAAGGCAAAAGTATCCTTAGTCGTGATCGTTCCGTCAAAGTCGAACACGTTGATTTCTATTGTTTTTGTCGCGTTCACAGGTCCCCTCAGACGCTCGAATCTAATTGTTTTTGTGGGAGCTGGTTAGCGCCCACCTTTAAAAACTCAAGCCCTGAACCGACTCAAAGTTTCCAGCGGATTAATTTTACCTATATGAATGAAAGCTGACCGCTTGTTTTTTGAGTCGAATTGTGGATTGTATCTCATGAGTGCTTTACGCCAGTGGGGCGAAAAAGGTCATTTAAGTTATTGTAATAATTGGAAAACACCCATGCGCGTAAATTCAAAACTATTTTTTACCGGACTACTTGCCGCGGTGATCTTTGTGTCAGGGTGCAAAGAAACCAAAACGATCAAGGAGTCTGATTTTTTTCATGAAACAACAGACTTAAAACCTGACACCGGCATAGAATACGGACGGCTTGAGAATGGCTTGAGATATGCGGTCATGCAAAACGCGACCCCCTCCAATACAGCGACGCTTTTGATGCGCTTTAACACGGGGTCCATCAATGAGGCTGATGATGAGCGTGGACTGGCCCATTTCCTGGAACATATGGCCTTTAACGGTTCAGAAAACGTCCCTGAGGGCGAATTAATACCGCGACTCGAGAAGTTTGGATTGGCGTTTGGTGCGGATACTAATGCCTCAACCGGGTTTTTTGAGACGATTTATCAGCTCGAATTGCCAGAAGTGAACGATGATATCATCAATGAGGCTCTGTTTATTATGCGGGAAACAGCGTCAAATCTGCTTTTGGAGCCCGAGGCCATCGAAAACGAGCGGGGAGTGATTCTGGCTGAGAAGCGCGCCAGAACCAGTCCGGCCTTTCATGCCTCCATTGCCCAGCTCAATTATTTTATGGATGGGACTTTGATCCCAGACCGTCTGCCAATCGGAACTGAAGACACGATTAAGTCTGTCACACCCGAACAATTCCGGGCCTTTTACGAGGGTTATTACCGTCCGGAAGATACTTTCATCGTGCTCGTCGGGGATATGGAAACGGCCTATGCGAGCAATAAAATCTCGGAATATTTCAGAGATTGGACCGCAAAAGGTGTGGATAAAAGTATCCATGAGCTAAAGGTTCTTGGGCCCAAACCTTTTGAAGCGACCTATTACTCCGACCCGGAAATCCAAACCACTGTTTCGATCAACGTCATGAGTGCACCCGATCTGAGGGCTGATAAAAAGGCCAATCGCAAAGATTTCTACGTCGAGGCCCTGGGCAATCGGATTTTGTCCCGCCGACTGGCCGCCATTGCCCAAACAGAGGAAGCTCCCTTTATCTCTGCCGGGGCCAGCACGTCGACGACCTACGATGCTATTCGCATTTCCTCCGTCAGCCTGTCCTCACAACCAGAAAACTGGGCGCAGGCTCTGGCGGCCGGAGAACAGGAGCTCCGAAAGGCGCTCGAATTTGGCTTTACTCAGGCCGAACTCGACGAACAGATTGCCAATTCCCGACAATCCCTAAAAGTTGCCGTCGAGCGCGCGGAGACGCGACGAACGTCCGGCTTGGCGCGTAGTATTCTTGGGAACTATTCCGGAGACGTTGTCATGACGAGTCCGGAATTTAACCGGGATTTCTTCGAAGAATATGCTGACACGATTACGCCGGAGCAAGTGCACGCTGCGTTCAAGGCGTATTGGGCAGGCATAGAAGAACCGCAAATATATATATCTACATCGGAAATTATCGAAAACCCGGAAGAAGCTATCAAGCAGGCTTACAGAGATAGCCAATCAGTCGGTGTCCAGGCTAATGAAGTCGTTGAAACCGCAGAATTTGCTTATCGGAATTTCGGCGAGCCAGGCAAGGTTAAGAGCCGTGTAAACGTAGAAGACGTAGATTTCACCCAGATTGAATTTGAAAACGGTGTGCGGCTTAATTTGAAAAAGACACCTTATCAGAAGGGGGTTCTTTCTGTGGATATGGCCTATGGCAAAGGCGAATTGTTTTTAGAGGATGACGGAACACCAACGCGTTGGTTGCTGGGTAACGCCTTATCTTTGGGTGGGCTAAAAGCTCATTCCGCTGATGAGCTCAGAACAATCATGGCCGGAAAAAGCGTTGGCGTTGGCCATAATATGGGCACCAGGCAAATGTTTATGAATGGCGGAACAACTATGGAGTTCCTGCCTGAGCAGCTAAACTTAATGATGGCCTATTATCTGGAACCTGGGTTCCGGGACGAGGCTAAGGCTCGCTATGATAAGTGGATTAGTTCGTTCTATCCGACGCTCGATTCAACTCCGGGCGGTGTCGCGTCGCGCGACCTGGAGCGCCTGATTCGTTCCGATAATCCGCGTTTTGGCATACCATCCGAAGAAGATCTACGTGCCGCCAGCTTGGAAACCGCATCAAGCTGGCTAGACGACAGTAAAAGAGGCGAGTCTATCGAGATTGGAGTTGTCGGAGATATCGAAATTGACACGGTGATTGCGGAAGTGGCTCGGACATTTGGTACGCTGCCCAAAGTTAAAGCGGCTGCCCCCGTGGCGCCTGCTGATAAAATCAAACTGAAATTTGCAAATGCCACAGATCGTCCGACAGTTCTGTCCCATGCTGGGGAGGACAATACGGCATTGCTACGGGTATACTGGCCGTCTCCGGACGGTCGCGATGATATGGTCGTCCGTCGCATGAACTTGCTTAATTCCATGTTTAAACTGCGTTTGGTAGAGGTTCTGCGAGAAGAGTTGGGCACGTCTTATTCGCCGTCTTCATTTGTTGTTTCGCCGCGCACCTATCCTGAATTTGGCTATCTGGCCGCGTCACTCGAAGTGAACCCGGAGGATATTACTAAGGCCGAAGCCCGCATCCACACCTTGGCCGAAGAATTTAAAAATGGCGAGTTTGATGAAGATCTATTTGAGCGGGCCATCACGCCGATTCGCGAAAACATAGAAGAATCTCTTGAAAGCAATGCCTATTGGATGAACATTATTGCCCGTTCACAGACTGACCCCGAAATCGTGGCCCGTCATCGGCGTCGGCATGATGCTTATCAGGAGATGAAGCTCGAGGATCTAAAGCCTCTGGGCAAATCTGTGTTTAATCGTGACAAAGCCGTGGTTTATCATATCGTGCCTTCGCCATAAAAAAGCAAAAAGCCGCGACAATTAGGGCCGGATTAGGCTAAATTTAAGTCTTCGCATTCAGATCAACCCTGTTTATACCAAAGCAAATCAGTCAATAAGGTTGTCCCATGGTTCAGCTTACGCTCCCAAAGAACTCGAAACTCTCCAAGGGTAAGGATTGGCCAGCCATTGCTGGTGGAAAACGGCTGAAAACATTCAAAATTTACCGTTTTGACCCGGCAGACGGGCAAGGACCTCGCTGGGATACCTACCAGATCGATCTGGATGAATGCGGGCCTATGGTGTTGGACGCTTTGATTAAGATTAAAAACGAAGTTGATCCGACGCTGGCATTCCGCCGCTCATGCCGCGAAGGGGTTTGTGGTTCCTGCGCCATGAATATTGGCGGACGAAATACATTAGCTTGCACCAAAGGCATTGATGAAGTCGGCGGCGGCACCATCGCCATCAGCCCGCTGCCACACATGCCAGTTGTCAGAGACTTGGTTCCTGATCTTTCGCAATTCTATGCCCAATACGCGGAAATCCAACCTTGGCTACAAACCAGCGAAGCTGAACCCAAGGGCGAACATCAACAAACTATCGAAGACCGTGAAAAGCTCAACGGCCTCTACGAATGTATTCTCTGCGCGTCCTGCTCAACGTCATGCCCGTCTTATTGGTGGAACGGGGACCGATATCTCGGTCCAGCGGCACTCCTACAGGCGTATCGCTGGCTGATCGATAGCAGAGATGATGCCACGAATGAGCGCCTGGACAGACTGGAAGATCCGTTCAAGCTTTATCGCTGTCACACAATTATGAACTGCGCCAATGTTTGCCCAAAGGGCTTAAACCCGGCCAAAGCCATTGCAGAAGTCAAGAAGATGATGGTGGAGCGGGCCTAGGTCACTTTATAGCGCTTGAGGTATTTCGGGTTATCCCATTGTTTTTCTTTGATTATCTTGTTAACGGCCTGCAAGACATTCCAAATATCGATATAACGGATATAAAGTGGCGACAGACCAAACCTAATCGTTGATGGCGTTCTAAAATCCGTTTGAAACCCTTGATCATGCAGTGCCCGTGAAATGGCGTAAGCGTTTTCAAGCTCCAAGCTGACATGGCCACCGCGATGGGCTGCTGTTTTGGGAGATGAGATACACAGCCCCATACTCTCCGCCATGGCGACACACAAATCACCCAGCTTTCCAGATTTTTCCTCCAGATCATGGATATCTACACCCTCAAAACAGCTCAGAGCGCCCCCTAGAGCGCTAAGAGAGAGAATAGGCGGCGTGCCTGAGGCAAAACGCGAAGAATTGTCTGTGGGGGCGTATATGGGCTCAAATGAGAAGGGCCGGGCATGTCCCATCCATCCGGGGAGCGGCGTCGTCATATCGCTCAACAAACTCTTGTGAACATAAAGAAACGACGGGGCGCCTGGACCAGCATTCAGGTATTTATAGGTGCAACCTGTTGCCAGGCGAGCCCCGACGGCTTGCATGTCTAAGGCAACAACACCTGTGGCGTGGGATAGATCCCAGATAATCAGAGTGCCAGATTTAGCAGCGGCTTCTTCATAGTCTTTCATATTGACCCGGTTGGAATTCCGAAATCCGACCGCGCTTTTGATATAAATACCGCCGGAATTCAGCGCTCGCTTTTCATCTCCCGTAGTGACCCTATTGCAGGATATACCTTTTATCCTGGCGATACTGTCCGCCATGTACTGATCCGTCGGGAATTCGGTCTCATCCACATAAATAACCTTCGCATTGACCAAGGGGAGTGCGGCGATGGCCAATTTGAATATATTGGTCGAGACCGTATCCGTGACCATGACCTCCTTGGGATGGGCTCCAATTAACCCAGAAATCTTGGCCCCTAATGTCTTGGCCATGTCGAACCAGCCTGCCGAATTCCAGGATCCGACCAAACCGTTTTTCCAATCCTCTTCCAGGCATCTTCTAACGGCATCGATGGAGGCCATACTCGACGGGCCGAGTGAATGCCCAACGAGATAAACTACATCTTCTTGCAGGTGAAAAAGTGATCTCTTATCGGCGAGGGGATCGGCTGCATCCAGCGCCAGCACGGCGTCACGATTTTTCGGTATTTCCATAGTTTTCTTTTGCCTCACGGCCAGAGACATGGCTAGTAGGATTTATGGTTTCTTTGTTCGTCAGATTACTGCCATTGATTGCGCTCAGCGGATGTGCACCTCAAACTTCTGATTTAGAGGCTGCAAGCAAATCCACTCAACAGGATGTCATCGTGGAAAAACAGATCATGACATGGCCGGATTTGACAAACCAGCCGCTTCCCGAGCCAACCACATCCATAACCTATAGTGATTTGCCCACGGCTATTGTCGATGTCTGGCTGCCCGATAACCAGGGGCCGCATCCTGTAGTCTTAATGATCCATGGCGGTTGCTGGCAAAAGTCAATCGCGGACCGATCGCTTATGAATTACATGGCCGAAGCCCTGCGCAAGAATGGGATGGCGGTCTGGAATGTCGAATATCGCGGCGTAGATGAGCCAGGAGGCGGATATCCGGGCACGTTTGAAGATGTAGCCATGGCAGGCAATGCGCTCTCTGAGCACGCCTTAGAACTCAATCTGGATTTGAACAGGGTTGCGGGTTTTGGACATTCGGCGGGAGGGCATCTGATCACTTGGTATGCGGGATCCGTAAATCTGCCCGAATTTACCGAAATTAATGCTCGGCGAGAGACACCTCTCAAAGGCATTATCAATTCCGGGGGCTTGGCCGATTTGGTCGCTTCCGAACCAATAACTTTGGCATCTTGCTTGGCAGAAATCCGACCGCGTTTGACAGGGCGGGCTAGCAAGACCCGACCAGACCCATATGCGGACACCTCAAGTGACCGTCTTTTGCCAACTGGCGTGGCCATATACAACGTCAACGGCGAGAAAGATAAGATAGCACCTGAGGAACTCGGGATGGCATATACAGAGGCTGCGACTATCGCTGGTGACAATGCCGCTTATGCCCATGCGGCCGGAGAGGGGCATGTTGAATTGATTGCCCCGGGAACGAAAGCTTTTGAATTGCAAGTCGAAATCTTAAAAAGCCTGTTGATGCCTACATGAACCCACGGGATTCATCCAAATATTAAATTTCGGAATTAAGAAAAATTCGCGCCGTTAACAATTTCGGCTCAATTGATTAAGAATTCAGCAACTATTTCTTTTAGCATTCAAGCGAATTTTGCACCGTTTTGAACCACATTCCCTCCTGAGGAGAAAACCTCAATTTACCTAAGTTTTACAAGAACTTGGTAGTGTTAGGCGAACCAAAAACGAGGTTGGGAAATGGTGGACTTTACGGCTCGAGATCGCCTGAAACTTTTACTAGGCGGCAGTGCACTTTTGTTAACAGCATGTGGTGGAGGTGGTAACGAACCGGTCTCCGGAGGTGTTTTCAACGGAAAGCCGCCCCCTCCACCCCCGCCGCCTCCGCCTCCATCTCCGCCGCCAACGGGGAGTGATACGCCGGTCACCGGCATGTTGCGGGATTACTATCGAAATAATTTCAAAATCGGCACAGCGATTAATCACCAACAAGTCGACGCGCGGGACAAATCCGCCCAAATTGCTGCTGATCAATTTAATTCCATTACGCCGGAATGGGAACTTAAACCGTCTGTCATCAACCCATCTCCAGGCGTTTATAATTTTTCGGAAGGCGACCGCATTGTTGATTGGGCCCTTGAGAATAACATGGCCGTCCGCGGTCACGCTTTACTATGGCATGTTTCCACACCTCATCATTTCCTTGAAGGCAGCCGAGAGGATATCAAACTCCGGCTAGAGGATTATATCTGGACTGTCATGGATCACTATCGTGGCCGAATTCATGTCTGGGACGTCGTTAACGAGATTGTCTCACCCGACATCTACCGAGGTTATGACGGGGTGGGACCAGACCGACGATCAAACTGGTACAATGCCGTCGGAAATTCGGATTATATCGACTGGGCATTTCATGCGGCGAGAGCAGCTGACCCGAACGTTCAGCTCTTCCTCAATGAATATGACACAGAGACACCCCTAAAACGCGAATGGTTTGTTCAAATTCTACGTCGACTGAAGCAGCGTGGCGTTCCGCTCGATGGCGTCGGACACCAAATGCATATGTTTTATGACACGGATTATAAAGAGGCTCTGGCCGCGATCGAGGCCGTCGACAACGAATATATGGGTCTTATCCAGCATGTCACTGAGATTGATGTGAGCGTTTATCATGATCCCGGTGAGTGTTGGCAGACGTCAACAAATTGTGACGCCGATTACGGTCCAAACCCGCCGACAGAGGTGTTAAACACTCAGGCCGCACTGCTTAAAAATCTTTTAGATGGCCTAACGCTCAAACCCAGCGTCGAATCTGTTTCATTCTGGGGCGTTCGGGATGGGGATAGTTGGCTGAATACGTCTCCGATTGAGCGACATAATCACCCGTTATTGTTTGACCGGGATGGAAAGCCAAAGCCTGCTTTCCACGCTCTTACCGATCCAAACTATAAAACCGAATAAGCGTTAAGGATAAGGCTCTCAATTTTCACCGATAATTTACGGGATTTAAGTATCCTTTAAAAAAAAGAATTAGAGGTTAAGATGGTGGATTTTACGGCAAGAGACCGTTTGAGGTTGCTCTTGGGCGGTAGTGCGCTGGCACTGGGAGCCTGTGGCGGCGGCGGAAGTTCTCAGACAGCATCCGGTGTATTTCAAGGCGGAGGCAATCCGCCACCTCCGCCGCCACCAACTCCGCCAACGAACGGAAGCGGGGGGACTACTGGAGAACTGACAACCGGGCTATTGCGCGATACTTTTCGAAACAATTTCACAGTTGGCACCGCCTTATCCAATCAACGGGTTTCCGCCATGGATCCGTCTGCGGAATTAGCCTTGGATCAATTCTCAAGCATTACCCCTGAGTGGGAGTTAAAGCCTGATGTGATTCAGCCTACGCCCGGCGTATTCAATTTCTCGGAAGGTGACCGGGTCGTCGACTGGGCGCTGGAAAACGGCATGGAAGTTCGTGGGCATGCATTGGTTTGGCACGAATCGATGCCTGAGCATTTCTATCAAGGGACGCCAACCGATATTAGACTTCGTTTGGAGGAATATATCTCGACAGTGGTTGATTACTTCCGTGGAAGAGTGACAGCTTGGGATGTGGTTAATGAAGTAACGTCGGCTGATATTTACCGAGGTTCTGATGGTATAGGACCCGATCGTCGAAGTGAAATGTATAATGCGGTCGGAAGTGCCGATTATATCGATTGGGCATTCAGAGCGGCTCGCGCTGCCGATCCAGACGCACTATTGTTTATCAGCGAATATGATACGGAAACTGAATTCAAACGAAATTGGCTAATGGAAATTGTCAGGCGGTTAAACCAGCGTGGGGTTCCCATCGATGGTGTGGGGCATCAGTTCCATTTTTTCTTGGATACCGACCCGGCGCAGGCCCTGGCGGCTATTGATGCAGTCGACAATGAGTTCTTGGGTCTAATCAATCATGCAACCGAAATTGATGTGTCTTTCTATCGTGATCCTGGGGAGTGCTGGCAGCAGAGAACAAATTGTTTGGCCGACCTTGGACCGAATCCGCCCGACGATATGTTGGCGCAACAGGCCCAGCTATTACGGACTTTGTTTGAAGGCCTGGCCCTTCGATCTTCGGTCGAATCGGTCTCTTTCTGGGGCGTTCGGGATGGCGATAGCTGGCTGAATTCTTCACCGATCGAGCGGTTCAACTATCCGCTCTTGTTCGATAGGGAGGGCCAAGCCAAACCGGTTTTCCATGCGATTACGGATCCGAATTACGTGATATAATAATCGTGTTTTGACAGAAACTGGTCCGGCGCATAAGCCGGGCCCAAGGAGTCCTGTCATGGCAAACAATAATTCAAAGCTCAAAGTCGCTTTACCGCAGATCTCACCCGTATGGTTAGACCGCGATAAGACTCTGGCTAAAGTTATCAAAACAATTGAGGACGCCGCGAAGTCCAATGCTGAGTTAATTGTATTTGGTGAAGGACTAGTCCCTGGTTATCCGTTTTGGCCGGATCTGACCGGCGGGGCCAAGTTTAATAATGCCAAGCAAAAAGAACTATTTGCCCATTACGCGGACCAGGCCGTCACGATCGAAGATGGCCATCTCGAAGGCGTATGCGAGGCCCTGAAAAAGTCCAAAATGGCCTGTTACTTGGGAATCATTGAGCGCCCGCGTCAAAGAAGTGGTCATTCTCTCTATGCCAGTTTTGTTTATATTGATCCGGTCGGCACGATCCAGTCTGTGCACCGTAAACTCCAGCCGACTTATGAGGAGCGCCTAGTCTGGTCGCCTGGAGATGGGGCGGGGCTAGTCACTCATCGCTTGGGTGCCTTTACTCTCGGTGGGCTGAACTGCTGGGAAAACTGGATGCCTTTATCTCGTGCGGCGCTCTACGCTCAGGCAGAAGATTTGCACGTCGCTTGTTGGCCCGGAAGCCTCAGAAATACGGTCGATATTACACCTTTTTTGGCGAAAGAAGGCCGGAGTTATTGCATATCAGTGTCTAGTCTTATGCGGCCTTCCGATGTCCCAGATGATACCCCTTTTTCAAATGAAATCAAAGACTTAATGCCAGAAGTTGCAGCGGATGGCGGGTCGTGTATTGCTGCGCCCGACGGTAGTTGGGTGCTCGAACCTGTAACCCACGAAGAAGGGTTGCGATTTGCGGAATTAGACCCGAAATTGATCCGGCAGGAGCGTCACAATTTTGATGCGGCCGGGCATTATTCCCGACCTGATGTAACCCAACTCACAGTTAATCGACAGCGACAGTCGATAGCGCGCTTTGAGGACGAATAAGCTCCAGCTTTTGCAGCATACCAGCCTCTAATATGTCCAACTTTTCTTTGCGGTAATGCTTGATCGCTTCAGTCGCGAGCTCATCATTGGCCGCAAGACGCATCCAGTTGCCATCTCCATATTCAGGCCAGTCTGGAAGGCCTTTGCCATTGGGGTTACCGGTCCGAGCGAAATTGACCCAGTAATTTTGCATGATCTCTGCTAGGACATCGTCCTGTCGGGACCATCCAAAGATCTTTTGTGGGGTTCCAAATACGAATTGTGTTTCCGCAAAATGAAAGGCGCCAATGGTTTGATCTTTATTTGGCGGAATACGGGTAAAAACAAAGCTGTAAGAGGGTTGCCCATGTCGACTATTGAGTTTGGACACCAGACGAACATTCACGCCAAATATTTCATCTCCCATGAACTGTTCTCCGCCTTTATCGAAATCTTTATCCAATCCATAGAGGTCAACCAGTCGCGCTGACGCGTCGCCGAAATGCCGTTTTAGGGCTTCGATTTGACCTGCTCGATCATCTCTGGGAACGTCACGAGTCCAAAGGGTCGGATGTGGATCATTAGGGAAGAATACCGTCGATTCATCGCTATTATACCCGAACAAGGTCGGAACCGCGTAATAATCACCGTCCTGGAAAGCGTGACCAACGTTTTTGGGAAAGACTACGCCGTCACGGATATGATGGAAGGCGCTACTCATTTCTAGATTTAAAACATCAATAATCTTGTCAGCCGAGACAGCCCGGAGATCATCCGCTGAGGGATTTTTCAATCCTAGCGCGTCGGAAAGCAATTGACCGCCTTCGTACCCATCTTTCCATTCAGTTGGGTCCTCGGCCATTTGACCCAGATGATAAGTCGACGCGCCGCTTTGTCCGATGGCGCGATGGAAAAGACCTTTTGCAGCTGGGGCACTCATCAATTCCGTTACAGACCAGGCGCCGGCGCTTTCGCCAAAGATCGTTACATTCTCTGAATCACCACCATAGGCCGAAATATTGTCCCGAACCCACTCCAAAGCGGCGATTTGATCCAAAGTGCCGTAATTGCCGGACACACCTCGTGGATCGTCTGCTGACAGGGCGGGATGGGCCATATAACCAAATGCACCCAAGCGGTAATTGATCGTGACGAGCACCACGCCTTTGAGGGGTAAGGCATCACCCTGATAAATATTGAAATCCCCAGATCCAAACTGATGACCACCCCCATGTATCCACACCATGACGGGGAGGGGATCGCCTTCGACCTTGCCGGTTTCGTTCAGATTAGGCGTGCGGACATTCAAATAGAGGCAATCTTCGCTGATCTTGGAATCTCCTGAGGCACTGACAGCTTTGCGGATCAGGAATTTCTTGAAAGACGATAATCCATGGCGCTCGATCATCAGGTTGAGAAATCCGCCGCCGTCTCCTGTTGCCTGCATACACTGGTTGCCAAAACGCGTTGCGTTTCGGGTTTCACTCCATGATGCGGCTTTGACCGGTGGTCGCCATCTCAGATCCTCTATTGGGGGCGCAGCAAAGGGCAGTCCTTTGAAATTATGGACCTTATTGGGCGTTATGAGCCCCTGTACCGGACCTTGAGGCGTTTCGATTACGGGACCCTCTTTGTCCTTGGGTTGCAATACAATAGCCGCCAGGACGCCAAATGTGGCCAACAGCGTGAGAATGAGGAAAAGTCTTCTGATCATGCTCGCCTTATGGCGGACTTAAAGCGACTCGACAATCTGTCGGATCATCGCAGTGGCGTCATCGGCGTTCTTTGAGAGTGTTTCCGGGCCAATAAGGGGGCCAAAAGTCAATTCGAATTTTTGCCCTTTTTTGTTTAATAGTTCGCGGAACAAAGTAATATCCCTTAGCTCACCATTGGTTTTGGCAAAGAAATAATAGAGAGAGGAATTGCGGGCCTTGATCCTTAGCGGGATTACTGGAACATTATACTTCTTGGCCAGCATAGCAGCGGAGCTCTCCCAGGGTTTGTCAACAATGCCAGTCCAAGTCAGGGCGGCCAGTTTACCAGATGGAAAAATCACCACACAGCGTCCGTCCTTAAAGGCGTTGCGGGTTTTCGATAGGGTTTCTCGGGTTTTGCCAACGGATCGCTTGCTGAGCACCCACTCAACTGGGATAATGATGTCCTCGCAGTCAGGGATGACACGCAAGGCATCCGCATTGGCCAAGTAGATGTGATCGGGACGCCGAGCCTTTATGGCCTCGAATACAGCTATCCCGTCTGCAAGACCGGTCGGGTGATTGGAGATCAAAACACAGGGACCCGTTTCCGGAAGGTTATCAATTCCCTTCACAATAATTTCGGGCTTCATCATGTCAGAGACCAAGGCAAAAGCTTCGTGGCCGGACATAGATTTTACTTTATCTGCTAGCTCCACAGCGAGATCATAGTGAAGAGCTTTATTCAGTGCTGGTTGAATGACGCGATAGAGTCTTTTGCGGGAAACCAACCGGGTCGCGCGTTCGGCAATTAGCTGATCAACAATATGCATTGCTAAATTGGCCCTCAAATCCTAGAGGGTTGAATACCCACCACTCATGCGATTGCAAGGTAAAATGGCTGTCAACGTTCTATTCCTCTGTACAGGTAACTCGGCCCGTTCCATCCTCTCTGAAGTCCTTCTCCGAGATTTAGGTGAGGGGAGGTTCGTTGCCTTTTCGGCTGGAAGCCAACCGAGTGGACAACCACACCCGGATGGGCTTGCCGAATTGCGCCGACGCGGGCATGAGCCAGATGATGTGGCTTCGAAGAGCTGGGATGTGTTTGCGGACAAAGATGCGCCGATCATGGATATTATCATTACGGTCTGCGCAAGTGCAGCTGACGAGACATGTCCCGTCTGGCCACACAAACCCGGTCACACTTCTATCTGTGTTCATTGGGGCGCAGAGGACCCGGCGCATATTGAGCCCCTCTCTGCACGGCAGAAGGCGTTCTCTGATGTTTATGAGCTATGCCGGGTGCGCGTTCAGGCATTGATCGATCTAACAGAATATGAGCTGTCTGATCGAGATGCTTTGCAGCTTATTGGCGATATCATTTAGGCAAAAAAAAACCGCCTCGGAAGGCGGCTCTCTATATCAATTATCGGGACCGATTACTTAGGCCACCACTGGTTCAGCTTCTTGGCTGCCCACTCGCGACCACCCAGGCCGAAAGCGATTGCACCGCCAACACCCAGAGCAATACCCAGACCCCAAGACAGGGATTGGAAGGCATTCTGAACGATGTCAGCACCCAGATCCATTTGAGCCAGACCCATGAAGGTTACGATCAACAGAGTTGCGTACTTCACGATTGAACCAGCCAGATCGCCAGATGTCTGTGTAACGATCTTGGACACAAAGTTAGCAATGAACAGACCTGCACCGATGATGATAGCACCCAGGACGATCTTACCGCCAATGGCCATCAATGTCTCGAATACGCTTGTCAGCTGTGGAATACCCAAAGCGTTCATAGCGGCCGAAAGACCCATTACCAAGATACCTGCGAATGACAGTGTACCGAACAGCTTGGAAGGTACAAAACCTGGACGTGATGTTCCGTCGAGGCTTGCGATTGCACCCAGCGAGTCATCAACACCCAGTGAAGGTAATGTTGTACGAACTAGGTTGGCAATGAAGCGACCGATAAAGACGGTTATCGCCAAGATCAGAGCTGCAGCCAAAATGTTCGGGATGTAGGCAATGATGGTTTGAAGAAGGTTATCGATTGGCTCAGACAGCGTTTTGATGTCCAGAGCGCCGATAGCACTAGAGGCGGCAAGGATCAGAACGATCGCACCGGCCAGTCCACCAAGTCCACGGGAAATACCATTCGATGGGGCACCATCATCAGCGCCAGCAAAGCCAAAACGTGACGCCAGATTGTCGACTTGAGCAGCTTCAAGCGTGCTTGAAAGAGCTTCTTTAACGACTTTCGCCAAAACGGTACCAATACCCATGATGATGGCAGCTGCAATCAGCTTTGGTACGTATTCAAAAATAGTGTCGAGCATGCCATCAACGAAGTCGAGCTGGCTTGACAGTTGAGGGAACTGGCGCAGTCCCATTAGGATGAATACTAACCAAAGTACCCAGAAAACGGCTTTTGAGAGCGAGCGACCGATGTTGCCGCCTGTTGATTTGGCACGACGGCCAAGTCCAGTCTTATTGATTGCGCCGGCGACAAGAGCACCAGCTATCTTAGCGATAAAGTAACCAACAATGATTACGATCGCTGTCATTGCCAGATCGGCAATCCAGTCAAAATTTTCTCCAGGGATCAGTCCTTTGAGCCAACCCGAAAACTCGTTTACACGAGCCGTCTCGGCCAAGGTGTCCTGGATTTTTCTACTTTCCTGCATTTAGGAACCTCCAAATTATAGTTATAGGCTCCCGTCAGGAACCCCCCGTAAACAAACTCCATACACAGCTACGCGCAAGGCGCGCAAGCGTATATCGTTAACTCTTAGTAAGGATTACATAAACAGGAAATGAACAAAAGGAAACCCTGAATACTTGACGAAAAATCCGCGGGTGTTAGGCGGATATTTATGTCGACTCCTATCAAAAATCGCCCGCTATTGACGTTTTTGACGGTATTCTCCTTTGGCTCATTGGTTCTGGCCATCATTTGGATTAAAACTCAGTCCTGATGCGCAGCGTTCTTAAAGAACTACGGTGTAGAATCGCGAATGGCGAGTTATATGAGGATGATGCTCAAGTCAGAGCCGCACAGGCATTAGACGACTTGCTATCGCGAATTTCGGAAGGTTCAGATAAGTCAATTTTTTTCTGGCGGGAAAAGCAGGCACCCAAAGGGCTCTATCTTTGGGGAGGTGTTGGCCGGGGTAAGTCCATGTTAATGGATTGGTTTTTCGAGGCCGTCGATGTCAAAGAGAAATCCCGCGTACATTTTCATGCTTTCATGCTCGATGTCCACGAGCAGATCGGGGTTTGGAGAAAATTAAGCGACAAAGAACGACGAAGGGCTGATCATTATGTGCGCGGCGCAGGTGACGATCCAATTGCACCAGTCGCCAAACTTATCGCGGATAGATCGCAGGTTTTATGTTTCGACGAGTTTCATGTTACGGACATCGCCGATGCTATGATTTTGTCCCGATTATTTCAAGCGCTATGGTCCAAAGGGGTTGTCGTGGTAGCGACGTCGAATCGACCCCCAGAGGATTTATACAAACATGGCCTCAACCGAGATCTGTTTGAACCGTTTATCGAATTAATGCCGGAGCATCTGATCATTCATGAATTTGCTGGCGATGTCGACCATCGATTACGCCAGCTAACGGCAGCTCCCGTTTATTACTCCCCTCTGGGAGACGGTGCAGAACTGGCCATTGAGTCCGCTTGGAATCGTTTGACTGGCGCTGCGATTGCACGCCCGACAACGTTAAGAGTGCAAGGACGAGAATTGGTCTTGGAAAATACAGCCGCCGGAACAGCAAGGACGACTTTTCAGCGCTTGTGTGGAAATCCGCTGGGACCAGCGGACTATCTCAAGCTAGCCCATAGTTTTCAAACGCTCATTCTCGAAAATGTCCCGGTTATGGACCGGTCTATGCGCAATGAAGCCAAACGTTTTGTCACGCTTGTGGATGCTCTTTACGAGACCAAGACCAAGCTCGTTATGAGCGCTGCGGGAGAGCCACAAGCCCTATATCAAAAAGGGGACGGCGCGTTTGAATTTGAACGAACGGTCAGCCGCCTGATCGAAATGCGCAGCGAAGACTATCTCGGTTCTCGTCGGAAATTTGACAATATAAAATCCGATAAAACTTGAGCTGGATACCAAAGACGATTAGCCAGTATAAAAGGGGAGACATAGATGGCTGACGAAATCGAAACAAATGCCAAGGGCTATTGGCGCGCAACTTTGCGATTAACACTATTTTTGCTGGCTATCTGGTTTATGGTTTCATTCGGCGCCGGAATCCTCTTCCGAGACTATTTAGATCAATTCTCAATCGGTGGCGCTCCACTTGGTTTTTGGTTTGCGCAAAACGGCGCAATCTATGTCTTTGTCGCGCTGATTTTCATCTACTGTTTCAAGATGAAAAAATATGAGAAGAAATACGGAATTAAGGACTAGGTCATGGGAGAGCTATTCTGGACCTGGTTCTGGGTCGGCCTGACTTTTAGCGTTTATATTTTCATTGCCTGGCGGTCGCGGGCAGGGTCTACAACTGATTTTTACGTGGCGGGTCATGATGTTCATCCGGTTATCAATGGTATGGCCACGGCCGCCGACTGGATGAGTGCGGCGAGTTTTTTGTCTATGGCCGGGCTCATAGCTTTTATGGGTTACGGAGGCTCGGTTTACTTGATGGGATGGACAGGCGGCTATGTTTTGCTCGCCTTGCTGTTAGCTCCTTTTCTAAGGGAGTTTGGAAAGTTCACCGTGCCTGATTTCGTAGGGGACAGGTTTTACTCACCGACTGCGCGTGTGATTGCCGTGATCTGTGCATTATTCGTATCCTTCACGTATATTGCGGGTCAAATGAAAGGAGTAGGCGTTGCGTTCTCCGGATTTCTCAACATTTCTTATGAAAGGGGTATTTTCTTTGGCATGTTTATTGTCTTCATCTATGCCGTTTGGGGCGGGATGAAAGGCATTACCTATACACAAGTCGCCCAATATGTCGTGTTGATCTTCGCTTATACGGTCCCAGCTATTTTTATTTCAATCATGATCACGGGCAATGCCATCCCGCAATTGGGCTTTATTGGAGACATGAAGGGCACGAATACACCGATGCTAGAAAATCTGAATAAGGTCGTTCGGGATCTAGGCTTCACTGAATATACTTCAACAAATAAATCTCAATTGGATGTCTTTTGCATAACAGCAGCGCTCATGTTTGGAACAGCAGGATTGCCTCATGTCATCATCAGATTTTTTACTGTTAAATCGGCGCAGGCCGCTCGGATTTCAGCCGGTTGGGCGTTGGTTTTTATTGCCATTCTATACACGACGGCGCCGGCCGTGGCTTCATTTGCCCGAATGAATTTCATCGATACGGTCAATGAGGCCACATATATCGCCGACACTGAAGACTACGAGGCGCGTGCGACTGCAATTCTGGCGGAGGGCGGCAAGCCGGTGCCTAAATGGTATAAGGATTGGGAAGCTTCTGGATTGTTGAAGTTTGACGATGAAAATGGAGATGGGATCATGCAATATCGTGGTCCGAAAGCGCCGGATGGTATCGCGAATGAGGTCACACCTAATCGGGATATTTTTGTACTTGCCAATCCAAAGATTGCGGAACTCCCCAATTGGGTGATTGGGCTTGTTGTTGCTGGTGGGCTAGCAGCAGCGCTCTCCACGGCAGCCGGGCTCTTAATGGTCATAAGTTCCGCCATATCCCATGATCTGTTAAAACGAACCTTTGCGCCCAATATGTCAGAACGCCGGGAAATGTTGGTCGCTCGGGTCTCGGCTGCTGCAGCCGTTATTGCAGCGGGACTATTGGGAATCTATGCCTCGTCCTTACCATTTGTGGCGCAAGTGGTGGCCTTTGCTTTCGGACTAGCAGCCGCGTCTTTATTCCCTGTGATTTTCCTTGGGATTTTCTGGAAACGCATGAATCGCGAAGGGGCCATCGCTGCTATGTTGGTCGGGTTGATTTCCACATTCAGTTATATCTACTACTTCAAGTTTGTGAATGCAGACGATCCGTCGGCCTGGTGGTTTGGCGTTTCTCCAGAAGGCATAGGATTTCTGTTTATGTGGTTGGCACTTGCTGTTGGAATCGTGGTCAGTCTTATAACCAAAGCGCCCCCTCAACACATACAGGATTTGGTAGAGGACATCAGAGTTCCGGGACAAAGGCTTAAACACGGACCGGAAGGTGTATGATTTTGCTCATTTCCGACTTGCTCTGTACAGGGCAAATCACCTAATGGCGGCTAATGCTTGATCGCACTTCCGATAAGATCCGCCGTCCATCAGTACAATTGATTGGGACGTCAGACAAAAGACTTTGGGGCTTGCCGCTCATGGAATGGCAAAGACGAGCCTATACCAAAGTCGGCGGCACAGTTGTGGATAACGATGAAAGCGATATCGTTGCCGATATTCGCTATGTGTTATCGGCTAGTACCATGAAGGCATTTCTAAAATCGCCGGATACGGCCTTGTTGGATAACGGAAAGATTGTCGCAACATATGGAATTAGCAAGACAAAAGCTAAAGGCCTGATTGGTCAAGCCTATAACGCGGACAATTCTACATTAACTGCGGTTGAAGCGAGTGAGCTTGGCACAGGCTACATAAAAGAGCTGAGAAAAACCGAACCCGGTTATGTGTTTGATACAGAAAGCCAATCAATGACCGAACTCATGAAGCGACAGTTTGACAGTTCGTATAAAGGCATCACGGACTTTGTGACCAAGTTTATCTGGCCGGTGCCTGCATATTACGTCACTCGGCTCTGTGCGAATTTGAAACTTTCGCCTAATATGGTGACAACCATCGGAATGTTTCTAATGCTGGCGGCGCTGTATTTTTTTTATCAGGGTCAGTGGTTATTAGGCTTTTTAACCGGTTGGACCATGACTTTTCTAGATACAGTCGACGGAAAACTGGCCCGAACAACGATGACTTATTCAACCTGGGGCAATATTTACGATCATGGTATCGATCTTATACACCCTCCTTTTTGGTATGCGGCATGGTTCGTTGGCTTGGGCGGGACATTTGCTTTTGCTGGATTAAATTCCAGCCCGCTTTCGTTGGCCCTCATGGTGATATTGGCAGGGTATGCGGTCGACCGAATAATTGAAGGCATATTTATCAAAGCATTTGGGTTTCATATTCACGTTTGGACCAAGGCCAATTCCGTCATGCGGTTCATCATCGCCCGTCGAAACCCCAATATGTTTATTTTTATGATCGGAATCCTTTTGTCCACGATTTGGCCCAAAGCTGGCCATTGGGGATTTTATGCGGTCGCAATCTGGACAGTGTTTTGCATTCTCTACAATCTGGGATTTTTGTTTGCAGCAGTGCTGACCCGCAAGCCTGTATCGTCCTGGCTTGAGTCCTAGATAGTATTGAAACAATTTCACATAAATATCACATTCCATTCAGTTATTTATTGAGTTCTGGACAGGGTCGTATCAGGACGCTAAACATGCGGGAATTTTTGAAATAAAAACAAAATCACTCACTCTTTGCATTGGGGACTTGCGGGAATTGAGGCTGGACTGGAGATGAGAGATGCACGCAATAATCTTGAGTGCTGGACGCGGATCGCGGTTGCTACCCTTGACCACGGATATGCCTAAATGCCTATTGCCAATCGGTTTAACCACGGTATTGGGCATGCAGTTGGACACTTTGTTCAAATACGGTGTTGAAAAGGTTACCGTTGTAACCGGGTTTAATGCGCACTTGGTCGAAACGGAAATTAACAGCCGTCAAACGGGCCCGAAGATCAAAACACTATTCAACCCATTCTATCAAGTGGCCGATAACCTTGCGAGTTGTTGGATGGCGCGTAAGGCCATGAAAAATGAGTTCTTGCTGATTAATGGCGATACATTATTCAGCCCGGCCTTGCTCGAGAAAGTTCTCACGGCGCCCCCGACAAACATTTCGGTCACAATTGATCAAAAGGATCAATATGACGGCGACGACATGAAGGTCACACTAAATGGAACAAAGCTAACCGCTATCGGTAAGACTTTGCTGCCGCAACAAACCGACGGTGAATCCATCGGCATGTTACGCTTTATGGGTGAGGGACCTGCAATTTTCCGTGAGCAGCTCAAGCATTTGATGCGTCATGAAGATGGAACTAAAAGTTGGTTTTTGAGCGCCATTCACGGGCTAGCGTCCTCTGGGATTGAAATCGATACGATCAATATTAAAGGCTCAACCTGGTCTGAACTGGACACGCCAGAAGATTACGAAGTTTGTCGGGTTCTGTTTGGAAATAGCGACATGGCCCGTAAGAGGTTTGCCGTTATTTAATCTTTCGCTATTGCAAAAAAAAAGGCCGCTGGATGCGGCCTTTTTTAGTGCTTTTATTACTTTGAATATTTAAAATTCAGCGGATCCTTTCCCGAATACATTGTGAGCATCCCAAACCGGCTTGCTCCCAAGCAGTCGGCTAAGAAGCAGCGCCGTTGAAACACTCAGGATGAGGGTGATTGCCATTTGATGGATGTAATGCAGGTTAATATTCTGATGGTTTTCATTGAGTGGGCTAGTTCCGTAAGCATAGAATGCAACAGCGATAATCACAGCAACGATCATGGCACGAGCATCAACGTTTTTAAACAAAAGCCCAACAACAAATGCAGACAGGATTGGCATGGATAGCAAGCCATACATGGCCTGAACTTTATTGATGATGCTCGACTCAGGGTTATTGAAGATCGGGATCATGCAAAATGCCAAAATAACCATGACAATTGACACCCAGAGAGAAAGTTTTCGAACGTTTGGATTTTTGTTGAAGTAGGTCTCATGGATGTCGCAAACCCACAAAGCCGCAGATGCGTTTAGAATCGAGTTGAAGGTCGTTAATACTGCCGCAAATATAGCTGCAGCAAACGCACCGGATAAAAATGTTGGCAGTAGGTCGCCAACAATCTGTCCATAGGCGGTATCACCAATATCGCCATATAGTTTGTAGGAGACAATACCAGGGATAACAATGATCGGAGGAACAATTAAAAGACGGATAGCAGCTGCTGCAAAAATACCCTTTTGGGCTTCTTTTACTGTCGGCGATGCCATGGCTCTTTGGGTAATTGTCTGGTTAGTTGACCAGTAGAACATTTGAATAAAGATCATTCCAGTTAACAGAGTTTTCCAGGGGATGTCCGAGTCATCAGCTCCAATAAGCGTCAGACGCTCCTTAGGGATACCTTGAAAATCCCAATTGATAGCGTTCAAAGCCAGAATCGTGATTGTGATGGCTAAACCTAATAACAGTATGCCGGAGAATGTATCTGAAACGGCAACGGCCCGAAGACCCCCGAAAATGGCATAAGCGGAGCCGACAATCGCAAAAATTGCCGCTAAAATATAAAGGTTTACGTCGATCCCGAACATGCTTTGCATAAACAGTGAGCCACCATATAAAATTGCGGGTAAGAAAATAAAAATATTCCCCAGCAAAAATAAGATCGAGATCAGAGCCCTGATATGAGGATTGTTGTATCGTTTCTCCAAAAGCTCGGTTGTCGTTGTACAATTATATTTGTAGTACACGGGTATGAAAATAAAGCACAACATCATAAGGCCGACAACGGCCGCAAGCTCCCACCAAGCAAGAAGAGCCATTTGATTCCCATTCATACCAACAAGTTGATCGGTGGATAGGTTTGTTAATGTGATTGATCCGGCGACAAAATACCACTTGAGACTTCCGCCTGCTAGAAAATACTCTTTCTCACCGTCATCCGATGCTCGAGCTTTCAAACAATACCAGATCGTCACGCCGGCGATGAGTGCGGTAAGCAACAAAAAGACGCTAAATTGTGTGAGATTTAATCCCATGTTTTTCCCCTTTTATCCAATTATTTCAACGGTTTGCGTTTTGTAATTCAAGTTAAAAACAGATTTATGCGTGCGAATTACCCTGTCGCATTCTCCATGTTCGTCCGTTGAAGTCATAATATCCCTCAAGGTTGATTTCATGGTTTCCGGATCCAGCCATCCTGCAATGTAATGCAGGTTATCTTTGGACAACATGGCCGGAGTGCCGTCTGCTTTCTTGAGGCTGACCAAACTTGATTGATCCAGACACTCATTCCAGATATGGATTTTCCCGCCATCTTCGAGATCGACTAGCTCTGCCGGTCGAAGCGACTCAACTAAGTTCAGATTTACCTTTTCATTGAAAAGGCGGGCAATTCCATCTTGTTGGATTTGAAAATCCTTTGTCTTGCTGTTTGTCCTAGGCCCATAAATCACTGGAGTATTGGATTCTTGCAAAGACGTTATCAACTTTTTGGATATATTGAAAAGTCCAGGCGCCAGAATGAGATCATATTCTCTGAAATCTGAATGCTCAGGTGAGAGAATGTCAATCGTCTGTCCCAATTCTCTAGCCGCACAATAGTAGGCATAGACCAACTTGAAATAATCAAAATCAGCACCTTGAGGCTGTACTTCCCAGGCCCATTGAGACTTATAGTCAAAAATAATGGCAATGTCGGCTTTGACGGCGGCAGGCTCATAGGTTTTAAGTTCGTCCGCAACCCGTTGGATTTCGCCACAAACCGGGTAGGGGGTGTTGTCCGGACGTTTCAAGGCCGTATGCATTTGTTCCTGTGCAAATGGCGGCTGACGCCACCGGAAATAACAAACAAATTCTGCGCCGTGCGCGATAGCCTCCCAAGTCCAAAGACGGACCATGCCAGGTTTGGGTGCGGGATTGTAAGGGGCCCAATTTACCGGACCTGGTTGTTGCTCCATCACCCCCCAGCGGCCGCGCCCAACCGCTCTATATAGATCATGATGAAAAGCCTGAAAATCCGGATCGCCCATTCTGCAGTATTGCGCCTTAAAAGCTTCTGAACGATCAGATCGGTCCTCTAGAAAGCCAAGAGGATAACTGTCCCAAGTGGCGATCTCCAGATTTTCCCCTAGTTTGAAGTGATCAAACTCCAATACTCGCCCCATATAGTTGTGGGAAATAGGTTTTGAACAGTGTTCGCGAATGGCCCTTATTTGGGCCAGATCCCAGCGAGCAACTTGATCTGAGGAAAACTGGCGGAAATCCATGACATGGGCTGGATTAGGCTCGGTGACCGTCATATTTGGAAGATCAACATCATCGATCTCGGTATAATCCATAGACCAGAACACATTACCCCAGGCCTCATTGATAGACCGGTTGCCATATTTTTCTTTTAGCCATGTTCGAAACTCAGCGCGGGCATGATCACTGTAAGAGATAACCGTATCGTGACAGCCATATTCGTTGTCCGTTTGCCAGAACACAATATGAGGATTATCAGCATAACGTTCTGCCAGTCGACCAGCCATTTGCGCAGCAAAGTCGCGATATTCAGCGTGTGAAAAGCAATAATGGCGGCGAGAGCCGAATTTTCTGGGACGGCCATGTGCATCCACAGCCAGCATATCGGGAAATTTATCGAGTACCCATTTAGGGGGTGTCGCGCTCGGCGTCCCTAAAACAACTTTTAAACCAGCAGAACCAAGCGTTTTGATTGCTCTGTCTAACCACTCGAACTCAAATTGACCCTCTCTAGGCTCTAGACGGCTCCAGGCAAACTCGCCAATCCTTACTAACTGGAGCCCCATCTCGACCATTTCTCGGGCGTCCTCCGCCCACATAGCCTCCGGCCAGTGCTCAGGATAGTAGCAAACACCCAATTGCGGTCGCGGATTCGCCGTCATAGTTGCCACCGTGACCTATGGAAATTCCAAGCGCTTCTTATGATGTATTCCAAATCCGAATATTGCGGCACAAAGTTTAGCTCTGCTTTTGCCTTGCTTGCGTCAGCAAACAATTGAGTTACATCACCAGGTCGCCGCGGAGTTGCATCATAGGGTAGGGGTAATCCGGTAACTTCCTCGACCATCTTCAGAATTTCCAAATTTGAATACCCATTTCCAGTACCGATATTGACCTCTAGATTTGTTAGTCCAGCGTCAAATTTTCCAAGACCAAGTATATGAGCCCGAGCAATATCGTTGACATGGATGTAGTCTCGAACGCAGGTACCATCGGGCGTTTCATAGTCTGTCCCGAATATTTTCATTTTACCACGAAGACCTGCTGCAGCTTGCATGGCAATGGGAATTAGATGGGTCTCGGGATCATGCTCTTCGCCAATTTCTCCACTTGGATCGGCCCCCGAAGCATTGAAATAGCGCAATGTAATATATTTCAACCCGTATGCGTTGTGATAACTTTGTATCATGTGTTCAATGGCAAGCTTGGTTTTACCATAGACACTAAAAGGATTTTGGTTTTGGTCTTCTGTGAGGGGTACTTTATTCGTTTCACCGTAAGTGGCACAAGTCGACGAAAAGATGAATCGATCCAGTCCGTGTTTCCGCATCCCTTCAAGCAAGTTAAAAGCACCAATGACGTTATTATTGTAAAAACCGGCTGGGTCTTTCTCACCAATGCCTACCTCGATAGAGCTTGCTAAATGAATGACGCTGCTAGCGTCTTGATATGCACTTAGGGCTTCGTTTAACGATTGAGCATTTCTTAAATCCACGTCGATAGCTGGGCCCCAACGAACAGCATGTGGATGCCCCGACGAAAAATTATCAAATGTCACGGGTTCACCACCATGATCAGCGATCATTTTGCAAACATGACTGCCAATATATCCAGCTCCGCCGACAACAATATGAGTTTGCCCGTTCAGTTTCATGGCTGGATACTCAGCAGACATAAAACGCGTCCTGATGTTTGCTCAGCAGCTCTGTTTTCCACTGGTCTAATCGTGTTTTTTCCACACAGGCAACGATACAACCTCCAAAACCGCCCCCTGTCATACGGGCACCAAGGGCGCCAAATTTGATGGCATCCTCTACCAATTGGTCTATGGCCGGCAAAGTGATTTCAAAGTCATCTCGCATTGAGTTATGGCTTTCTATCATCAGACGGCCAAGTTCAGGCAAATCATTTTCGAGAACAGCAGTAGCCGCCCCTATGGTTCTGCGGTGTTCGGTCATACAATGACGGGCTCTTCTTTGAAAAACCTCATCTAAATTAGAGAGGCCATCCAATTCTTTTTGTGAAATTTGACAAATATCGTTACGACCCAGCGCAGATTTGACAACATCGCATTCCTCTTTGCGCTCTTTGTAACGACCTTCATTGAGAAGTCGGTATTTCCCTGAATGTACAACCGCCATGTGATGGTCCTCAGGTAAGTCTACAAGGTCATATGTCAGTGCGTCTGTATCCAAAAACAATGCCTGTCCGGGGCTAGCGATGGCGACAGCCATTTGATCCATAATCCCACAGGGCATGCCAATGAATTCATTTTCAATCCTTCGGGCGATTTGCGAAATCGTGACATCATCCATCTCTGAGCCGGATAAATCTCTAGCGAGTTTCAGAATCCCAACGGTGATAGCAGCGGAAGAAGACAAACCGGCACCTTCGGGAAGGGTGCTTGAAACAGCTATATCTGCCCCGCCTGCCAAAAGCCCAGTTTTACCTGCATACAAAATTGCACCACGAGCATAATCTGACCAATGATCGGTCGGCGGCGCATCCAAAAGAGCTTCTGATCTCCCATCATACCCTTTGGAGACGATACGAACCTTTTGATCATCACGTGGTTTAATCGCGATGGTCAAACCCAGCTGAAGAGCTGTCGGCAATACATACCCGCCGTTGTAATCTGTGTGCTCACCTATAAGATTTACCCGCCCGGGTGTGAATCCCTCGGCCTCAGGGCTATATCCGAACGCCGCATTGAAGATATCTTTGATCATTAGACAGTTCGCAATGCTTTGGCTGCCGTATCCGGCATGACATCGACTGTAAAAACACCCGTCGATTGTTCGACAGAGGCAAGATACTTAACCCTGTCTTTCGAGCGCAGAAGTGGATAAAATTGTGCAGTAAAATGAAAATCGTCCTCATGGCCAGCGGGCGCCGCATGAAGGCTTAACATATAAGCAGTTTCGCGCTCAAAGAATGCATCGTATCTGCGCGTAATATCGCCGAGTAAATGTGCAAATCCGTCGATTTCTGTTTTCGACATTGCCCAGGGACCCGGGCTAAATTTACGGGGTGCTAGCCAAACCTCATAGGGAAAACGGGCAAATGGTGGACAAAAAGCACTCACACCGCCCGCTTCGGTAACCTCGAGATCAGGTCTGATCGTTTCCATTAGCTCTGTTAACTTGAAGCCACTTCTAAATGAATTGGCCGCGCGCTTTTGGACGTCCGGTATGAATGGAAAGGCATAAATCTGACCATGCGGGTGATGCAGCGTAACGCCAACTTCATCGCCTCGATTTTCAAATGGAAGAATGAAGCGATGACCTTGATCATAATGCGCTTGGTAACGATCTATCCAAGCTGCAACTAAAAGCCGCCGTTTTGATTGACCGATACTATTTAAATCACCATGTGACTCCGGCCCATAAACGATAACATCGCAATGTCCTTTGGCTTGCCCCGTTTTAACGCCGGTAACATCCAAAGCAGCAGGGGCTTCAATATGGAGACTCGTAAATTTATTTTCAAATACGGCGAGTTCAAAGTCCTCAAAAGGAATTTCGGTTGGTAGAGAACCAGGCCGGCTTGGAGCCAGTGGATCATCCGCCGCGACAGGTTTAAATGTTCTATTTTGCCGATGCGGCGCATAGATATTCCATTCTTGCCTAAGTGGATGCCAACGTAACTCCCCACCTTTTGAAATATCATCATTGGTTTGCGCCATAGGAGGGAGGGCGTGTTCCTTATAACCATATAGAAATAGGTTTCGACCATCCGCTTTCCGATAGGTTCGACGAAAAATTTCCGCATCACCGTTTGGCATCGAAAGGCGCTCCATCTGATCGAGTTCGTCCTTACTTGAGGATAAATGGGCGATATTTAAGTCGATATTCAGTTTTCCCCCCCGAACCCGCTATTTGCTTTAATCTTGTGTTGCGAGTATGAGCAATGGACAAGTACACGTATTTTTCGTATGTTCGAAATCGAACATAGGCTAGCGGGATAGTGTAAAAGCTACCGACTCGTCAATCAATTTGTCGTGAAAGTTCGGCGGAAAATAAGAAATCAGGGGAAAAATGTCTGAGTTTGTGCCCAATAAGCGCCAAGCGGCCATTTTAAAGATGTTGTCGGAGGACGGCTTTGTCGCGACGGACGATATGGTTTCAAAATTTGAGGTAACCCCGCAAACTATTCGCAGGGATCTCAATGAGCTGAATAAGTTCGGGCTAATTACGCGGTTTCATGGCGGAGCAGGGCAGGCAAAAGATATGGGCAATCGGCCTTATCGAGACCGTGTCAACACGAGGGTGGAGGCGAAACAAACGATCGCAGCTTTGGTGAATGATATGATCCCGGATGGCGCCACTCTTTTTATGAGTAGCGGGACGACAATTGAGGCTATCGCAAGGGCATTATTGAACCATAAGTCATTGAAAATAGTGACTAATAACGTAAATGTGGCTCAAATTATGAGCCAAAACGAAACCTTTGAGGTTATGATTGCCGGAGGTCAAGTCCGGAGCGTAGATGGCGGAATTGTAGGCTTGTCGTCACTAGAATTCATGGAGCAGTTTCATATGGACTTTGGCCTTGTCGGCACAAATAGCGTTGATGAGTCTGGCGTCTTGTGGGACTTTGATCAGCTTGAGGTTCGGATTGCCCGTGCGACCATAAAGAATTCACACAAAGTCATTCTTGTGGCCGATTATCAAAAGTTTGGACGTCGGGCCATGAATCGCATGGGGCATGTATCGGAGTTTGATTACTTGGTGACGGATAAGCCGTTGAATGCGCCTTTTGACAAGTTGTTCGCCGACTCAGGCGTTAAAATTGTCGCTCCATAGATTTTTTCGCCCTCAATTTACCTGTTTAACCCCGCGCTCAGTGTGGCATTCTAGTCACATCTGGCTTGAAATATTCGTTTTCAACTAAATATCGGTCTCAAATGTTCGAAAACGAATATTTTTGGCTTGACCTTGTTCTTATTCGCCCTAAAACTCGTCTGAAAAGCCTCGGTAGAGGGCGACGTTCTTATAATGGGAGAAAACATATGAGATCTAATTTAATCAGAGTTCTGGCTTGTTCAGCTGGCGCCGCTGCAATGATGACGGCGGCCCCTGTCGAGGCTCAGGACGTAGAAGACGAAATTATTGCTGTTGGCATTCGAAGCTCTATTAAGAGAGCTCAGGATATCAAAAGAGACGCAACCGGTATCGTCGACGCAATTGCCGCTGAAGATCTGGGTAAATTCCCTGATTTAAACGTCGCCGAATCGTTACAGAGAATTTCTGGTGTTGCTATTGACCGCTCGGGCGGTGAAGGCCAGCAGGTAACGATCCGCGGTTTGGGTCCTCAATTTAACACCGTTCTTTTAAATGGTCGTCAAATAGCGACAGACAGTGGCGGTCGTGAATTCAATTTTGATGTATTAGCTGCAGAGCAAATTTCTGGCGCTAATATCTATAAAACCGGCGTAGCACGGCTGCAGGAAGGTGGTATAGGCGGTACGATTAATGTCTTGACAGCTCGGCCTTTGGATAATCCTGGATTCCATGCTTCGGCTTCTATCAAAGGTGTGTATGAGAGTTTATCTGAAAAGGTTGCTCCAGCGGCCTCTCTGCTCGTCTCTAATACATTTGATGACGATCGGCTGGGCGTTCTCGCGGCGGTTAGCTATCAAGAGCGGGACGTGCAAATCAACCGCATCCAGACCGTCGGCTGGCGTCCGGGGCAAACGATTTCCAACAACCAAGACGGTGTTCTGTTTGAGAACGCCTACATCCCTCGGAACTGGGATCAGATTGTTGATGAGCAAGAGCGCAAGCGTTTGAATGCCAGTCTGGCATTACAATATGCGCCAAACGACGATATGACCGTTACTTTGGATGGCTTTGTGTCCAAGTTTGAGGTCGACTCTCTGGCGACAGACTTGGCTTCATGGTTTGAGCCAGACCGTGTAGGCTCTGGCCAGGTTGACTCAAATGGCACATTGATTGCCTTCACCCAAGAAGTCGGCCTTTCCGGCGGCTCTGGTGATCCAGCCACAGACTTTGTGTCTTCAACACGCTTCAGTCGCGATACAACAACCTATGGCTTTGGTGGCAATCTCGATTGGAACCTTTCTGACAATCTAAGCGTCAGCTTGGATGCTTTCCACTCAGAAGCTGAGAATGACCGGGCTGGTCGGGACCGTTTCAATGTTATTGGGATTATCAATAATTACTCGTTTGATGGCACAGGCAGCCTTCCGACGGTCGCTCATGATGGGTTCACAAACGGTAGTCTGCCGTCTGACACATTGACCCGTCTACACTACAATGAACAGGGCAATCGTCCAACAGATGAGGATGCCATTACTGAGTTTAAAGCCGACTTCGAGTACACGCCGGACGTGGACGCGATCAAAGCTGTTAGATTTGGTGCTTACAGCCAGATGCGCGATAAGTCCCAATTCCAGATTTTTGGAAATAACTGTTTCTATTGTGGTTATCAGGTGGCTGCCCCCAATGCTCAGCTGAACCTAAGACCATTTACTGCGAATAACTTCTTCTCTGGCCTCATTGACACATGGTACACTTATGACGGCGATGCTTACATCGACTTCCTAAATAGTGATCCCGTGTCAACGATTACGCCAACCCTACAAAACAACCGTTATGACATCAGCGAGGATATCCTGAGTGCTTATACCGAGTTTACATTCGGGTTTGATGCGGGCTCCATGCCTGTTGAAGTCAATGTCGGTGCTCGTTATGCTAACACCGACATAGACGTCGGCGCTGTACAAAGCTTCATTGCTGACGTTGTTCCAACATCAGACTTGACCCTTTTCTCAAACGTGTTCGGACCTGCTACGGAATTCAGCGAAGGCGGTTCTTACAGCAACTTCCTGGGCAATGTTGATTTCAATATCGATGTATCTGAGGACATTAAGGTTCGATTGGCAGCATATGAAACAATGACCCGCCCAACAATGTCCCAGCTCTCACCAGCTACGACATTCGGCGAGCCACGTCGTCAAAACCTTACTGCCTCTGGTGGTAACCCCGCTCTGGAGCCATTCACGTCGACAAATTTTGATGCTGGCGTTGAATGGTATTATGACGATAACAGCGTCTTCTCAGCTTCGGTCTTTCACAAAGATATCGAAAATATTATCGTAACCTTGGTTGGTGATGAAGTGTTTGAACTCGCAAATCGAAATGCTGCAAATGGTTTCCGTTGTGGCGATCCAAATTGCGCGGTTGGCGTTGACCTTGATCCGACGAGACCTGGTTTCGACATTGTTGCCAATACTGAAGAGCTGAACGGCGCGACAGAAATCTATCGCGCCAGCCGTCCTCAAAATGGTGAGTCTGCTAAAGTCACCGGTTTTGAAATTGCTCTGACGCATGTCTTTGATAATGGCTTTGGTTTCAGTGGTAACGCTACATTCGTTGATAGTAACGTGACTATCGACCCAACATCAGCTACGAATTTCTCGCTGGAAGGTGTTGGCGACTCTCAAAACGCCGTTATCTTCTATGAGAACGATCGTTTGCAAGCTCGTGTGGCTTACAACCGCCGCGAAGGCTTCCTTCGGAACATCAGCAATGGCTTTAATGGCGAGCCGATCAATACGGAGACGTTTGGTCAGTTCGATGCCAGTGCAAGCTTCGATGTAACCGAAGACTACACAATCTTTGTCGAAGGTATCAACATCACCGAGGAAGAGCTGGTTCAAACGGGTCGCTTCCCGAACCAGATCTATAACGTAGAGGATAATGGGTCCCGTTATGCTGTCGGTGTGCGGGCTAAGTGGTAATCGCTTAACCGGTTGAAACATCCCCTTTGGGGCTGGTAAGGCTAAGTCTTTATCAGCCCTTTTTTTGTGGAAATATGTCAGAACAAGTTTCATCTATTTTAATCGTTGGCGGCGGAACAGCCGGGTGGTTGTCCGCGGCTATTATAGCTGCTCATCACCGCGATCGTGCCGACAAGTTGAAAATTACTTTGGTGGAGGCCTCGGATATACCGACGGTCGGTGTCGGAGAAGGGACCTGGCCTACGCTTCGGAATACTGTCCGAATGATTGGTTTGGACGAAAAAGAAATCTTCCAAACCTGTTTCGCCGGTTTCAAGCAGGGCGGAAAATTCGTCAATTGGGTCACTCATGACGATTTTTATTATCATCCCTTCACCGTACCCCTCGGCTACGGCCAAATGGATATGGCGCCCTATGTGAATGATATTGAAACCTTCGCTCGTGAAGCTAATTTTCAGGAAGCCGTTTGTGAAGCAGGACTCGCGCCCCGGCAAGTTTCCGAGGGAGCGTATCAAGGGATTTGTAATTACGCATACCACTTGGATGCGGGAGCATTTGCCGAAATGCTGAAAAATCACTGTCGCGATGAATTGGGCGTCAGCCACGTAATAGGTACGGTCAAAGATGTTACCTTGTGCGATGACGGGTTTATTGAAAAGTTACACTTAGAAGAAAGCGGAGAGAATTTTGAGCTCGCCGCGGATCTTTTTGTCGACTGCTCGGGTTTTAGGTCTCTTTTACTTGGGCAAGCGCTCGGGGTTGAGTTCGTATCCAATGAAAAATACCTGTTCAATGACTCCGCCTTGGCAGTTCGCGTTCCTTATGAGGATGAAGACGCGCCATTGGCTTGTCACACAATAGCTACCGGACAGAATGCAGGGTGGACATGGGATATTGGCTTAACCAATCGTCGAGGCATTGGCCATGTCTACTCCAGTGATTTTCTAAGCGATGAAGAGGCTGAACAAAATCTAGAAAAATACATTGGACGGCCGCTGACAAATTTGAACGTAAAGAAAATTAAATTTAAGTCGGGCTTTCGCCGTAAAGCTTGGAAAAATAATTGCGTAGCGATAGGTCTCTCGGGAGGTTTCGTCGAGCCCCTGGAAGCCACAGCAATTATGTTAGTAGAAGTCGCAGCGCGTTACGTGGCTGAAAATTTACCCGCTGATCGGACTATTTTTTCGATTACGGAAAAGCGTTTTAATCAGCAGATGGATTACCGCTGGCAAAGGATTACGGATTTCCTGAAACTGCACTACATGTTGACAAAACGGCCCGAAGCCTATTGGCAGGCGCACACAGATGAAAATGGTATCCCAGATAGTTTAAAAGAGGATCTCGCGATCTGGAAGTACAGAGGTCCAATCAAATCAGATTTTGAAGGCGTTGCCGAATTGTTTCCAGCCGCAAGCTATCAATATGTATTATACGGAATGGGGTATAAACCTGAATTTTCAAGCCAGGGCTATCTTTATAATGCGCAGGATCAGGCGGACCGCTTAAAACAAAAAAATCAAGTCATGACACAGCAATTATTGCAATCTCTGCCGTCTCATCGGCAATATATAAATCATTGGTTGGCGAGTTAATATGAGTGAACTGAAAGCCATAAATGCCAAGGCTCATGGCAAAACAAAAATCGCCAAAAATAATTTTGTCACCTTTGCCCGGAAGCGGCACATGCTGGCTTTGCGGGTAACGGAGGTGCCCCGTGCCATTGTTGATTTTGCTGTGCTCGTTAGCCGACATCAACATAATGGGAGTTTTGCCTTATCCGCGTTGACGAGTCTCGAGCCAGAGAAAAATCTTTACATAGAAGGCGAAGAATGGTCGTCGAGTTTCAGATCAACAGCCATGACATCGTACCCTCTTTTTCTGATGAAAGACCCTGATGGATCAGATCAACCAGTATTGGGAATTGATGAAGGTAGTGAAGCTTTGGCAAAGAAAGACGGTCATGTTTTGTTTGATACCAAAGGTAAAATTTCATTGTGGCAGGATCAGCAGAAAAAGGCATTACTCGAAGATGCACGCAACTCGGCCCTTACACAACGTTTCTTGCAGGTTTTGGATGATCTAAATCTCCTTCGAGACGTAACCTTAAACGTGCATTATGCGGATCAAGAGATAAGCCATATCCGCGGTTTGTTCATGATCAATGAGGATAACCTACAAGCCCTTTCAGCAGAGAAACTGGATGAGCTGAGAAAGCTCGGCTATTTGCCAGCAATCTACGCCATGTTGTTCTCTGTGTTCCAACTCAACAACCTTATTTTACGTCACAACAAGGCGGGGCTTCGTCAGATATCCAGAATTAATCTGGAAGTCGCCAAGCAGCCTCAATCCTAGAATTATTGGAGCCCTCAATGCCGGATCTAATCCAGGTTTCAAAAGATAAAACTTTTGCGCTAACCAACCGGTTTTTCAGCTATGTTTTTCGGGTTTCTCCTGAAGGCATTTTGGAACATTTGCATTACGGTGGTCCGCTTTCTGATCCGCTAAATGTATCCGTGCACCATATTCGAACCCAACGAGAGGTCGCTTCAACTTTTCAGGGGGGTAAGTTTTTTAGCCTGAGTGATACACCCCAGGAGTTCCCGAGTTTTGGAACATCTGACTATCGGTTCCCGGCCTTGCATGGTCGGAATTCCGACGGCAACACAGTCTTCTCTCTTCATTATAAAAGGCACAAAATCTCAAAGACCAAGAAGCCGCTCAAGGATTTGCCTTCAACCCGGGGCGGGAATTGTGAGACGCTGGTTGTTACCTTGGAGGACCCGCTCCACAAGCTGGACGTTGAGCTTCATTACACGATCTACCAAGACTTCGGTGTCTTGGTCCGCTCGGCCAAGTTCAAAAATAAATCTGATACAGAAATCCAGCTACAACATGCCTTCAGTACGGCGCTTGATCTCCCACCGGCAGAATATGAGATCCTGCATTTTCACGGCACGTGGTCGCGCGAGTTCAATGAAGAGCGCATTGAGGTACCCAAAGGTCGCTTTGTCGTCGACTCAGCGCGTGGCACGTCGAGTGCTGCGCACAGCCCTTTTGTTGCAATTATGCAGAAGGGGGCGTCAGAGGCTGTTGGACGAGTCTATGCGACCACGCTTGTTTATTCGGGGAATTTTTCTATCAATGTTGAAAAAGGCGAGTTTGAAGATGTCCGTATCCTCGCTGGTATCAATCCGTTTAACTTCCATTGGCGTCTTAAACCCGGCAAGAAGTTTTGTACGCCAGAAGCACTTCATGTCTTCACCGAAGACGGCCTGCGCGGCATGAGCCACATCTGGCACGACTTCATCCGGGAAAAGATCTCGCCACCCCAATTCAAGTATAAGCCAAGGCCGACTTATCTCAACACATGGGAAGCGGCCTATTTTGACGTTAACGAGGACAAGGTTCTTGCACTGGCTGATAAGGCTAAACATGTGGGCGTTGATATGTTGGTCTTGGACGATGGCTGGTTCGAAGGCCGCAAGGACGACACCTCATCTCTGGGAGACTGGGTGGCCGATAAGGAGAGATTTCCTAATGGAATACCTTGGTTGGCCTCCAAAGTTAAAGCGAAGGGATTGAAATTCGGTATTTGGTTTGAACCAGAAATGGTCAACCCGCGCAGTATGTTATTTGAAAAGCATCCGGATTGGATATTGCATGTACCGGGACGTAAGCCATCTTTGGGTCGTAATCAGCTCACACTCGATTTGTCCCGGGAGGAAGTGACCGACTACATCTTTGAAAAAGTCGACGCCATCCTGTCTTGTGGGGACATCGATTATGTCAAATGGGATATGAACCGGAATATGACTGAAGTCGGCTCGGCAGGTCTGGCCCGTAACCGACAAAGAGAGGTATCGCATCGCTATATGATCGGTCTTTACCGCCTGCTCAAAAAGCTCACGGCTAAGTATCCGGATGTTTTGTTTGAAAATTGCGCCAGTGGTGGCAACCGGTTCGATCTTGGTATGCTGAGTTTTATGCCACAAACGTGGACCAGTGATATGTGCGACCCTGTAGGCCGCCTGGACATCGTCAATGGGGCGTCTTATCTCTTCCCGCTGGATGTCACGGCCGCCTATGTGGGCCCTTCGCCTAACCATCAGAACGGCCGGGTGTCCTCCATTCAGACCCGTTTTATGGCAGGTGTCTTTTGCGCTGCTCGAGGTATGTCGCTAAACGAGCAAGATCTGGCGGACAATCACGAAGAACTTAAAGAGCTCATGGCCTTCGCCAAAAGAACCGCGCCGGACATGGTAGGCGGACGTTTTGACCGTCTAATCAAGTCAGACAATGAGGTTTGCTGGCAATACACAACACGAGATCAAAAGACCGTTTACGTGGCTTATTTCCACATTCTCGCGGCTCCCAACTTACCTTTCCGAAGAGCGCGGCTCGTAGGCCTGGATGGAGGGGCTGAATATGTATTGCAAGAGGATAAGGCTAAATATCAGGGCGATTCGCTCATGAATAACGGCCTGCCACTGCCTTATGTTACAACGGGGCATGTTAAAGAAAATGTCCGCTACATGGCGAAAGGGGATTTTTCTTCATATTTATTCGAATTCACGAAGAAATAGATCCCGCTAGTCACTGGAATTCTCCTTCAAACCAGTTAGATACTCTGCCTGTACTTTAAAAAGGTAGAGAATTGTATGGTGGACAAGGGGCTCGATCGAACCGATCAGAAAATATTGGCCGCGCTCCAAAAGGACGGACGGTTATCGAATGTCGCGTTGGCCAAGGCAGTCAATCTCAGCGCGACCCCGTGCCTGGAACGGGTTCGCAGACTCGAGCGCGATGGTTATATCGAAAGCTATCACGCCAAACTCAGCGCCCAGAAAATGAAAGCGGATTTTTTGACCTTTATGACCGTATCCCTGGATAAAACCAATGAAACAGTTTTCGAAGAATTCAAGGCCGCAATTGCCGACATCGATGAAATCGTCGAGTGCCATATGGTCGGAGGAGGCTTCGATTATTTACTGAAAGTCCGAACGGAGAGCATGGCCGCTTTCAGAAAGCTTATGGGGGAGAAATTGTCGGGCATATCCTCGATCGCGACGACAAGCAGTTACTTCGTGATGGAAGAAATCAAGAATACTCGATTCTATAAGATTCCATCACGATAATGGCCGGTAAGCAGTTTTTTATCCTGAGGTTGAGGTAATACCATAGCTATATCACCTAATTTTTTCTGAAACGCCAGTGGAGTTCAGAATCTAATTTGGCCGAAACTGTGCATAATTTGTTTTATGAGTACGGCGAAAAACCCATTCCAGAATATTTTTGAGCGAAAATATACGCCCGAAGACGTCGTCGTCGCTGAGCTATTGAATGATAATCAGTTAAATTCCGAACAGCTACAAAACATCGAAGACACCGCCGCCAATCTGGTCCAGGCCTTTCGTGATCGCCCACAAAAGCCGGATATGCTGGATTCTTTCCTTCAGGAATACGGCCTTTCCAATCAAGAAGGTATCGCGCTTATGTGTCTGGCAGAAGCATTACTGCGCATTCCAGACAAAGCTACAAGGGACGATCTGATCGCCGATAAAATTGCTCCGCGGGACTGGGCGTCACATCTCGGTAATGCCAGTTCCGCTTTAGTCAACTTCTCAACAATTGGCCTTTTGATGACGGGGCGGGTGACATCAATGGATGACGACTTCTCCGTCGAACCTGTGAACTTTATCGAAAAAATGATTAACCGTTTGGGCGAGCCGGTCATTCGCCGGTCGGTCGTCCGAGCTATGAAAATTTTGGGCGGAGAATTCGTCCTCGGCGAGACCCTCAGTGATGCGCAACGCCGAGGAAAAAAGTTCTTCGGAAGCGATCAGATTTATTCCTTTGATATGCTGGGCGAAGGGGCTCGGACATTTCCCGACGCGCAACGTTATTTCGATGCCTACAAGCAAGCCATCGAACATATAGGTCAGCTGGATCAGGGCAAATCTATCTTCGATCGATCCGGAATCTCGGTCAAACTTTCGGCCATTCACCCGCGCTATGAATATCTCAACAAGGACGCAGCGGTTCGGGAGGTGGGTGCCGGGCTGTTAAAGCTGGCACAATTGGCCGCTCAGCTTGATATTAAGCTTACCGTCGATGCGGAAGAAGCAGACCGCTTGGAATTATCTCTCGAAATTTATGAATATGTGGCTAGGGCCATGGTCGGTTCAGATTGGCACGGCTTTGGGCTAGCCATACAGGCCTATGGCAAGCGCGCCCGTCAGGTCATAGCGTGGGTCGCTGATCTGGGCGCAGAGCTTGGGTCACGGTTTATGGTGCGTCTGGTTAAAGGGGCCTACTGGGACAGCGAGATTAAACACGCGCAGGAGGAGGGGCTGCCAGGCTTTCCGGTATTTACGCGTAAATCAACGACCGACCTTAGCTATATGGTCTGTGCGCAGGATATGCTCGCGCGCAATAATATCCTGTTCTGTCAGTTCGCCACCCACAACGCCCATACCATCGCCGCAATCATAGAGATGACACAGGGGCAAGCTTTCGAATTTGAGTTTCAGCGTCTGCACGGCATGGGTGAGGCTATTTATGGGGTTTCCGAAAAACACTTCGATGATTTCCCACCTGTGCGCATTTATGCGCCTGTAGGTGGCCACAAGGACCTGCTGGCTTATCTTGTCCGCCGTCTACTTGAGAACGGCGCTAACAGCTCCTTCGTCAACCGTTTCATGGACGCTGAAATTCCGCCCCATGATGTCGTCAAGGATCCGGTAGCTGTTACCTCAGCACTCACAGAGATCGCGCACCCGCTCATTCCACCGCCCGTAAGGATATTTGGTATGTCTAGAAATAACTCCAAAGGCTTCGATATGTCCGTCGCCGAAAACCTGGAGCAGCTTAATGCGACCCTGGATGACATCTATAGTCAGACGTTTAATGTGAGCTCGCTCTGGCCATTTGAAGGGCAGGGCAGCGGGACGCCTGTCGCCAACGTCAACCCTGCCCATCTCGACGACGTAATAGGACAGGTCCGATATTGTAGTGAGGAGGATATCAACAAAGGATTCGCGGCTGCGAAAAAGGCTCAAAAGGCTTGGGATCGCCTTGGCGGCGCCAAGCGGGCGGAAATTATTCGGCGGGCCGGGCAAGCCCTTGAGGATCAGACTCTTCGTTTTATGGCCATTTTGACCCGCGAGGCGGGGAAGACTCATGACGACACATTGGCCGAGGTCAGGGAGGCTGTGGACTTTTTCCGCTATTATGCTGATCAGGCCGAAAAGGAATTTGAAACCGCACAGGAATTACCAGGGCCAACAGGGGAGGCCAATTCCATCTCCCTGACCGGATGCGGCGTGTTCGTTTGTATCAGCCCTTGGAATTTCCCACTGGCCATTTTTCTTGGGCAACTAGTCGCCGCTTTGGCGGCAGGTAACACCGTTATCGCCAAACCTGCCGAGCAAACGCCGATCGTAGCTGTTGAGGCTGTCAAACTATTGCACGAAGCAGGCGTCCCAAAAGATGTCCTCATGCTGGCGCTCGGCGACGGAAAAATCGGTGCGGCTCTGACAGGACACAAAGACGTCGCCGGCGTTGCATTTACGGGCAGCACTGAGGTCGCCAAAATTATCAACCGGGCTTTAGCGTCCAAAGACGGGCCTATTGTGCCATTAATCGCCGAGACCGGTGGCCAAAACGTAATGTTTGTCGACAGTACAGCCCTATTGGAGCAGGTTACGGATGATGTGATTAAATCTGCCTTTAAGAGTGCGGGACAGCGCTGTTCTGCCTTGCGAGTGCTCTATTTGCAGGAAGACATTGCCGATAACGCAATTACAATGATCAAGGGTGCCATGGAGGCACTGAATATTGGGGATCCAAGGAAATTGGAAACAGATATTGGGCCCATCATAGATCAAGATGCCATGAAAAGCCTTCAAGCCCATGCGAGCGAGATGACCAAACAAAAGGCGCTTATCTATGATGTCGCGAGCGATGGCTTGACAGGTGGTACTTACCTCACGCCAAAACTGTTTGAAATCAGTGATATAAATGACCTTTCTAAAGAACATTTTGGCCCTATTTTGCATGTCATTCGCTTCAAATTAGACGAACTTGATGACACTCTTAAGAGCGCATTTTCGACAGGGTATGGGCTAACCTTGGGAATCCACACCCGCATGGATACGCGCTGGAGCGAGATCTTTGAGCGCGCCCCTGTTGGCAATACCTATGTGAACCGGAATATTACCGGTGCCGTCGTTGGGTCTCAGCCTTTTGGCGGGCAGGGACTTTCAGGTACCGGTTTCAAAGCCGGTGGACCGCGCTATCTTTACCGATTTGCCCATGAGAAAACGCTAACGGTTAATACCATGGCGTCGGGTGGCAATGCTGATCTACTGACATTGGAGTAGGTTTTGCACGCCGCGTTAACAACAAATTAACCATAGGCGTAGTCAAATAGAAATGTATTTATCGAATCTGTGCGCGGGGCCCGGGGAGGGAACTCATGGTAGATTTAAAAGAACTAGGTGCCGAGCATCTCAGTAAAAAAGGTTGGGCCAACCTGGTGGCGAGCCTTGAGGAAGTCAATAAGGCGAGGACCGATCCACGTTTCTTCCGCCAAGTTGATCGCTTTTTGCGTCATTTCAGGGAACTCACATCTGTGGCTGTGGAACTCAATTCCAACAAAGAGGCCGCAGAGACAGCCTATGATCACGTTAAGGCCACCAAAATTTTCGCCCGCAATAAATCCATCAATCGCTTCGAAGACATCCATAAACAAGCTTACGATGTCTGCCTGGAAGCGTTAAATCAAGATTTTGAAAATATGTACC
>JAHDBU010000060.1:0-5515 GCA_020630275.1 Hellea sp.
CGCTTGCGTAAGCCGCCCGGCGCGCTAAAAGCGCTTCCATGTCAATCGAACTCACATGCGACCCGGTCCAGTTCGCGCAAGACCTGATCCGCAAACCTTCGGTCACGCCCATAGATGCGGGTGCTTTGGATGTGCTGCAACAACATCTGGAGGGTCTCGGCTTTGTCTGCACCCGTTATCCTTTTGGCGAAGGCGAAGACCGTGTAGATAATCTCTATGCCAGGTTCGGAACAGAGGCGCCTAATTTCTGTTATGCGGGACATACGGATGTGGTGCCGGTAGGCGATCAGGATGGTTGGACTTATCCACCTTTTGCAGCGCATATTGAAGACGGAAAATTATGGGGCCGCGGCGCTGCCGATATGAAAGGTTCCATTGCAGCTTTTGTGGCTGCCGTGACCAATTTGTTGTCTGGAGGCTGGACACCCAAAGGATCGATCAGCTTTCTGATCACAGGCGACGAAGAAGGCCCGGCTGTCAACGGAACAGACAAATTACTCAAGGCGATAGAAGCTGCAGGAGAGGTGATCGATCATTGCCTCGTGGGTGAGCCGACCAATCCTGATGCTCTTGGGGATATGATTAAAAACGGGCGGCGCGGTTCTCTCAATGCCAAGCTCACAGTGACAGGTCAGCAGGGTCATGTTGCCTATCCGCACCGTGCCAGCAATCCCGTCCCCGTCTTGATATCTTTGCTTTCTCGCCTTCAAGAGCGTCACCTGGATAGCGGCAACGCATTTTTCCAGCCCTCAAATTTAGAGGTGACCTCCATAGATGTCGGCAACCCGGCGCACAATGTGATCGCTAAAGAGGCTCGGGCGAAGTTTAACATTCGCTTTAATACGGAGCATCGGGGGGACGACCTTAAAAACTGGATAGAAAAGGAAGTTGCCAACATAGGCTCCGGATTTGACGGGGAGATCGTCGCAGATCTGCGTGTGACAGGCGAAGCCTTTCTGACGGATCCCAGTCATTTTACAGATGTCCTTCAATCGGCGGTCCGCAAGGTCACAGGACGGCAACCAGAATTATCGACTTCGGGCGGCACGTCGGATGCTCGTTATATTACCCATTATGCACCTGTTGCTGAGTTCGGTCTTGTGGGCGCCACGATTCATCAAGTTAATGAACATGTTGAGGTTCGGGATATTTATACGCTGACCGAAATCTATCAGGAGATTTTAGAAAGGTATTTTGCGTGAACTTAGCGCAATATTTTGCGGGATGCCTGAAAGCGCTGGGCCCTGAAAAGGACTGGGCTAAATATTTTAATCTGACAGAAAACGGTTTCCGGCAATCTTTTTTGACCATACCCTTGTCACTGCCCTTTTTCTACATCTGTGCGGCGGCCATTCACAAGCAACATGTCGATTTACTGCAAAGCCAAGCTGATTTTGAGGGTCAACTTCCAACGTTGATCCAGCCTATCTATTTTGTGCTGGTTTTTTTGTTTTATGGCATTTCCTTTTTCGCCATTGCTTATTTCCTGGGCAAGGCCTTTGAAAAAGACGAGAGTTTCAGGTCTTGGGTGATCGTTCGCCATTGGAGCTTTTTCTTTATGGCCCTTATAGCTGGCGGCTTGTTCGGGCTGAGCTATATGGGGATTGTCTCTTTCGCCGCCATTTTGCCCATCGCCTTTCTGCTTTATCTGGGAACATTAGCCGTCGATATCAGACTGGCCCAAAAGATTGCCGGGTTTGAATGGGGCGCGGCTATATTGGCCGGCTGCATGATCACAGCGCTTGGGCTTATGGTTATTCTGATTGGGGTGACGCAGCTGGGCGGATAACACAGCGCTCGGGAATTTCAGACAGGATTTGTCGCAATGTCTTTTGGGCGCCCTCATCATTAAGCGGTTTGGAGAATGTCAAACGCCGCCAGCGCATTTTCCACTTTTTAGCCTCATCATCCCAATAAGACCTAAGTCCGATTTCATCCCCGCCCGTCAACAAGTGCACGCGGATAATGCGGTCCTGTAAAGAGCCGACGGCTTTGGCCGTTTGATATTTGCTATTATTGGCAGCGGTATAGACCGGAATTTCGCCATCCCCGAAATTGAGTTTAAAGGCACAGACTTGTCCATTGCTACCGCGCAAATGTTGCGCCCAGAACAGGGTTTCCCCAAATTTAGTCGGCTTCTGAACCGGGTAATCAATCAGAATATTGAAAGCCTCCTCGGAGAGTTGGCTGAAGGATTTGGGTTTCTTAAGGGCCACATCCAAACGGTTTGAAACGCTGGAGGTCTGATCCTTGATGAGCTCAGCAGCTCCGCTTATGCCCCGGACTGGCGCAGTCACTACACGGTAGGCCTTATAAAGGATCAGGGTGAACAGGCACATGGTCAGGCAGATAAACAGCCATTTAACAGTCGGTGCCCAGGATTCTTTCCTGACCGTTTTGACCTTGGTCGGCTCTACCGGTTCGACCGATGGTGCTGGATTTGGCGTATTCTCATCCATAGGTCCTTATAAATAGGACATTTGAACAAAGGATTTAAGGTCTTAACTGCTATTTGCAATTTTCCGGTACAGCTGAGAGAATATCTATAATCCGGGCTTCGGCGATGTCCGCACTGACCGGTTTGCGGAGGGTTCCTTTGCTCCAATTCATCTCCCAATTACCCGTTTCCGCATTAAAAGACGTGTTAAATTTGATATCGTCATCGGAAGCACGGATGATCATGCGGATGAGCCGGTCATCTTTGGAGCCCAACTCGGCAGCTGTTGCGTGGGCTTCCACATCTGCGGCCGCATAGCTGACCAGCGGTCCGCCCCCATAATCGATATCCTGTTTACAGATTTTACCGTCACTGCCGCCAAAATTGGTTCGACGGTACATGCGGTCTTTCATACCGTCAGGCTTGGTTTTATCCATTTTGTAAAGCACGGTGAAAGCCGCATCGGCCAAGCGATTTAACTTGGCCTGATCACTGACCGCGATATCGCCGTGATTAATCATGCTCGACGCGCCTTCTTTCAGGTCTCCGGCCTTATCAGCAATAGCCCCCGCCCCTTCTCCGACTTTCTCGGCAACGGCTTTACCAGCATCGGTCACAGCGGCGACAGGTTTGGTAATGGTTTTGTAGATGGCGGCCCCGCCCCCCAGAACAGACAAGGTGACAACGGCAATGGCCACCCATTTGACCATGCCGAATGCATTACTGGCGACCTCGGCGGTCGCGCCAACCTTTTCGACGACTTCAACGGTTCTTTTGGTCCCCTGGATTACCTTACCTTTGGTGGTTTCCGGCTTGCCGTCTTCGGGCGTTTCAGTCTCTTCGCTCATCTCTCTTTCCCACAGTTATACGTCTAAGTTATCATTTATAACGCACGCGGGTCAAATAGAGACCTTCGGGCGGCGCGACGGGTCCGCATGCCGTACGATCGCAGGCTTCCAAGACTTCCCTGACATCGTTCGCCGTCCAGTTACCACGGCCCACTTCGTTGAGCGTGCCGGTGATGGAACGAACCTGTTTATGGAGAAAACTTCGGGCGCGGACTTTGATATGGACTTCGTCAGCGGCACAGCTAACGGTAATCTCATCCACTGTCCGAACGGGCGAATTGGCCTGGCATTCACTGGCCCGGAAGGTGGTGAAATCATGCTGCCCGACCAAAACTTGCGCTGCATGGTGCATGGCCTCATGATCGAGCTTGTAAGGCACGCGCCAGACCCGGCCCCGATCTAGCGCCAAGCGCGGACGGCGCGGTAGAATACGGTAAAGATATTCCCGTTCGACCGCGCTGAAGCGCGCGTTAAAGTCTTCATCAACCCTCTCAGCAGACAGTATGGAAACAGGATGCTCACCCAGGTGAAAATTAATCGCGTCTCGGACTTTATCAGTCGGCAGGTCCTTCACCAAATCCACATGCGCGACTTGTGCCAGAGCGTGTACGCCAGCATCGGTTCGCCCGGCGCCAAAAACTTTAGCGGGTTCGCCGTTTAAGCCTTCGATGGCCGCTTCGAGTGCACCTTGTACGGACGGGGCTTCGTCCTGCCACTGCCAGCCCCGATAAGGTCCGCCGTCATATTCAATGGTCAGTTTGTAACGGGGCATTAGCTGAAGACTGTTCCGGCTAGTACAGGATGACCCCGCAAAAAATCTTCCGCGCACATTTTGGGTTTGCCCGGGGCTTGAATGTCTGTGACGCGGAGCGCACCCGAACCACAAGCGATCAAAAGCCGATTATCCAAAGCCATGCCCGGTTGTCCGTCGCCCGCTTCCACTTTGGCAAAATGGATTTTCACGCGCTTGCCGTCCAGTTCACACCAGGCACCGGGAAAGGGGTTGAGCCCGCGAATATGACAATCCAGTTCGGCGGCCGGGCGGGTCCAATCAATACGGGCCTCTTCTTTCGATATTTTCTCTGCGTAAACCGGCTCGCCGTCTTGTGGGGTCGGGACCAATCCGCCGCGTTCCAGCGCGGCCAATGTGCGAGGCCACATGCCCGCACCGATCCGGGACAGACGGTCAAATAAGAGCCCGGCCGTGTCATCCGTTTCGATATCGACCATTTCAGAGAGCAAGATATCACCCGTATCCAGCCCTTTATCCATTTGCATGATCTGACAGGCCGTTTGCTGATCACCTGCCATAATGGCCCGCTGCACAGGTGCCGCCCCACGCCAGCGCGGCAAGAGTGAGGCATGTAGATTGAGACAGCCATATTTGGGGGCGCGCAAAGCCCGCTCCGGTAAAATCTGTCCATAGGCCACGACACAAGCCACGTCGGCGTCGAGTTCTTCCAGCCCGTCTATGACTTTGGATTTGCGAAATTTCTCAGGCGTCTCAACCGGAATACCCATGATTTCGGCCAGCACATGGACCGGGCTTTTGGTCAGCTTATTACCTCGCCCAGCCGGACGCGGCGGCTGGGTATAAACCCGCACGACCTCATGACCCGAAGCCAGAATTTCAGACAGGCTCGGCACCGCAAATTCCGGTGTGCCCATAAAGACGACTCGTAATGTCATGGGGGCTTAACTCGCCGCTTTCAGCTTTTTCGCTTTTTGCACCTTCTTGATGGCGCGGCTGCGCTTGAGCTTGGAGAGATGGTCCAGAAAAACAATGCCTTTGAGGTGGTCCATTTCATGCTGAATGCAGACGGCATATAAACCTTCCGCCCATTCCGTCACCCGCTCGCCATCATAATTTAGATAGGTAATCTTGGCCCGCTTGGGACGGTCAACCGTATCAAAAACATCGGGCACGGACAGGCAGCCTTCGTCATAAGGTACGAAGTCTTCGTCAAGTTCCAGAATTTCCGGATTGACGAAATATTTCGGGGCGGGCTTTTCGCCCTCTTTGGCCAGATCCATAACGATGACATTGACCGGCACACCGATCTGTACCGCCGCCAGGCCAATGCCCGGGGCTGCATACATGGTCTGCAACATGTCATCCATCAGCTCGCGCGTTTCATCCGTCACCTCTTTCACAGGTTTGGAAACCTGTTTGAGGATCGGATTGGGCACGGTGAGTATTTCTCGAATAGCCATGGCGCTTAATTAGGGA
>JAHDBU010000060.1:5615-12527 GCA_020630275.1 Hellea sp.
AGGTGATCCGTTTTGTGGTCAACCCAGGGCGCATCCGTTTTGGCACTGGCCGGACGGGTTTCCTCAGGCTCATTGTGCCAGTCGACCCGGGACGTGACGAGGACAGTTTCCATACCCATAAACTTAGGCACTTCCAGATTGCGGACACTGTCTTCGAACATAATGGCCCGCCCGGGGTCGATATTGAATACGTCGCAAAACTTTACGTAAGGAGACCGCCGGGGCTTTGGGATATAATCGACATCTTCGATCCCGTAGACACCATCAAAGAGATGAAACACACCTAGATATTCGCCCACATTTTTGGCGTGTTTTTTTGAGCCGTTTGTAAAAATATATTTCTTACCTTCCAAGGCCTCGATGGCTGCTGGGAGATGGTTACACGGCGATAAAGGCGACAGGTCCACATCATGGACGAAATCGAGAAAAGGTGCCGGGTCCATACCATGCACAGCCATGAGACCCGATAGCGAAGTTCCGTATTCTGCTAGATATTGTTTTTGCACTTTGCGGGCATCAATGGGCTCCAGCCCCAGATAGTCGCTGATGTAGACAGTCATCTTTTTATCGATTTGCGAAAAGAAAGCATCGTCGCCCGAATAAAGCGTATTATCCAGATCGAAAATCCAGTGATCTATATGTTTGAGATCTGGCTTCACTACTGGCGCAATCCGGAACTGCTAGGTTCTGCGAAATCCGCGTCAGTGAGTTCAACAGTTAAGCCTTCCTTGTCTGACGGCACTACTCGGAAATTGGCGGCGCGATAACCATTGTCGGTACAGTTTTCCCGGCCCAATACCGAGAACTTGGATTCCGAAATGCAAAACTGGCTGGGTTTGGCGGCCCCGGAGCGCAGGGTCCGGTCTTCTTGTTGATTTCCGTTCTCGTCTTGCCCGCCTTCCTGCGATGCAAAATATGACAAGTCCGTCGTCATCAGCGTATCCGTGTAGACCTGTTTGCAATTGTCAGCGGCAATTTTCCACCAACCGCGTGACTCCCAATTGCCCTTACGGCTCATACCTATAGCGGCCCAGACGGGCGAGGCAGACCGGTTGCAAAGGGTCAAGCCAACGGTTTTCACGATGTCCCTGGCGGCTGTCTCAAGGGCATCCAATTGTTCTTCTAGCGACAAAGAGGTTGACAGCTCATTGTCTTCTAAGAAACGGCGCAATGTCCGTGAGGTCCGGCGGCCCGCGATGCCATCAACTCGACTGATTTCATAGCCATTATCCTGCAGGAGCCTTTGGATGCCAGCGGTTGACGCTTTGGTGCCAAAATTTTCAATCTCCACCAATGTCGTAACAGCCTCATCTGCGGCAACCGGCATATAGTCCCGCTCGGAAAGATCCTGAAGCGCACAGCCTATCGTCGGTTGCGCTTGGAAATCACTCTCACTGGTGCACAACGGAATATTGCCTTTCCATTCCCGAATCCCGCCACGATGAGCATCCGAACTTTTCGCGTAAAGAAATTTCGTCCGGCCATTATCAATATCGGTCGTCAGACAACTCCCCGAACGCAAACTTTTCCAGCCGCGTGCAGCAGGTTTTTCGCCTTGCATTTCAGCATAGGCCAATTTGAGAGAAAAGGAGGTTTCATTACAGATCTCCCATTTGGTTGGCCCAGAGGTTTGAGCTGGGTCTGGGTCCGCTGTTTGGGCGACCACGATTCCGGGGATCGACGTTCCGAGAATGAATGTTAAAGCGAGATGTCGTATCACGATATCTGTCCTCCAATGAGTGTGCCCGCTCCCTTATCCGTAAATAATTCAACTAATAATCCATGCGCCCTGCGTCCATCCAGAATGACCACAGCGTCAACCCCGTTTTCTACGGCATCAATCGAGGTCTGCAGCTTTGGAATCATACCCCCTTGTGCCGTCCCGTCCTTAATCAAAGCACGGGCATCCTCGGCACTCAAATTGGTCAGAAGATTTTTATCCTTGTCCATAACGCCTTCAATATCCGTGAGCAACATAAGCCGGACGGCACCAAGCGCTGCAGCTATCGTGCCAGCCGCCGTGTCGGCATTGACATTGTAACCTGCCCCGTCAGCTCCGCCACTAATGGGCGAAATGACAGGTATAAACCCATTGGTAGACAGGGTATCCAAAACCGAAACATCGGTTGCTTCGGGTTCTCCGGCAAAGCCCAGATCTTCGCGCATTTTTTTCGCCGTAATGAGGTTAGCATCTTTGCCCGACAGACCTACCGCCTTGCCACCTTCCTGGTTGATGGCGCTGACCAAGCCTTTATTAATTCCGCCGGATAAAACCATTTCGGCGATTTCGACGGTTTCCAGATCGGATACCCGCAAGCCATCGACGAATTCTGATTTAATATTCAGACGTTCGAGCATTTTACCGATTTGCGGGCCGCCGCCATGGACGATGACAGGGCGGATGCCAAATTGTCTGAGAAGGACAACATCCTTGGCAAAGTCCTTGGTGAGCTCCGGGCTGCCCATGGCGTGGCCGCCAAATTTAATGACCAATGTCTTGTCGGCGTAGCGCTGGATAAACGGCAGGGCTTCTGCCAGAATTCTGGCGCTGTCCCATTGATCTTCGTTTTTTCGGCGGCGCATCATGGCGCCTCTTTAACGCGGTGATCGGGCAAGGCCAAGGTGGCAATTTCAGCCCTGAGCAGATCAAGGCCATCTTTTTTCATCGAACTCGTCGGGATTAGTCCCGGAAACGCCGCCGGACGTTTTGAAATCGCCTTTAGGGTTGTCTCAGTGACTTTATCCAACTCGCCTTTTTTAAGCTTGTCCACCTTGGTCAGAATGATCTGATAAATCACCGCCGTCTCATCCAACATGTCCATGATATCCAGATCACCGGACTTCAACCCGTGCCGGGAGTCAATCAAAAGAAATACCCGACGCAAACCAGCCCGGCCCCTCAAGAATTCTCGGGTCAGCTTGGTCCAGCGGGCAATATCCGTTTTCGAGGCACGCGCATAACCATAACCCGGCAAGTCAACGAGACGAATGCGGTCATCCGCATTGAAATAATTAAGCTCGCGCGTACGGCCAGGCGTGTTGGACGCACGGGCTAGATTCTTCTGACCTGTCAGCGCATTAATGAGGCTGGACTTACCCACATTGGAGCGCCCCGCAAAACATATTTCAGGCAGGTCAGGTGGAGGCAATTGTTTGAAGCTGACCACGCTCAGCATGAATTCAACAGGGCGCGCAAACAGTGTGCGACCAGCATCCAGTTTTGTGTCTTCGACGGGGTCGCGCAAGGTTAGTCTGCTTCGACCTTACCCTTGCCGCGCAAACGCGCGATAAAGCGGTCGAATCCTGTTTCCACATCATATTTGCGGGTAATGTAATATTGCTGCGCTACGGACAGGATGTTGTTCCAGACCCAGTAAATCAGAAGGCCTGCCGCAAACGGGGCCAGAACAAACATGAATATCCAGGGCATCCATTTGAAGATCTTCATCTGCATCTGCATCATCTCATTGGCCGCGCCCTCGCCGGAGGTCGGTGCCTGCGCAGAGGACATGGAGAAGGTCATGGCCATGGTGATCCCGTAAAGGATAGCCAGCGGGCCGATGGCAAAGAAGTTCGCAACCGGGACATCGCTCATACTACTCCATGGCAAGATGCCAAACCCGTTGAGCATGGATAGCGGGTCGCGCGCGGACAGATCCTGAATCCAACCAAAGAAAGGCGCATGACGCAGCTCAACATTGATAAACACGGTTTTATAAAGCGCGAAGAAAATAAAGATGGTTGGGATAATCGGTAAACAACCCGCCATCGGGTTCACGCCCTCTGAGCGGTATAGCTTCATGACTTCTTGCTGTAGTTTGACCCGGTCATCTTTGTAGCGTTCTTGCAATTTTTTCTGCTTGGGCGCGACTTTTTTCATTTTGGCCTGGCTGGCATATTGCTTGTTGAACATGGGGAAAAGGACCAGTTTGATCAGCGTCGTCAACAGGATAATGGCGACACCATAATTCCCGACCAGGCTGTGAAACCATGAAATCGCCGCGTTAAACGGGCGGGTCAAGAGACGTAGACGCCCCCAGTCAATGGCCCGCTCCATCTGAGCGATCCCTTTGAAAACGACTTTGCCGTCATCATTTTCCACGTTGCGCTCATATTTGCGCAAAGTCTTTCGGTCTTTGGCGCCCGCAAAGATGTGGCCCGTCGAATTGATGCTGGCTCCCGGAGTGAGTGTGAAAGCTTCGGTTGCATAGCCGGACTCGTATATTTCGCTGTCATTGACATTGCGGTATTTAAACTTGGCTGTGATATTTTTTTCTTGAGGGGCGATGGCGGCTGACAACCAATATTTATCGGTCAAACCAGCCCAGCCGCCCTCACCCACATGGGTGACTTCGCGGCGGTCTTCAAACTTCTTATATGGCAGCTGTACCTGCTCATTATCCACAATCGCAATAGCCCCTTGATGCAGAATAAAACTGATATCCCGCGCATCGCCGTCGCCTTTTGGAATGCCGTGCTGTCTTGCCATGCCTTTGCGCACCAAATTGATCTCGCCAGAGCTCGTATTGGTCACGACGTCTCTCAATGTGATCAGATAGCGATCATCAACCGAAATAGTCCTCTCCACGGAAAAGCCATCGCCCGTATGACGCATAATGATATTGCTGTTTTCCGAAAGGACATCACCGGACACAAGGGACCATGCCGTGTTAGCGCCCGTGCCGCCCTCTTCCTTGACCCAGTTGTCGTAAATGTAAGCCGCTTGTTCTGCGCCTTCCGGCGTCAACAGGACGACATTACCACTATCCTTATCAAGGGTCTTTTTATACTTTTTGAGCGAGATATTATCAAAGCGTGATCCCTGTACCAGGAACGAGCCCTCCAGAGACGGCGTATCAATCGTAATCCGTTGGCCAGCATTAATCACCTCTTCGCGAGGTTTGAGCTCGACTGGTTCGACTGACCTATTCTCCTGGGCTTGCTGTTCCTGCTCAAACCTTTGGTCAATTTCCGCTTGCTCGCGGATTTGATCAGCTTTGTTAGATCCAAACATGCCCCAAATGAGGAAAATCATCATGGATAGCAAAAGGAATGTAATAAGGTTTTTTTGATCGTCCATGGGTTGTCTACCCGTTCCCTAATTGGTTGCACCGCTCAAAAGCTTAGAGCGTGTGGTAATTATCTTGCCAGCTTCTGCAAGGCTTTTTTTACGTCCTCGCGTAAATCCTCAAACTTGCGAGCATTGGTTCTGTCCCGCGCGATAAAGACGTAGTCATGCCCCGAAAGACCATATTGGGGCAGAAGGTCTGCCGCACAAGCCCGCAAGCGCCGTTTAGCCTTGTTTCGCACCACAGCCCCGCCGATTTTTTTAGTGGCTGTAAAACCGACCCGGATCGCCGCATTATTATCAGGATTTTCCCTCATTTGAATGACAACGCCCCCGATTGCGCGATATTTTCCGTCCCGCACATACAAAAACTCGGACCGCTTTTTGAGCCGTCCGAGTTTTCCATTATTCGACATGATACGCCCCGTTAAAGGCGCTGGTGCTGTCCTTAAGCGGACAGGACCTTGCGGCCTTTAGCACGGCGACGGGCTAAAACCTGACGGCCAGATTTGGTTTTCATGCGTGATCTAAATCCATGACGACGCTTGCGAACCAGTTCAGAGGGTTGAAATGTACGCTTCATTTTATACTCCACACGCAGCCATAAGACTGCTGATAATCTCAAGCGGCGGCTAATATAGAGCCATTCTCCGCAAGTCAAGCAAAGAGAAAGCTTAAAACCTGTGCTTTTTTGCAGCCTTGTTTCAGTTGCTTAATGAGCTAAGAGAGTGAAAAATTTTTGTATGAGGTCATTATGAAACTAAGTTCTGATATGAGTGCCATCGTTACGGGCGGCGCATCTGGTCTTGGCGAAGCCACAGCCCGTAATTTTGCGGCCAAGGGCGTCAAAGTCGGTATTTTTGACATGAATGAGGAACGGGGCGAAATGGTCGCCAAGGAAATCGGTGGCGTTTTTGCCAAAGTTGATGTGGCAGACAGTGCCTCTGTTGATGCCGGATTCGAAAAAATTCGCGCAGTCATTGGCCAAGAGCGGATTATGGTCAATTGCGCCGGTGTTGGCTGGCCTATGAAAACTGCTTCCCGCAAACGGGATACGGGAGAGATCATGGCCCATTCGCCGGAAACCTATATCCGGGTGATCAATATCAATCTCATTGGCTCTTTCCTGTGCGCCTCCAAATCAGCTGCGGGCATGATGGCTATTGATCCTATGGATCCGGACGGCGAACGCGGCGTGATTATCAATACGGCTTCTGTCGCTGCTCAAGACGGTCAAATCGGTCAGGTGGCCTATTCGTCCTCCAAAGGCGGTATCGTCGGCATGACCTTGCCTATGGCGCGCGATCTTGCCCGTGAAGGTATTCGAGTGAACACAATCCTGCCAGGCTTTTTCGAAACGCCGATTTATCAGCAAATGGGCCCGGAGGTGAAAGAAAGCCTGAAAGCCCATGTGCAATTCCCAAACCGTTTTGGTCACGCCGACGAATATGGTGATCTGGTGGCCTTCCTTTGTGAGAACACCTATATGAACGGCGAATGCATTCGGGCAGACGCTGGTGCGAGAATGCCGCCGCGCTAACCACATTTGGAGATAGCCGTGCCGAAACTTGATCTAGATAAATTGGAAGTCAGGGTCGGCACCGGCTACCCGTCACCCTATGATGAGCCCTGCTTGGAACGGCAGGGCATCGATCTGTCCACACCGGGTGGTTTGACCCAGTTTGGCGCCCGCTTGGTGACCTTGCCACCGGGCAGCTGGTCATCGCAGCGACACTGGCATTCCCATGAAGACGAATTGGTCTATATCATTTCCGGTCATCCAACTTTCATTGACGACAAGGGTCCACAACCATTATCGCCAGGCGACGTCACCACCCATCCCG
>JAHDBU010000061.1 GCA_020630275.1 Hellea sp.
CACGTTCTTTTTCATGATGGTGTTTGGGATGATAAATCGACCGGCAAGGGAACCGTCGCCTCGACGTCCTGGGATGACGCGCAAAAGTTTCTTTTAAAAGAGACAGATGGAGATTTCAGTTCAGACCGTTTGATCAAACTGGCTGATGTTTTAGCCATGTCCAAGGATAAGCTCTATCTGGAAATCGACTTCAAATCCTCCGCCAAATACAAAACCGTCGTGAAAATGATCCGTGATGCCGATATGGCAGATCAAGTCATATTGATTTCCTATAATGAGCGCCAAGCCAAAAGACTGGCCAAGCTCGCGCCGGAAATGATGCTCTCCGTCGGCATCAAGTCTGCGAGTGATGTAAAGGATTTGAAATCGGCAGGCGTCAAGGTTGAAAATATGGCCGCCTGGCTCGGCAAAGGACCCTATGACAAGGACTTTCTTGCCTATCTAGACAGCAATTCTATTCCCGTTTTGGCCTGGCCGCGCGAAAGAGACCGCAAGAAATCCTGGGGTCCGGCGACAGTGGCCGTGACGGATTATGCGCTGCAGAAAAAGCCTATTGAGGGCCTGTCACGTTCGGATCGGGCCGGGTACGAAACCTGTCTAACTCAATAAAATGAGTTCCTTCATTTCAACCTGATCACTTGATGAGCGTTGTATTGGGAAAGGTTGCGTGCCAACCAAACCAAAAGGCCCGGTGATAAGGCAGACGTTTAGCAAATGATCCATTGGGATGCTCAAGTCGGCTTTCCGAAATTTTCCAGGTTGTGCCTGTTTTATCGATCACGCCGTTGGCTGTTAGTTTATCAAATTCAATGCTGCCCGGATCGTAAACGCGATTAGCGCCGGTTTCGTCCGTGACGACAACGTATTTTTGAGACCCCAATTTGCTTTGGTAAATCGGATTTCGTTTCAGATATTCCGTATCAATGGCCACGGATTTCCCGGCTTGGCCTTTGAATCGGAGTGCTAGAACTTCGCGTTTATTCTCCAGCCGACTGTCCTGAAACGGGGTGTTAAACATCAGCTCATCCGTGGCGAAATAGGCATGGTAGGCAACACCTTCATCATAGTCGCGCTGGTGACCTGTCTCCAGGGATAGGACCTTGGTATTCGGATGCAGGGATTTCCATTTACCCCAGGTCGTCGTTACGACACTGCGGTGATCGAGGGCTATGCCTTTGCCGGCCAGCGGCCCCAAGACGGGTTCGCCTTTAATAGTATTCCAAAGGCTTTGTGTCTGCTGATCATACATCAGCTTGTTGGAGCGAAATAGGAATCCGGAAGTTCCCAGATCATGCGATAACGTGCCGTTGTCTGTGTCATATAGGATAACGGTCCCGCATAATGTGCAATAGACCCCGGCAACATCTACGCCGCCTACAGTGTCTGTGAACATTTCGTGCCAGGCCAGAATACGTTTGGGATAAGCCCGGACGTCGCCGTTGACTTCTATACCGAAAACAACATTGTCGTCGTCCAGATAATCCGCTTGGCTCGCGCTGATCATTTTCGGATTTCGAAGCGGAGGGATGCCGTCTTGTTTGACGCCGCCCCATCTGATTTCATCCAGTCGCAATTGGGCTAAGGCCTGACGGTCCCTAAAATATTTGCCAAATTTCGGGTCGAGATTTTGATAAAACTCGGCTTTGAAATTATCATAGCCTGAGACTTTAATTTCAGGCGCGTTCCAGACCCAGCGATACCAGGCATTGATATCCCGACCAAAATCCTGCCCCGTTGTTTCCCGGAGTTTGACCAGCAGATAATCTCGGACTTTAGAATGGCTGACAAAATGAAAGACTTCGATGCTCGGAACGATCCAGGCCCGGTTGAAGCGTTTCGAAATTTCTTCGATTTGAACTTCGGCTGGATGGGCTGGGTGCAAAAGGCTCAGCAATAAATCTCGGTCAATTTGAGATAAAGCCAGAGGCGCATCAGAGACGATAGTTGCGGGCGTCAATTCAGCGGGCTGGGCCTGCGACTCGCCCAGATAAATACCAGTCGCTGCCATGACCATCGAGGCCAAGGTGATAACCGTCATACCGTTCCGTTCAGTCTTATCTAACATAGTTACTCCTTTGAGCGCATTATGCGCAGGCGCTCAGGACAATCATCTCACAAAGACGGAACAGCAGGTCACAAAGATGTGTTGCGGCACATTGTTTTTCAATAAAACGACACACGGTGTACCACAGGTCTACGACACCAAAAAATGACTGTTCCACCGTGGAACTCAACTTTGGCAGAATAATGAAGAGGAGAAAGTGGAGGTTTCTGTTGCCAGCTACCTCCGGAGCCCGCCTTAAGCGGCTAAAGGCCTAAGGAGTTTAAACGAGATACTCGCGCTGCTTACGCGGCGAGAGCGTACTCTTCAGCATAATTGTCATTTGCAATTATAAAATCGGGCATTTAACGATACCCATCCGAACGAAAGCTAACATCTTTAGACGTCTGTCGATCCTATTTCGGCCCCGTCAGAAACAGACATTTTCGTGTCTTCTTGTGGTGGAGCCGCCGGGTACCGCCCCCGGGTCCAGTCCGCTTATTACATGCGCGTTTATCGTCATAGCTGGCAAGCCAGCCCGGTATATATAGTCGATTAAAGTTAAAATTTAAAGTCTCTTGTCGCTTGTGATATGTAATCTATAATTATACTCGGGTGGAACTTAAATTATGGCCGACAGGATCAATTCTATCACAGATTGGCTGGCGAAGCTGATCGCTATGGATACCCAAAACGGGTCTGGCGACGAGATTGCCTGTGCCCGTATGCTGGCTGACGCTCTTAAAGGTCATAATCCCGACACATTGATCTGCAAAACAGCGTCACGTTCCCGCGGCAAATTCGATAGCGGATATGTCTATGCAGGTTGGGGTAAAGGTGAGATTTTGCTCAATGTCCATATTGATACCGTTCCGGCCGGCGCTGGATGGACCGGCGACCCCCATGTTTTGCGGGATAATGGTGATCGACTGATCGGTCTGGGAACCAGTGATATCAAAGGCGCCGCTGCCTGTATTATGGCCGTCCTCGAAGATTATAAGCCGTCTAATCTCGGCATATTATTCTCAGGTGATGAAGAACATGGCAGCGAAATCATGCCGGAGATTATCCGCCGAGGTCATTATGGTGATCCGAGTTTGGCGATTGTCTGCGAACCTACCAGCCTGAAAGTTGGGCGCCAACATAGAGGTATGCTGGCCTATAGTGCGAAATTCACCGGCAAGGGCGGTCATTCGTCTTTGGCGGATATTACGGAGCGACCGCTTTTGGACGCAGCCCGTCTAGGTGCAGCTGTTGGCGATTATGGGGATCAGTTTCTTGAATTCGGGAATGAAACGTATAAAGGCCTTTGCACCAATATCGGCTATCTCAAGAGTGACGGGGCCTATAATGTGATCCCCACTGAAACCGAGATCAAATTCTCCATGCGGCCTCCGCCTGGTGATAGTGTTGCTAATCGCGCGAATGATTTGGAAGAGATAGTCAAAGACAGAACCCCGCATGCCGAACTCACCCAGATCGTCCAGCTGGAACCATTTGCCACCAAAGATCTCGAAGGCTTCGATAGAATTTTCAAACATAAATATGAGATTACGGACCTCCCATTTTGGACCGAAGCGGCTCTTTTGTCAGAAGCGGGAGTTAATGCGGTCGTTTTTGGTCCGGGAAATCTGGATCAGGCTCATAAACCGGACGAATATGTGTTAAAAGAACAATTGCTGGGCGCCGCCAACTTGTTTGAACAAGTCATAAATGGAAACAGCTAAAGCGCCTGATGACAAAACCACTGACTATACGGGACAAAGTTATACGCAGCTTGTCGGCGATCGGTGCCATCAAAGATGCGCGGTTTTATGCGGAGCTTTTCTCATCACAGGAGCCTGAGCAATTTGCTTTGATCGTTATTGATCCGAGATGTCTGAAAAACCCGCTTCTTGAAGCTTTGATAGGTAATATCCGAATATTGTCTGATCTAGGACTGACACCGACCCTACTGGTCGGGGCTCTGGATGACGACATGACGTCCATAAAATTCCAATCGCAACGCCTGTCAAAGGACCTGGAAAGCGCCAAAGTTAAGACCGTCAGATTAAACACGGCTTCATACGGACTCATTGACTCTGTTAAAAAAGCAGCCGTACAGGGCCGTATAACGGTTTTGGAAAACACGACCCCACAAAAGCGCAAAGACCTCATTGAGCTCGTTAATAGATTATCGCCTGGAAAGGTCATTTTCCTGCAGCCCTCAGGTGGTATTTCTCAGAATGGTCAACGCGTGCCAGTCATAAATATTGACGATGCTGTTCAATTGAAACTTGAGGGACTTTCTCATGGTCAGGCGCGATTTATTGATCTTGCCAGGAAAATGCTGGAGTCTCAGAAACGCAATATTGTTTATATTATTGCGTCTCCGCTCAATCTTTTACAGGAACTGTTCACGGTCAAGGGATCAGGTACACTCATTCGTAGAGGTGCCAGAATTAAAGCTTATAACGACTTAAACAATCTGGATATTATCGCTTTGAAATCCTCCATCGAATCGGGGTTCGAGAAGCCAATAATATCGGAGATATCCGAATGGCCGGTCATGTCGATTTTCCTTGAAGAAAACTATCGGGGCGGCGCGATCATGACGGAAGTTGCCAATCTGTCATATTTGTCAAAATTTTGGGTCATAAAGGAGGCTCAGGGCGAAGGCATAGCCCGGGATATCTGGGATGCTTTGGGGAAAAAGAATGGCAAGTTTTTCTGGCGGTCTCGTCTCGCAAACCCCTTCAATGACTGGTATATTAAATCCTGCGATGGTATGCAGGTTAGTGGCAGCTGGCGGGTATTTTGGCGCGGATTAGAAACGGCCGAAATTCAAACCGCTGTCGATAGTGCCATTTCGGTTTCGCAAGATTTTTAAAAAAAGATAATAGACATGACTATCAAAATCTCCTCCGCTTTTGACGCGGGAAATATCATTATCAATGATGCTACGGATCCTTCAAATATACGACTCGCCATTCGAAAGGATACAAACTCCGATTTTTACCAATGGTTTTATTTCCGTCTGTCGGGCGCGCGAGATCAAGCTTGTAATCTGGTAATCGAAAATGCTGGTGGAGCCGCTTATACAGGGGGATGGGAAGATTACCGGGCTTGCGCATCTTATGACCGAGAAACATGGTTCAGGGTTGAAACATCCTACAATAATGATCAGCTGACTATTTCGCATACACCAGAACTCGACAGCATTTATTATGCCTATTTTGCACCATATTCCATGGAGCGTCATGCGGACCTGATCGCTGAAGTGGGAACCCATCCGGATGTGACGACTTCAGTCATTGGCGAGACGATTGAAGGCCAGACGATGGACTGCATTTCGGTCGGGGAGGGGAATAAGAGTATTTGGGTGATTGCCCGACAGCATCCGGGCGAGTCTATGGCGGAATGGTGGATGGAGGGCTTTTTGGCTCGCCTTCTAGATGACGACGATCCCTTATCTCGCATTCTCCGCGAAAAAGCCACTTTTCATATTATCCCAAATATGAATCCGGATGGTTCTCGCCATGGCAATCTCAGGACAAATGCGGCTGGATCGAATCTGAACCGGGAATGGGACAAGGCAACAATCCAATCTAGCCCCGAAGTTTATTACACAATCGAGGCCATGAATGCGGCACGGCCGGATCTTTGCCTGGATGTGCATGGTGATGAGGCACTGCCTTATAACTTTATAGCAGCGTCCGAAGGTATCCCGGATTATACAGAGAAGATGGCGACAAATCTGGCAGGCTTTCTTGAGGCCTATAAGCGGGCATCTCCGGATTTCCAAACAGAGGTCGGTTACCCTGTTTCGGCACCTGGCACGGGCAATCTGGCAATGTGTACGAATTGGACAGCTCAAGAATATGATTGTTTGGCCATGACGTTGGAAATGCCTTTCAAGGACAATGCTAATTTGCCTGACGAAGAATTTGGATGGTCCCCAGACCGCTGCGCCAAGCTGGGAAGTGCTGTGCTAGATGCGATGATGGCCGTCGTAGATGATTTATAGAAACGAAAAAAGGGCCGCTCACGGAAGCGGCCCTTTTGAACTTCTCTGTTGCCCTAGAAGAAATCCATCTTCGGTATAATCTTACGAAGCATTACACGCCGTGACCTGAGTCACGCTTGATAGAAAAAGAAAAGGGTCACTCACGGAAGTGACCCTCTTGAACTTCTCTGTTGCCCCTAGAAGAAATCCACATTCTGAATATCCTTTTCTAACATTACATGGCGTGATCTGCGTCACGCATCGCAAAAAGATACGAAAAAGGGCCGCCATGTGGGGAGCGGCCCCGGAATTCCACAAAATGCCCCGTGTATGAAATTCCTGCAGCTTTATTATCGTTCAAATGAATATCCACTCGTGACCTCTGTCACGTATAAGTATAAAAGATGATTCATGCAGCAATATTTGAATTTACTTTCCCACGTTATGGAAAATGGTGTCGACCGCATGGACCGAACTGGGACCGGTACGAGAGGTGTGTTTGGCTATCAGATGCGATTTGATCTGGCTGAGGGATTTCCCTTGGTTACGACCAAAAAGCTGCACTTGAAATCTATAGTCCACGAATTGATCTGGTTCCTGGCTGGGGATACCAATATCGGATATCTCAAAGAGAACAAAGTCCGCATCTGGGATGAATGGGCCGATGAAAACGGTGATCTGGGCCCGGTTTATGGCAAACAATGGCGGCGTTGGGAAAGTCCTGATGGCCGTGTGATTGATCAAGTCACCAAAGTCGTCGAAGGCATAAAAACTAATCCGTATTCCCGCCGGCACATCGTTAGTGCTTGGAACCCGTCAGATGTGGACGATATGGCGTTGCCGCCGTGTCATTGCCTGTTTCAGTTTCATGTGGCTGATGGAAAGCTGTCCTGTCAGCTTTATCAGCGCAGCGCCGACATTTTCTTAGGCGTGCCATTTAATATCGCTTCCTATGCGCTCCTGACCCATATGATGGCGCATGTCTGCGATCTAGAGGTCGGCGATTTCGTTCATACCTTTGGCGACGCGCATATCTATTCTAATCACTTTGAACAGGTGACAGAGCAACTGACGCGATCGCCCAAAGCCTTACCGACTCTATGGCTGAACCCGGAGGTCAAATCAGTTTTTGATTTTACTGACGCGGATATCAAAGTGAAAGGCTACGAGGCTCACCCGCATATCGCCGGCAAAGTGGCGGTTTAGATGGTTTACGCCGCGAGGCGCTTTCGCTATAGCGGCGCAAATCATCGAGAGCATTGCCATGCACGACATTAAAGCCATCCGGGAAAACCCCGACCACTATGACGAACTCTGGGCCAAAAGGGGCTTGGAGCCGCAATCACAGCGCATCATTGATCAGGACAAACTGATCCGCAAAGCCATGTCCGTTGTTCAAGAGGCCGAAGCCGCGCGAAACAAGGCCTCCAAGCAAATCGGTCAGGCCATGGCCAAGGGCGACAAGGAAGAAGCGGAGCGCCTAAAAGCCGAAGTGGCAGGCGCGAAAAATGTCATCGCCGCCATGGGTGCGCAGGTGGACGGCGAAAAGGCCGTCCTGAATGACCTCTTGGCAGGACTACCTAATCTGCCGTTCGCCGACGTTCCTGAAGGCGAAGATGAAGACGCCAATGTTGAACTGCACAAATGGGGTACGCCGCGCGAGTTGGACTTTGAGCCCAAAGCTCATGACGATTTAGGCGAAGCGCTAGGAATGATGGATTTCGAAACCGCGGCCAAGATAAGTGGTAGCCGTTTTGTCATTCTGTCTGGTCTATTGTCTCGATTGGACCGGGCCATCGCCGCTTTCATGCTGGATCTACAAACGGATGAACACGGCTATACGGAAACGACGCCACCTGTTCTTGTTTGGAACAAGGCTCTTTACGGGACGGGCCAGCTTCCGAAATTCGAAGAGGATCTGTTCAAGACCACCGGCGATCATTACCTTATTCCCACGGCTGAGGTATCCCTGACCAATATTGTGCGCGAGAGCATCGTTGATGCCGATTATCTGCCGCGCCGTTATACAGCTCACACGGCCTGTTTTCGCTCTGAAGCTGGCGCGTCCGGTAAAGACACTAAAGGCATGATCCGCCAACATCAGTTCAACAAAGTCGAACTGGTTTCTATTACCAAACCCGAAGACTCTGAGGCCGAGCATAAACGCATGCTGGAATGTGCCGAAGAAGTTCTCAAACGCCTGGAATTGCCTTACCGCGTCGTAGAACTTTGCACTGGTGATCTGGGCTTTGGCGCGCGCCGGACATTCGACATCGAAGTTTGGCTTCCTAGTCAGGATAAATATCGCGAGATCTCATCCTGCTCGAACTGCGGAGACTTTCAGGCCCGCCGTATGAATGCCCGCTATAAGCACGCAGAAAAAGACAATCGTTTTGTGCACACCCTCAACGGCTCTGGCTTGGCAGTGGGTCGAACTCTGGTAGCCATTTTGGAAAACTATCAGAACGAGGACGGCTCTATTACTGTCCCGAAAGTGCTCGTGCCTTATATGGGCGGCGTTGAGGTCATCGCCTAGTGCGTATACTCCTCACAAACGATGACGGAGTGCGTGCAACAGGCATGCAAGTTCTTAGACGTATCGCCGCCGAAATTTCAGACGATGTTTGGGTAGTGGCTCCTGAGTCTGAGCAGTCCGCAGCGTCTCGAGGTGTGTCGCTTCACAATCCTGTGCGTTTGAAGAAACTCGAGGACAAGGTTTATGCGGTCACAGGAACACCGACCGACAGCGTTATCGTCGCCATGAGGGACGTCCTAAAGGACCATAAACCAGATTTGGTTTTATCCGGAGTGAACCGCGGGCAGAACTTGGCCGAGGACGTTACATTTTCCGGAACTATTGCCGGGGCCTTACAAGGGATGCAAATGGGTGTTCCGTCTATTGCTTTATCTCTGGCGCGTGGATTTCAAGGTGCCATGAGCCTGCCATGGGAAACCGCTGAACATCACGCCCCGGATTTGATCAAGAAACTTGTCGAACAAGGTTGGCCGCATAATGTGGTATTATCAATAAACTTCCCTGACACTGCCCCGCATAAGGTCAAGGGCATACAAATCACACGCCAAGGCCATCGCGATTATGAAATGAGCGGTGTCGATAAGCGGGATCATCCCCGCGGAGGCTCCTATTTTTGGTTAACTTACGGAGCAGCAAAATCCAATCCACCTCAAGGGACTGACCTGCGAGCCATTTATGATGGGTATATTTCCGTGACGCCTTTGCATACGGATCTCACTCATTTCGATACTATGTCTGACCTGCAGGATGTGTTTACGGACTAATGTTTGATCCGGGCTTGATGGATATGATCATGCGTCTCCGCGGGCGAGGTGTTTCGGAAAATTCCATTTTAAAAGCTTTCGAAATCACCCCTCGGAAATATTTTGTTTCCGATGATCTTTATCTTTCAGCTTATGACGAGAAGCGCTTGCCGATCGGCTGTGGTCAGACCATATCCGAACCGCTCACGATTGCCCGGTTGACCCAAGCTCTGGATGTGCACTCTGACCACAAGGTATTGGAGATCGGTACGGGAAGTGGGTATCACACGGCACTACTGGCGAGATTAGCAAAACGGGTCTATTCGGTAGAGCGATATTTGGAACTGGTAAAATCAAGTGAAGCCTCATTGGGGAGGGTTGATATCAACAACATCGTGATCCGACATGGCGACGGCCGTTATGGCTGGCGAGGGCAAGCACCCTTTGATCGAATATTGCTGACAGTGTCTGTCAGGACTGTTCCTGATGGCTTGTTGGAGCAATTGGTTAAGGGCGGAAAGCTAGTGGCTGTTGTCGATGATGAGTTGACGGTTTATGAAAAACAGGGATCAAAGTTCAAAGAACAGGTCATTGTCCCTATGTCTTTACCGATGATCGAAGCTGGTAAGTCGAAAATTATCTAGCTCACCAAAATTGTGCAAAGCAAAACTTTCACGCACAGATTTCGATCCTAATGGGTCATTCTCAAAGGAATATCGTGACGGTACTATTTTTCCGGAACGGTTCATGCCTATTTTGTCCTGTCTAAAACAGGAGCGCAGCATGTTTATTACCTATATTTTTATCACCACATTCCTCTACGGGAATTAGTCAGTCTTTCTGATTTGAAAGCCAGTTCTCCAGCCAGTGGATGTTGTAATCGCCGCTTTGGAAATCTGGCTCATCAAGGAGAGCCTCAAATAGCGGGACCGTCGTTTCAACGCCCGTAATAACCATCTCTCCGAGAGCCCGGCGCAGACGTAACATGGCGCCTTCCCGGGTTCTTCCATGGACAATCAGCTTCCCAATCAAACTGTCGTAATAGGGCGGTATGGAATAGCCAGAATACAGTCCGCTATCGAGTCGGGTATTCATGCCCCCCGGTGCGTGAAAGTCGATGACTTTGCCGGGGGAGGGTACAAAAGTCCGGGCGTTTTCGGCATTGATCCGGCATTCAATGGCGTGTCCTCGAAAGGTTACGTCTTCTTGAGCGAAAGAGAGCTTGTCGCCATTGGCAATTTTAATTTGCTCCCGAACTAGATCGACTCCTGTGATCTCTTCGGTCACTGGATGCTCGACCTGTAAACGTGTATTCATTTCGATGAAAAAGAACTCGCCGTCCTCATAAAGAAATTCGATTGTGCCCGCGCCGCGATAACCAATCGATCTGATGGCTTTGGAAACAATTTCGCCTATCTCATCGCGCTGCTTGGCTGTCAGGCAAGGCGAGGGCGCTTCTTCCAGGACTTTCTGGTTACGACGTTGCAAAGAGCAATCTCGTTCTCCCAGGTGGACCACGTTGCCGTGTGTGTCGGCGATGACCTGAATTTCGATATGACGCGGGCCCTTAAGGTAGCGCTCTAGATAAACCGAGCCATCGCCGAATGCAGCCTTGGCCTCCGTTTGCGCCGCCATCAAAGCCTCATCCAACTTGTCGGGAGTTTCGGCCAGGCGCATACCGCGGCCCCCGCCGCCAGCAGCGGCTTTGACGAGAAGCGGAAAGCCGACCGTCTCGGCCACTCTACGGGCCTCTTCCAGTGTTTCCACACCGCCATCAGACCCCGGTACAACTGGGATGCCGGCATCAGCCACCGTTTGCTTGGCCGTAATCTTGTCGCCCATGATCCGGATATGGTCTGCCGTCGGTCCGATGAAGGCCATGTTGTGGGCTTCAACGATCTCTGCGAATTTGGCGTTCTCGGAAAGAAAGCCATATCCTGGATGGACGGCATCGGCATCCGTGATCTCACAGGCCGCAATAATGGCCGGAATATTGAGATAGCTTTCAGCCGCGGAGTTAGGTCCGATACAAACGCTCTCATCGGCCAAGCGTACATGCATAGCGTCTTTGTCAGCTTCGGAATGGACCGCCACCGAGGCAATGCCCATTTCTTTACAGGCGCGGTGGACGCGTAAGGCGATCTCGCCCCGATTGGCTATGAGTATTTTTTTAAACACGAACGTGTTGACCTTATTCAATAATGAAAAGCGGTTCGCCGAATTCTACGGGCTGAGCATCACCGACCAGGATTTTTGTGACCTTACCTGATTTTGGTGCCGTGATCGGGTTAAAGGTTTTCATGGCTTCGACCAGCAGGATTGTATCGCCTTCGGAAACGCTATCACCTTCATTGACGAAAGGCGAAGCATCGGGGCTTGGGCGCGTGTATGCGGTTCCAACCATAGGGCTTTTTACGGCACCAGGGTGATCGCTGACATTAGCGGCAGGCTCCGCAGCAGCAACGACGGCGGCAACAGCGGATGGCATCGGTGCGGCAGCAGGGACGGCCGCCGGAGCTGCTACGGCGCTAATCATTTGTCCGCTATGTTTGGAGACGCGGATTTTCAAATCACCGCGTTTCATCTCGATTTCAGACAAATCGGTCTCGTTGAGAATTTCCGCCAGCTCACGGATAAGCTTCGTTTCCGAATTTGCTTTAGCGGTGGATTTCTTCTCCGCCATAATCACCCTCTATGAATTCTAAGATATGTTTTTATTTTTAAGCTAGGTCTTTAGCAGATCGATGACGGCCTGTAAGCCCAATAAATAACTATTTGAGCCAAAACCACTAATTGTACCTTTTGATGCTTCGGACACGAAGGAACGACGTCGGAAGCTCTCTCGCGCTGCCGGTTGCGAGAGGTGGACTTCTATACAAGGTACGGACACAGCTTTGATCGCATCATAGAGCGCCACAGATGTGTGCGTATAGGCGGCCGGGTTGATAATAATGGCAGAGCCCTTTTGTCCGGCCTCTTGAATCTGGTCGACAATTTCGCCCTCGATATTGGATTGATAAAACACCACCTTATGTCCATGGGCCTTGGCGGCGTCTCTGCAAATCGCTTCGATATCGGCTAAAGTCTGCGCCCCATAAATTTCCGGTTCCCTTGTCCCCAAAAGATTGAGGTTTGGCCCGTTGATTATGTAAATGGGTTTTGACATAGAGGCGCAAACTACCCATC
>JAHDBU010000062.1 GCA_020630275.1 Hellea sp.
TCGTCTTTGGCACTGTCCGAAAATCCACCCGCTTTTTCGAGGCGTTCTGGTAGCGTTGTTACGAGGGCATTACCCGTGGGGCCGTCTTCGATAAAAGCCTCCAAAACGCCGATCGTTTTTTGGATAATGAAGTCCGGGGCCACTACACCATTATTAGCATATTCTTGGACCCGCGCGTGGGTTTCGTCCAGGACGCGTCCCATCTCCCGCATACGAGATAAGTAACTGTCGACTGACTTCTGATTATTGATGCTGTGCATATCCGTCAGAAAAGACGGCAAATTCACATGGGGGCCGGATAGCTGGGAAATTGGATAGCCAGAATATTCAAATTTTTCACCCGCCAGATAGTCGTCCAAGAGCCATGACGTAATCTCATAAGTCAGGCGATCTGTTGGGTTGGCTTTGGGGTCGCTAAATGTTTCAAGTTTTGTTTTGGCCTCAACAAGTTGACGATTTAATTTTTTGTCCAGCGCCCCGGAATAATCGCCCAATTTATGACTGTGTTTCTCAAAAGGCAGACTGTCCAGACCGGCAAAAGTCATGGCTTCCGGGCTCATTGTGGCCAGTTTCATGGTCTGGTTATTGATATATTGATTGATGGAACCAGGCATGCCGAAAAACGCCAGAAACTTGTACATGCCAAAGAAAATGAAGAGCGGGAGACCGATCAGGAAAATCCGGCGAAAAACAGTACCCATAGCAATGCCTTAAATTTATTGTTTATCGATAATCTCTTGTCACATAAATCTTGTTTTGTAAATCAGCCATATTGAGTTTATGATAGACCCAAGAGGAGCCCGCTATGTCAGACAAACCCGTTATCGCCCAGAAATCGCCAATCCCTGTGGATGTAGAAGAAGGAAAAGCCTATTTTTGGTGCACCTGCGGACGTTCCGACAAACAACCTTTTTGTGACGGCTCTCACAAAGATACATCCTTCACGCCCATGAAATGGACGGCTGAGAAAACGGGCAAAAAGTTTTTCTGTGGCTGTAAAATGACAGACGGACAACCGTTCTGCGACGGCACCCATAACGGGCTATAGGTTCGCGGCGGCTAGATCTTATTGGCCCTGGCGGGCCTTGCGTACACGATTGAGGCCATTACGAGCATCTACATAGCCAGGGTAACTGATCAACACCTGAGAGAAGAGATATTCCGCATCCCGATGCTGTCCCTGATAATATTTGAGGTAGCCATGAGAAACCATGACATCCGGGTCGTGTGGGAATTCGGCTCGTAAGCCCCGGAAAATATAGTCTGCCGCATCATGTTGCCCGCCCCAAGACAAAATGCGCGCCCGTAGAAAACGGACATCATAGCTCGGCGCATCCTCTTCCTTGACATTGCCAAGAATAATCAGCGCTTTCTCAAACTGTTTCTGTTCGGCCAATGTCCGAGCTACAGACAGTCGGTTAGCCGTATCGTTAGCGGGTCGGTAGGATGCCGAGAGAATGCCCTGACTTTCATCAGCCAGGTATGCATAAACCGGGCGGCTTAGAATTTCGGGCGTTTGGGGTTCTGCTATTTCTAAGGTTTCGCCGTTCTCGGCAGCTTCTGCCACGTCGGCTTTATCCATCTCAAAGCGGATGGGTAATACCATTAAAGCCAGAACAACCAGCACCAGAAAAGAACGTACAACTATCGTGAGCAAGCTCATAATGTCCCCCGTTTCGCGAGAGGGCAAGGTCGGGCATTATGATTAATGAAGCGTTACGAAATCGCAACGCTCGCAGCAGAACAACTAGGCTTGACGTGTGATCTGCTGTTGCAATTGTTGTTGCTGGGTTTGAACAGGATTAGCCTGAGGCGCCGCATGAGATTGAGCCGGTGGCGCGGCCTGTGCCTGTGCAGAGTGGGCTTGCGGCATGGGCGGCACTATCGGTGCCGCACTCTGAGTGGGTGCAGGTTGAGCTGCGCGAGGTGTGGCTGACGCCAGTTGACGAATGGGCACTTCGACGCGATTTTGCCCCTCATAGGCCCGCAATCCTCTGACGGCGTCGAGACATTCGGCATACATATCCAGAATGGCCGGCATATTACGCTCACCCCAAACGCCCTGCCCTTTGAGCTTGTTCAATAGATCAAATGCCACTTCGGCTTCGGACTTGCCGGATCCGGCGGTCGCAAACGGTTCAAAATCATCGGACATAGCGCCCTCCCATCATTCATTCTTGGGAAGGCCGTAGCACAATGTCATTAAGAAAGGTTTGAACCGACCTTTTCTAAATAGTCTTCCAGGGCTTTGACCTGAATAGCACTCACTCGAAGGCCCAGTTTGCTGCGCCGCCAGAGAATATCATTGGCCGTGAAGGCAAATTCATTGGCCACCAGCCAATCCACTTCGCGCTGATAGAGCGTGGCACCAAAGTCCTGGCCCAGATCTGAAATCGCTTCAGAGTCTCCGAGTACATCAGTCGTTTCCGTGCCATAGGCTCTGACAAGGCGTAACGCCCAATCAGGATCAAGAAAATCAAATTGCGCCATCAGCTGCTCAACGAGATTAGCTACGCCATTATGAGGAAAATCTCCGCCGGGAAGTGGCACGCCTTTGGTCCAATTGTCTTTATCGGTTTTCAAGACGGATTGAATTTTCTCCATCGCGTCTTCTGCCAACTTGCGATAGGTGGTAATCTTGCCGCCAAAAATCGACAAAAGCGGCGCGCCGCTGCTTTCATTTAAAGAAAGCACATATTCCCGCGTTGCGGCACGGGCAGAGCTGGCACCGTCATCGTAAAGCGGTCGCACGCCAGCATAGGTCCAGACAATGTCCTCGGGATCAATAGGCTTTTTGAAATATTCAGCAGCAAAAGCGCGAAGATAATCCGACTCTTCTGGTGTGCACTCCGGGCGGAGATCTGGATCTTCGCCGTGATCGGCGTCGGTCGTTCCGACCAAAGTAAAATCATTCTCATAGGGAATAGCGAAAATAATTCGCGCATCTTTGCCCTGGAAGAAATAGCATTTGTCATGATCAAAGAGTTTCTTGGTGACGATATGACTGCCGCGCACCAGACGGACACCCTCTCGGGCATTAATACCGACTTTGGATTTGATGATGTCCTCGACCCAAGGCCCCCCGGCATTAATCAGCATGCGGGCCTTATGAAGGGTTTCCGACCCGTCCCGGTTTTCCACTGTAACTGCCCAATGATCGCCCTCTCGTTCCGCGCGGACAACTTTGGTGCGAACCATAATATCAGCCCCGCGACGGGCTGCGTCCCGAGCATTCAACACCACCAAACGTGAATCCTGCACCCAAACATCCGAATATTCATAAGCCAAAGAGAAATGATCCTGCAGGGGTTCGCCCTCCGGCACTTTTCGCAGGTTGAGCTTTTTCGTCGCCGGTAGGATTTTGCGCCCGCCCATATGATCATACATAAAGAGCCCAAACCGGATCATCCAGGCCGGGCGACTGCCTTTGGTCCAAGGTAAAAAGAAAGAGATAAGTTTCGAGGCCGGCGTCTCGCCTTCAAATTTCAGTGTCTTGTGCCAAGGTAAAACAAAGCGCATGGGCCAGCTGATATGGGGCATGGCGCGGAGGAGATTTTCCCGTTCAATCAACGCGTCACGCACCAGTTTAAATTCGAAATATTCGAGATAACGCAGGCCGCCGTGAAACAGTTTGGTTGAGGCCGAACTTGTCGCCCAAGCCAGGTCATGCATCTCAGCGAGCGCCACAGAAAAGCCCCGCCCGGCCGCATCACGCGCTATCCCACAGCCATTGACACCGCCGCCAATGATAAACAGGTCATAGATTTTGGATTGATCATTCACGGCTTACGATTCCAAATGTTCGAATTCGAACATTGCGCTATAGAAACTGCTCCACGGAAACAAGCAGAAAAAGCGCGTTAAACCCCCGCATCCAAAGAGAAAGCATGAATAAGCTGCATCTCCTCAGCCAATACCTCCATAACAGCACGGTGACGGCCCAACCGGTTCATATCGGCAAAGGCGGCTGCGCGGATGACCACATGGAAATGGCTTTCACCCGACCCGTGTTCTTCAGCGTGAGCCCGTGCACCCGCGTGGTGAGCGTGCTTATGACTCTCATCTTGGACCTCCAACTGCGACGGATTGAAGGCTTCTGTCAGTTTTTCCTTGATTGAGTCCGCGATTTTGCCCATTTTGCACAATCCTTTTTTAAACGATAACCGTTACTATATAGGCGCAATGACCGAAAGTTATAAGTATAAACCCAAAGGTATCGACATACGGGTCAACAAGGGCAAGAAAAAGGCTCCGGATGAAAGCCCCTGCGATTGGGAAGGCTGTGTGAGCTTGGGCGGCTGTAAAGCCCCAAAGGGCCCAGATAGGCTGCGGGAGTATTATAACTTCTGCACGGCTCATGCTCGGGAATATAATAAAAACTGGAATTTCTTCTCGGGCATGTCTGATGAAGACATCAAGGAATGGCAGGTCGGTGCCCGTCATGGACACCGCCCGACCTGGGATGTACGTAAAAATACGGCCGAGCGTGCCAAGGCGCGGAAGAACTCCAAAGCCGGCACGACCGCCGCGACAGCTGAAGGTTACGGTATTTTCGGAGACGGCTCTTTGGATTCCGGTGATGCGCCGCGTCGTAAACGGCTGTCTAAAATGCAGCTCAAGGCTCTGCACGATATGGGGCTGGATGAGGGCGCGACGGCAGCAGATGTACGCAAGCGCTATACGCAACTCGTCAAACAGCTACACCCGGATGCGAATAAAGGCGACCGATCTTCCGAGGAAAGCTTCCAACGCGTCGTTAAAGCCTACAAAGTGTTGAAAACGACAGATTTGGGCTGATGCGTCAACGCGTGGCGTAGAGTGACAATTTTACATGGGTCATCGTCAAAATTAATACTTCACGCCCGCCGTGCTTTTCGCTAAAGCGCGTGGCTCAAGGAGTTCCCATGTCAGATCAATTCCCCATCATGAAACCAGATACAACCATTCAGGCCCGTAAGGTGTTTGATGTGGATTTCGACATGGAAGTCCCGGCCTTTTCCAAGCCAAGTGAATATACGCCGCCCATTGATGACGCCTATATTTTTGATGACAAGACCACTCAAGCTATCTGTGCCGGTTTCGCTTATGATCGGCGGGTGATGATTCAAGGGTATCACGGAACCGGAAAATCCACGCATATTGAACAGGTTGCAGCGCGTTTGAACTGGCCATTGGTGCGGATAAACCTGGACAGTCATGTTTCCCGGATCGATTTGGTCGGTAAAGATGCAATTGTCCTTAAAGACGGCAAACAGGTGACGGAATTCCGTGAAGGACTTCTACCGTGGGCGTTGCAAAATCCAGTGGCCCTGACCTTTGACGAATATGATGCGGGTCGTCCCGACGTCATGTTTGTAATCCAACGCGTATTGGAGGCTTCTGGTCGGTTGACCCTTTTGGACCAGAACCGGGTCATTACACCCCATCCGGCCTTTAGATTGTTCGCAACCACGAACACTGTTGGCCTGGGCGATACATCCGGATTGTACCACGGCACGCAACAAATCAACCAGGGTCAGATGGACCGCTGGTCGATCGTGACGCAGTTGAACTATCTCTCTCACGAGCAAGAAGAGGCTATCGTACTAGCCAAATCGCCGACCTATGACCACAAAGAAGGCAAAGACCTGATCGCCGCCATGGTCCGTGTTGCAGATATGACGCGAAATTCCTTTATCGCTGGCGACATTTCGACCGTCATGAGCCCCCGTACAGTTATGAACTGGGCGGAAAATGCGCGAATTTTTGGCGGCGATATCGGACAAGCTTTCCGGCTGACATTCCTGAATAAATGCGACGAGCTGGAACGGCCCATTATTGCTGAATTTTATCAACGTGCCTTTGGGGCTGAATTACCAGAATCCGCTGCAACAACAATGGTCGCCTAATTTCTTACGATCCCATTAGCCTCTTAATGAATCGTTCATTATCCTTAACCTGCTTTAACCCTGTTTGTTCCTTTGTTAGACTAAATCTTAAGACGATTCGACTACCCCTCCTTTAAACAAGAGAATTCCTCTCTTGCGAAATTGGGGTAGACAATGGGGAATTACAGGTTTGAAAACCTTTCCCAGGACGATTTAAGAAAACTGGTCGAAAGTTTGGACGTGTCGGACGTGCCTATTTTTTGTATCGAACCTGATACAAATGAAGTCATATACGCAAATCCTGCATGGACAAATCACGCTGACAGACTGCACAAGAATTTTCGGGCTGGCATGCCTTTGGAAAGTGCTTTGCAGGAAGAAATCAAAAATGTGGCAGGGAAACTTCCTGAAAATGCACAAAAAGCGGCTGCAAAAGCCTTTACCGATGTCATTACAAATGGAGGCCAATTTGAATTCGGCGCTCCCGATGGAAAACTCTATCGTGGTCACTATGCGAAAACAAACAACCTAACTCTTGGTGTCTCATTTGATGTCACTGAGATTAAAACCCGTAGAGCAGATGCAAAAAAAGCCAAGCAAACTCTCCAATCGACACTGGACGGCTTACATCACGGTGTCATGCTTTATGACGAAACCGGCCATGTCAGCTTTTTCAATGATAGCTTCTACACAACGACATCCGGTCTCGGGATTCATATCGAAAAGGGCATGTTCCATTTAGAGCTAAGAGATCAACTGCCGTCGGACCTTAAAGCGCGACTTTTGGAAAATGGCCGAGGAGATCTGGGAGACTTTGAGTTTATTCAAAAAGCGCCAAACGGAAAACACTATCTTTTTGAAAGCCGTCGTCTTGAAAACGGAACCGTTCTAGTTTCAACAGTTGATGTATCAGAGCTCCAAGAAAAGCGTGCCGAAAACAAAAAGATTCGAGCCACGCTTGAGCAAACTTTAGATGGCCTAACGCACGGAGTTATGTTGATAGATCAAACGGGTCATGTCGCTTACGCGAATGAGAGTATTCGACGGTTTGCGGCTGAAACGGGTGCCCAGATTGAAAAAGGAATGCATGTTTCAAAAATCCGCGAAAATGTCCCACACCAAGACCCCGAAGGAACCACAACACCAAATGGCGACTATGAATATGTTGTCAAAGGACGAAATGGAAAATCCTTCCTCGTTAGACGGCGGTTTTTGCCTAAAATTGGCATCCTGGTTTCAACAGTAGATATCACGGAATTAGAAGAACAGAGAGCACAGACCAAACGGTTTGGCCACATGCTGGAACAGTCCATGGAGGGTATGCCGCATGGTGTCCTTTTATATGATGTAAACGGCAATGTTGAAATGTTCAACAATGTCTTCAAACACATCATGCACGGAATGAATCTCAAAATTGAAAAGGGGATGCATTTTATTGATGTTTCTGCACAAATCCCAGAAAATTTTCGCGAGGAATTAGCGGGGAAAGATCCGGGAGAACCATTTGAAATTGTGCAAAAGGGACTGGATGGTAAATCCTACCTTATTGAAGGACGAGGCATCAAAAATGTCGGTTTTTTAATTACGACGGTAGACATTACGGAGCAGCAAGAAGCATTGGAAGCCGCCAAGGCAGCTGACATTGCCAAGACAAGCTTCCTTGCCAATATGAGCCACGAAATACGAACTCCTATGAATGGTGTTTTGGGCATGGCGCAAGTGTTGGAACAAACCTCCGTCGATGATCATCAGAGGAAATGCATCGACATCATCAAAAGTTCGTCTGAATTATTGCTGCGCATCATCAACGATATTCTCGACATTTCAAAGCTGGACGCCGCAAAGATTGACATTGAGGCAGAACCTTTCGATCTTGAAGACGTCATTAATAGTGCGGCGGCAATCGTAAAGCCAAAATTAATTGAGAAGCAAGGATTAGAAATAATCCTGGACATTCAAAGTGACTCGGAGCTGGACTATCTGGGCGATAAGGGACGTATCCGGCAAATCCTTATTAATTTACTCGGAAACGGGGTGAAGTTCACCGACACTGGCCATGTCAAATTGACAGCCAAAACATCTCAAGCCGGCCCTGACAAAGACCAAATTACAATTCAAGTCGAAGATACTGGGATTGGTATTGCGCCAGACAAAATCGACAAAATCTTCGAACGCTTCGAACAGAGTGACATGTCGACCACACGTCAATATGGGGGAACAGGCCTTGGATTATCCATATCCCGAAAACTGGCGAGGTTAATGGGGGGCGAGCTAAAAGTCTGTGAAGAACGTAAACAGGGTGCTTGTTTTGCATTAACGCTGACATTACCGCGACAAGAAAAAAGCAAAAGCAGCCCACGTCCTGTGATCCGCTCTTATAAAGACATACCTGTATTGATCATTGATGATAACAAGGTCAACCATATGGTTTTGTCGCATCAGCTCGAAGCCCTAAAGGTCAAAACATTTTGCGTGGATAGCGCAAAAAAGGGATTGAGCGTTTTACGTAAAATGGCCGCAAAAAACTTCAAAATCCCGCTGGTCATATGTGATTATCAAATGCCGGAAAAAACGGGGTATGATTTCGTTAAAATTTTGAAGTCTGATCCTACCATCGCAGACACCCCTGTTATTATCATCTCCTCAGCCGATATATTATCTCGACAGAAAGATTTCATCGAATTAGGCGTTTCGAAGGTTCTTGAAAAACCTTGCTCAAAGTCGGAAATAATTACAGCGGCTTCGGAGGAACTCTACAAATTCTTTACTGAGAATTTGGAAGAAAACAGGGTCGAAATCACCGCGCCACTACACGCAGCAAATATAGTAACACCAAACAGGAAACGGATTTTGGTTGCCGATGATGATCCGGTCAATCGAGAAGTATTTAACGGGTTTCTGAATTTATTTGGATATGAATCGATCATTGTCAATAATGGATTGGAAGCGGTAAAAGCCTTTGCAGAGAATGCATTTGATCTTGTCATAATGGATATCTCAATGCCCGTCTTAGGGGGACAAGAAGCTGCCCAGAAGATTAGACGTTTCGAACGTGAGAATAAGCGAAATAGAACGCCCATTATTGCGGTCACGGCGCATGCACTTAAAGGCGATCGCGAAAAATTCCTAGCGTGCGGAATGGATGATTACCTTCCCAAGCCCATCCTAAAAACTGATCTCCAAGAATTAATTGACGTCTGGCTAGATCGCCCTGCAGAATCAGGATCGATTAAGGCTTTAGCCAGTTAAAGTCAGTCAACGCGAGTCCGTGCAAGGTCTTGTAAGTTGTCTTCAATTATATGAGCCGCGTTGACGATGGTTTGAACGGCTCCTTTGTAAAAATCGAGCGGCACGGTTTCAAAATCATCGGTATGTTTGTGATAGTGGGCGTGGTCTTCAACACCGAAATAGGCAAAGGGAATACCCGCCTCATGGAAAGCCCCGTGATCTGACGCCAGCGTCCAGTCCTGCTCTCCGTCCTCGGGTCGATCATGTCCGTACTTAACCACGATCCCCGTGCCCTTGGCAGCCGACTTCAAAAGCTTGCCCAATTTGGGATAATGATACGTTCCTGACAGATAAATCTCGCTGTCATTCCGACTAATCATGTCCAGATTGAGATTAAACGCAGGACGCCCCGCGAACATGTCATCAGCGACCAGGGCGTAGGCGCCTTGTAAGCCTGCCTCTTCAACATCTAGCCAGGCAAAGACAATGTCATGTTTTGTCGGCGCGTCCCGAAAACTTTGGGCAATGGCAAACAGGGCCGCACTCCCCGAAGCATTGTCATCGGCCCCATTGTAAATCTTGTCATTGCGAACGCCCAGATGATCATAATGTGCGGTCACGACTAATACCGGGTTTTTATCATCCGGGTCCACGTCAATCACGGCGATGAGATTGCGGCCGGTAAATTCCCGGATGGCCTCTCCGTCTCTGTTCTTCTGAACGGCAACGAAAGCGCTCTCACCGACATTATCAAACAGGCCGGACTCGAGCATTTCGCCGATGAGAAAAGCGCGTGCTTTTTCGTGACCTTCGGTCTCTGGCGACCGCCCCTGCATATCATCCGCGGACAAAGTTTCAAAGACGCGCATGGTGCGTTCCATCTCGGCTTTGGGAGCGTCAATATTCGCTTTGCAGCCTGCAATGAGGAGTGCGGCCAAGCCTAGATAATGCGCGCGGATCACCCCTTGTTAAACAGGGCGATAGCCCCCCTAACCATGGCTTCGGTACCGACCGTAATGGATGGACGCGGCTTGACATTAAATTCAGGTGAATGATGTGAAGGCGCTTTCGATGGATCATCAGTGACCGAACCGCCCACACTGAAATAAACGCCCTTCACGCCCGTTTCCGGTGCCATGAGATAGGCGAAGTCTTCGGCGCCCATACCATCGCGAGGACGGGTCATGAGGTACTCACCCATGCTCTCCTGTAATTCGCTGCGGACAATGTCGACCACGCCGGCATCATTAATGGTTGGCGGCGTCTTATTGGGGGCGTGCTCAATCTCCGGCATCAAATCATCCGGGACGCCGTAAGCCCGCGCCGTATTATTGGTGACCCGGGTAATCCCTTCCAGCAGCTTCTCTCGGGTTTCAGGGTCGTCAGAGCGCACAGTGAGGCCCAGCTTGGCCTCATGGGGGATAATGTTATTTTTTGTGCCGGCGTGAAATGTGCCGACGGTGATAATGCCCGGCTTGAGCGGCGCCACATTGCGGGTGACGATGGTTTGTAGGTTCATGACGATGGCCGAGCCGAGGACAATCGGATCAATCCCCTGATGGGGCGATGCGCCGTGAGCGCCCACGCCTTTGAGCGTGATATAAACACTGTCAGAGCTGCTCATGACCGTGCCCGACTCCATGATAATTTTGCCTGGGGCCAACCCCGACCAAACATGAAATCCGATCACATAATCCGGTTTCGGGAAACGCGTGAAAAGCCCGTCTTCGATCATGGCTTTGGCACCAGCGATAATTTCTTCGGCGGGCTGGACGATCAACACCAATGTTCCGGACCATTCGGATTTCAGGTCCTGCATCATCTTGGCGTAGCCGACCATAGAGGTGATATGCACATCGTGGCCACAGGCATGGTGCACGGGGAATTCTTTGCCGGTGCGGTCTTTCTGCATCACCTTGGAGGCGTGCGGCAGGCCGGAATTTTCCTTGACCGGCAGACCGTCCATATCCGCACGCATCATGACCGTTGGACCATCACCGTTTTTCAGCACGGCCACGACTCCGGTTTTACCAACGCCTTCTGTCACCTCATAGCCCAAAGCCCGCAGCTCTTTAGCCATACGGGCGGCCGTCTTGTTTTCAACAAATGACAATTCCGGATTGGCGTGGAAATGCTTGTAGAGATCCTCGAGCCGGTGATCGTAGTCCGCCTGAATGGCGACCTTGAGTTCGGAAAGGTTTTGCGGTGTAATATTGTCAGCTCTCGCCGTACAAGCCCAAAGCACCAATGCCCCCGCACCCAGCATCCAGAAAGATTTCTTCGTCATTTTGCCTCTCCTGTTTGGACCATAGTGGCGCAGGACCCACAGATGTCAACGTCGTGATTTTCACATTTGCGCGCACGGCACAGAACTCCCTTCTAAAGGGAGATTGCGTCATTGGCGTTGAAAATGGAAAAATATACCTTGGATTCTGCGGTAATGGCCCAAATTAAAGTCCATAATAAGAGGGATTTAGGCACGGAGTGCCCTTTTTTAACCTCGTTATGTTATCTATACATTATCTCAAGAGATTCTGAAGGAACAAAGATATGAGCAGCGCAATTCTCCATCTCGCCATCCCTGCCGGGGACCTGAAAACTACCGTAAAATTTTATACGGATGTTTTGGGCTGCAAGCTCGGCAATGGCGAAGAAGGCCGCTGGGTTGATGTCAATTTCTGGGGCAATGAGCTGACGCTCCACCAGAGCGAAGAGCAGCTGCCTAATGTGCGCCATGATGTGGATATGGGCGCCGTGCTTGTGCCGCATTTTGGTATCCACCTGACACAGGAGCAATTTGACGGCGTCAAAGAGCGCATCGCTGAAGCAGGCCTAGACTATATCGACGATCCTTACCGCCGCTTCAAAGGCGATAAATACGAACAGGAAACTTTCTTCATTGGTGATCCGAACAATAATATTCTCGAGATCAAAACCATGAAGAACCCGGAAGTTCTCTGGCCGAGTTAATTTAGTTCTGGGCCTAATCAGGACATTTTGAACTGGCCCCGCTGAAATCCGCAAAATTGTAAAATAGCCAAATCACGCCTGCAAGAATACCTAGGAATACTAAACAGGAAATTCTGTCGCTTCTTTTCATACGGGCGATTACTTCGTCAGATTCTGTGCCTAGAATTAAGATTCCAGACTCTTGTCCTTCTTCGACTTTTGTATGGCTGCCTCGCCTGGATGAAAGTTGGCCAACGAGCCTGGAGGTCGGC
>JAHDBU010000004.1 GCA_020630275.1 Hellea sp.
TGGACACACAGATCATGGCGTCTGCGCAGTGGGCATTGACCATATACTCGATAGAGTCCGCAATCAGCTCGCGGCTCGGCAGAGAGTAAAGCATGCCGTCATGACCCATGGCGATGCCGTCATCCACTGCGATGGTGTTAAACTCGCGCGCGATACCGCCCGCTTCCCAAATGGCTTCAGACACCATGCGCCCCACGCCGTTGAGGTGCACATGTCCGGGCACAAATTCCGTGAAAGAGTTGGCTACAGCAATGAGCGGCTTCCCAAAGTCTGACGCCTTCACCCCACCGGCCTGCAGCAGGGCGCGCGAGGCGGCTGCCAGATTACCTTTGGTGACGGTGTCAGAACGATAGGCCATAATATTCTCGATGAGCTCTTAAAACGAACGAAACTGCCTCTTAGCCTATCTGTGCGCCTTGCCAATAGAATTTTTTGCCGCGCTACAAAAAGAACCTTGGTAAATCTCGACGCGAATGGAGGATTCGAGCAATCCAAATTTTGTCGGGCATAATACGATAGAAAATTGTATGATATTCGAAAATAAATGACCTAAGTCCAACTTCAATTTCATTTCGCTTTTTTCCAGCCTCTGGCTGACGGGATAGCATAAGCAAGGTTTCATGCACCCCACCCAAATAATCCGAGGCCTGAACCGCCCCGTGTTCATTAATGGTGTATTTCACAATGGCATCTAAATCGGCGTCAGCTGCCTGTGATAACTCATATAAACGCTTCACTTCGGTAGATTGTCCGCCAATATATCCAATACATTCCGTTCGCTCGCAGGGCCATCCCAACCCTTAGCGATTTCGGCTCGCAGATCCTCTATGACCTTTGTCCGGTAAACCTCGTGCAATCGAAGTGCGTCCCGCACGACCTCACTAGCGTTTTGATAATCCCCGGTCTCCAGTTGTGCGGCGATATATTTTTCCTGTTTACTCGTAAAAGATACATTCATAGTCACGTCTCCTTATGTCTATATTTAGCAAATATGGACATAGCACTCAATCCCATTAACGAAAAACTATTGGACAGCGACGGGGAATTCGTTCTATTTTTGTTCTATTATGCTCGGCCACGAATTACAAGCAAAAAACAAGCGGCGCTCACGTCGTCCCCTGCGCGACCTGCCAACCTTTTACTACCACTCCAATTTCTGTGACATGCTGTCTTTTGTTCGCAAGCGATATACGGGCGCAATGGGCAAGGCGCATTTGGCATTCCTGTCGGATTTCTCTACTTTGTCCCATCCTGCGCAGTGTTTTTACGTACGCATGGCAGGCCGTAAAAACAGTGTATTTGATCTCTCGAAACTGTCCTACCCCGAGATTGGTGACCTCTATACCATCGCCGAAGAGTTGATGGGCGCTGGTTTTGCACACGCGGTCGGCGAATCTGACTTTACGGATTATCTCGAAACCCTGACAAAACCGGAATTGGTAAGTTACCTCACCGATGCACCGAAAGAGATTAAGTTCAAGAAAACGAGCAAAAAAGATGCGCTGGTTGAAGTAGCGCAAACACAATTATCCTTTGATAATTTGACTATTTCCGACCGCTTTCTCGTGCAAGGACGAAGCGAAGATTTATCCTTTATCAGCTTTCTATATTTCGGGAAAATCGAAGAGAACATGCAGCGCTTTACCATGCGGGATTTGGGGCTGATTAAAGTACCCGATTTCAAGCAAGAATATGCGGCCCGATTCCATGCTTTTGACGAGGCCTGGTCCGCCTATTTCTACGCCAAAAGCCTGCGCCATTTACGCCATGAAAATGACACCAAAATCATAGAGCTGATTGATACGGTTGAATATTGGCCTGACCCCGAAAGCGACGCGGATATGAGCGCGCGAGACCAGCTCTGTTTTGGGCTTGGAAAGATCTGTGAAAAGGCTGAGGATACAGATACAGCCCTGTCTATCTATGCGCTGGGGCAAGGCCCCAAGTCCCACGAGCGGGAAGTCCGTCTACGTTATAAACTCGGCCAAAAAGACTGGGTGGAGACACGGCTCGAAGAGCTCATAGACAATCCAGGATCGGACAGCGAATATGATTTCGCCGTCGATTTTTACTCCAGGAAATTTGGTAAAAAACGCACCTCACAGATGACGGACATATTACGGGCTGGATTGGAAATCCGCCTAGATGAAGCCCTAAAACATCTGCCGGAATATGCCGCAAAGCGTTGTTTCGAACGGGAAGGGTTTGAGGTTTACCGCAGCGAGAATGGCGTCTGGCGTATGCTGTTTGGGCTATTGTTCTGGGATGAGCTTTTTGGCAAACAGGCAACACTGCACAACGCCTTTGATCGCCGCCCATCTAACCTTAAAAACGGGAGCTTTTATACTGATTTTAAAAGAAAAATAGAAATCAAACTAACCCGTTTATCAAATCAAAAACCCGCGCAACTTGCCCTCCTTAAAACATTCACTTCGGCATATGGTAAACCCAATGGTATTTTCATGTGGAGCCGCGAAGAGTTTGATCAGGTGACCACCCTCGTTTCTCATGCGAACCCTACGGGGCTCGCCACGATCATGCGTTCTATGGCGCAGAATTATATGGACATGAAGGACGGTTTCCCGGACCTGATGCGCATTTGGAATGGCGAGCTCTCCTTCATCGAAGTCAAGGCGCCGGGCGATGTCATTCGGCGCAACCAACTGACCCGTATTCGCCAGCTCCGTGAGGCGGGTTTTGATGTCCAGATAGCGCGCATCATCTGGGATGTGGACCCGGATCAGACCTATGTGGTCGTCGATATCGAAACCACAGGCGGCGGGCGATCTACCCACCGCATCACTGAGATCGGCGCGCTCAAGGTTAAAGGCGGCAAAGTCATTGACGAATTTCAAACCCTCCTAAACCCCGAGCGTCACATCCCGTCAGGTATAACCCGCCTCACCGGTATCACTAATGACATGGTCAAAAACGCGCCCAAATTTGAGGTCATCGCCGACGATTTTAAAACCTTTATGGAAGGCGCGATTTTCGTCGCCCATAATGTGAATTTTGATTATGGTTTTATTCGCGAAGAATACAGCCGTTTGGGACGTCCGTTTCGCTATCCCAAGCTTTGTACAGTCGCGTCGATGCGCCAATATTATCCGGGTCTGAAATCCTATTCTTTGGCCAATCTATGCCGTGAGTTTTCAATTGATCTCAATGGTCATCACCGTGCCTTGATAGATGCGAGGGCCGCAACCGAACTGCTATTTCTCGTCAACGATAAAAGATGTGAAAAATAACAGCTTAGCGCTTGCCTGAATGTGCGCGAAAATTGCATAAACATATCGTGATTTTAGCCCGCCTCATATCCTCTACGATGGCCCTGACCATCGTCAGCTGCTCCGGCTCTTCGGCGCCTGGTTTTGACTATGCTAAAATCCGAAAATTGGCGCTGCAGTCCACAGAAACAGTTCAGCCTCTTTCCGGTTACAAGGAATATATATTAATTCCGACAGAATTGACCGGAGACACGCATAAGCTGATAATCTATCCCGAGGGCATCACCAGCAGTATCAAAACGGCTGTGTTCCAACTTTCAACCGCAGAGATGCCGGGTTTAGAAGGTGGCATGCAAGCTCTGCGGCATGGGGCAGGAGATTTCATTGGCGACAAATATGTAGGTGTCTGGTCGGAGGGCAAACTAGACAATCTGTATCCGATCAATGTTGATGCGCCCTTGCCCGAATTAGAGCTAACCATATCCCGGGATGAGGTGCCGGAGCTGGCCATTATGACCCTCACCGCCGATAAGCCGGTTCAGGGCTTAAAAATTTCCGACTCGGCCAGAGCCACCAATGCCCGCCTTCAGACCTATCTCGCCTCAGATCGGGATGGGGAAAACGAACCACTATCTCAGGAGCTCATCGATCTGGAAACCATCTTCACAACGACGCCGCTTCTGAAGATGAGCGAACGTCGGGTCGATTACGGGCTGGACCGACAGGTGTTACTCATGGTCTGGGATGATGGATACGACCTTGAAAACCTTTCAAATATCGATCAGGATTTCAGTCAAATTTTGGTGGCGACCAATTTTGGAAGTGATGCCAAGCTGGTGACCATCCCTAATACTCACGAAATCCGACTTCATCCGGGCCAGACATCTGGCTCTGACGGGCGGGTGCGCCAAACCCAGATCACCCATCGAGGTGTCGTCGTTCCTGCTCATACAAGTGCTGTTCTGGTGCGCGTTGAACCCAAGTAGCTTTTGAATTATCTTCAAGTATCAATGTCTGTTCGTTTTATATACTCCAAAAGCCAAAACTTTAGTGAGGTAGAAGGACTAATCGGAGACGACAGTTCTTTAGGGAAACCGTGTCAACTTTCAAATGTTCGCACCGGTGCCCAGGAGATGTCAAAAATGCCTAACGGCTCTCTCCTCACAGGTGTGAAGTTTAGAGGCCTCCTTTGGGTGCTTTCAGACACTAATCGGATGTTCGCTAAGCGCCCTTCGCAGCCTTTAAACTCCAATATTTGATATTATCACAACAAACCACAAATTACCCGACCCAAATTTCTTGGTAACGTAGACATTATCACAATATTTGCGAAGCTAAGTTGTTGGAATTATTGGCTTGAGTAGAGAATGTGCTGATAATGTTTTGTTGTGATAAACAAAGTTATCACAATATTTGGATTATTGATGGCTCCGCAAGTAGGACTCGAACCTACGACCCAGTGATTAACAGTCACTTGCTCTACCAACTGAGCTATTGCGGAACATCACATTGGTAAGTTCGCGGCGTTTAGCAGAAAAAAATGATTCCACACAAGCCCTAATTTGGGGTCAAATCACAAAAAAAAGGGGAACCCGAAGGTTCCCAAGGGTGTTAGGTGAATGGTGGGGTGTCTTCCGAAGAAGACAGGTTCTTTATTAACGAATAAGGTAAACCAAAGGTTAATGAATGGAGGTTTTTTTCATGCTTGATTCAGATAGATTAATTGCGACACTTATCGCTTTGCAATGGGTTGATGGATCCAGGCCACAAGCACAAAACTAATAATCATCAACAAGAACCAAGACCCAAGCTTTCCTAATGACACCATTTGCCAACCAGCCTCTTGCCCCGGATAGGTCCATGCGCGGGCAAAGGTTCCAATATTCTCAGCAAACCAAATAAATAAGGCCACCAGGAACAGGCCTAAAACTAATGGCATGGGTCTGTGCTTTTCATCGGGTTTGAACCAGATCACAGAAAGACCGTATAACGCAAAACATACGATAAATAGACCGTACCGTATATCTGTAACGTAATGATGAGTGAAAAAGTTAATATAAATCGCAATCGCCAGAATGAATTGCCACTGCAGAGGTGGGAAGCGCGTAAACTGAAAATCAAAAATCCGCCAGACTCGAGCTATGTAACTTCCGACACAGGCATACATAAACCCCGAAAACAGCGGTACATTGCCGATCTTTAGCACTGCGGGTTCTGGATAAACCCACGAGCCCACCTGGGTTTTAAACAGTTCCATTGCTGTTCCCACAACATGAAACACCAAAATTACCTTGGCCTCCTCCCAAGTCTCAAGTCGTAACAATAGAAGTACAGCCTGAATGAATATGGCGACGAGCGTTATGAAATCATACCGATGCAACGAGGTGTTTTCAGGGTAGAATAAATAGCTAAATAATATCACGGCGAGCATTAACCCCCCGAACAAGCAAGCCCAGGCCTGCTTGACTCCAAAGCTGATAAACTCGAATAGGCCTAGGGTGACAGGACCTTTAACAAATCGGGTCCGCAACAGCTCTCGGCGTTGGTGAAGATATCGTCTAGGATCAAAGCTCAAATTTAAAAGCCTGTCTGTTTTCGCTCAATGAGGTCAGGGTTATTCACCGCAAATCCGTCTCAATTATGGCTTGAAGTAGGTCTTTTAAAGTCTGCCGGATCAATTCGGCTTTTTCATGATTAAAAGTCCAAGGCGCATATTCATCCATATATGTTGATTGGCAAAGTTCCATTTGAATGGCGTGTATATTTTTGGCAGGTTGTCCATAATTGCGAGTCGTCCATCCTCCTTTAAATCGTCCATTCAAGACTGAAGAAAAACGCGATTGCGTTTGGCAAATTTTCATGACTTTGTTTGTTAGGCGTTCATCACAGGAACGACCATTATAGGTACCGATATTGAGGTCCGGCAGCTTGCCTTCGAACAGGTAGCTGATTTCCGAACGTATCGAATGGCAATCATAGAGGATTGCATAACCGTGACGCTTTTTGAGCCGGTCGATCTCTCGCTCAATCATGTCGTGATATGGTTTGTGAAAAAATTGCCGTCGAAATTCAATTTCTGCGACGTCAGGTTCTTGACTAGGGCAATAAATGCCAACACCCTCAAAATTGATGATTGGACACAAACCCGTTGTATTCTGCCCTGGATAAAGACTCCTATTGTCGGGTGGACGATTGGCATCGATAACATATCGATGGAAATGAGCTTGGATGATCGTTACGTCGTCGATCAGACCTGTATATAGTTGGGGGATGTGCCAGTCTGTATCGGCCAGTGCTCGACCGGTCGGGTTAAGTTTTCCGAAGATATCATTAGGAACATAGGTTCCACTATGTGGCATGGATAAGACAAGCGGTAAATTTCCGCGCTTAACTGAAACCGGTCCCATCATAGGGAGGATTTCAGCCTCTGAAGTGTGGCGATATATTCGGCTTTGATGGGTGCATGATATCTGTGAAGCCCATTCTTGACCATATGACGGCCAGCCGCCCAAACATCACTGATGTAGTTATCATTGCCCGCAAAAATATAAGCATCAAGAATTCCGTCGTCTTTTTGGCCCAGGAGATTTACCTTATCAGCATTTAAGGCCACAAGATCGGCAAAGTATCCTTGTTCAATCCGCCCTGATTTGCGACCCGTCGCCAGTGCTCCCCCCATTAACGCTCCATCATAGAGTGCCCGTCCACAGGAATGCTCGGTGTCGCCATAAACAACACGACGATGGGTTTGAAGACGCTGGGAGTATTCCAATGTTCTGAGTTCTTCGGACAGGCTGATGTAAACGTTTGAGTCAGAGCCGATCCCAAACCGTCCGCCGGCTTCCTGAAATCTTACACCATCGAAAATTCCGTCCCCCAGATTACTTTCCGTGATAGGACAAAGGCCGGCCACCGCGCCGGAATTGGCCAGAGCCTGAGTTTCACCCGAAACCATTTGCGTGGCATGAACCAGGCACCAGCTTTCATCCACATCAGCATTGGCCATCAACCATTCAACAGGTCGCGCGCCATAGGCCTCAAGGACCTGGTCAACTTCAGCCTGTTGCTCGGCTATATGGATATGTTTAACGCTCTTTGATGCAAGGTTTGAAGCGGCAACTAACCCTTCCCTATTAACCGCCCGCAAGGAATGCGGTGCCACACCTATGCGGGCATCAGACGAAAGCTCAGTCAACGCTTTGGCAGCTGTTTCATAAAGCTTTGAATAACGGTCAATATCATTTCCGAAACGCAATTGTCCGCCGCTTAACGGTCGGTTATCACAACCGCCACGTTGATAAAGGACAGGCAAAAGGGTCAAGCCAATACCGGACATCGTTGCACCGGACATTATGGCTTCTGAAAGCTCAGCGACATTATCATAGGGCGTGCCATCGGCCTGATGATGGAGATAATGAAATTCAGCCGTTGAGGCAAAACCTGCCTCGAGAGTTTCCATCTGCTGAAATGCGGCAATCGCTGCCACGTCCTCTGGTGTCAGGGCCTCAACGAACTGATACATCAATTTTCGCCAAGTCCAGAAACTGTCCGTTGGGTCTTCGCCTCGGCTTTCTGTCATACCGGCCATAGCACGTTGAAAAGAATGGCTGTGGAGATTGCCAGGTGATGCCAGTAATATATCAACAGATGCTCCCTCACAGGCAGCACCGACCTCAACGAATGAGATCAAACCTCTGTCATCATATTGAACCAGAACGTCGTCTTGCCACCCTTCTGGTAGCAAAGCTGTCTTGGCCCAAATTTTTGTCACACGGCTGCCTTGATGGCCGCCTCTATTGCCTCCAGGGCTTCGTCTGCCCCGTCGACGTTAGAGCCACCAGCTTGGGCCATGCCTGGCTTTCCGCCGCCGCGTCCACCAACTTTTTCGGCTCCAGCATTGACCAAATCCACCGCAGAGAATTTGTCCGTCAAATCTGGAGTGACGGCCACGCCGACAGCAACTTTGCCCTCATCCGTGGCGACGAATGCAACGATACCACTGCCAATGGCTTGGAGCTGATCATTCATCATGCCGCGTAGGTCCTTACCGGATACGCCTGGCAAAACCTTGCCCATGAACTTGACGCCGTTGATGTCTCTGGTGGCCATACCGCTTCCGCCGCCTCCGCCCAGAGCGATTTTCTTTTTGAGCTCAGTGATTTCCTTTTCCATTTTCCGGCGGTCATCCATGAGATTTTGTACGCGTTCCGGCACCTGATCCGGTTGGACTTTGAGGTTTGCCGCTAGCTCACGGGTCAAAGCCGCCTGGCCTTCGAGATATTGACGGGCTTCGGCGCCAGTCACTGCTTCCACGCGACGTATACCCGCGGCAACAGCGCCTTCGGATATGATCTTGAAAAGCGCGATATCCCCTGTCCGTTCTACGTGGGTACCACCGCACAGTTCAACGGAATAGGGTTTATCCACATCCCCCAATGGATTACCCAAAGCGAGGACACGGACCTCATCACCGTATTTTTCGCCAAACAAAGCCATCGCTCCAGCCTCTATGGCTGCTTCTGGGGCCATGAGTTTTGTATCCGCGACCGCGTTTTGGAGGATGACTTCATTGACCTCATCCTCAACCTTTGCCAGCTCGTCTTTGGTGATGGCCGCTCCATGGGATATGTCAAAACGGATCCGCTCTCCGTCGACCATTTGCCCTTTTTGAGTGACGTGAGGTCCCAGAATACGACGCAAGGCCTCGTGCATGATATGCGTGGCTGAATGATTGCGCTTGGTTTTTTCGCGGTTATCACCATTGACCTGAAGATTTGCTTTATCGCCAACCGATACCGTCCCTTTGAGCGTACCAATGTGAACGTGCAAATCACCCGCTTGTTTTTGGACGTCAGTGACTTCGATTATCGCCCCATTGTCAAAGGTCACAACACCCTTGTCACCCGCCTGACCACCGCTTTCGGCGTAAAAAGGCGTGGTTTTGGTCACAAACATGATTTCGCTGTCAGAAGCCTTATCGACTTGGCCTACTGAGGTTATCAAGGCGGCAACATCCTCATTGCCAGACAGGTTTCCATATCCTGTGAATTGGGTAGCACCGATTGTTTCTCTGACATTATGCCAGATTTCTTCCGTGCCTGCGTCACCAGAACCTTTCCACGCGGCCCGGGCCCGGTCTTTTTGTTCAGCCATGGCTTCGTCAAATTCGTCGGTGTTGACTGTAATGCCCCGACTACGTAACGCATCTTGGGTCAGATCCAAGGGGAAACCGTATGTGTCGTAAAGCTTAAACGCCGTACGGCCCGAGAGTACGTCGCCTTCGCCCATTCCTTTCGTAGCGCTATCAAGAAGCTCCGTACCGCGTCCAAGAGTTTGGCGAAACCTGACTTCTTCTTGTTCAAAAGTCGCTTCAATACTTGCCTGAGCACGTCCAAGTTCCGTATATGCGTCGCCCATCTCGTCCAATAATGCGGGTACAAGACGGTGCATGAGCGGATCTTTTGCACCTAAAATGTGGGCATGTCGCATGGCACGGCGCATGATACGACGTAAAACGTAACCCCGGCCTTCATTCGAGGGCGACACACCATCAGCCATTAGAAATGAACAGGCCCGTAAGTGATCCGCTATCACACGATGAGAGAATTTTGCTTCACCTTCTGCCCTTACGCCTGTTAATTCAACTGAAGCAGCGATCAGGTTTTTGAATAAATCGATATCGTAGTTGTCGTGCTCGCCTTGAAGGATGGCAGCGATACGTTCGAGGCCCATTCCGGTATCGATAGATGGTTTTGGTAGGTTGATCCGTTCTCCACTTGCCAGACTTTCAAACTGCATGAATACCAGATTCCAGATTTCAATAAAACGATCGCCGTCTTCTTCAGGTGACCCGGGAGGGCCGCCCCAAATATGATCCCCGTGATCATAAAAAATTTCTGAACAAGGTCCGCAGGGGCCCGTATCACCCATGGCCCAGAAATTATCAGACGTCGCAATGCGGATGATCTTCTCCTCGGGTAGACCTGCGATTTTCTTCCAAAGGTCGAAAGCTTCATCATCCTCGGCGTAAATCGTGACCAGAAGTTTATCTTTGGGCAGGCCAAAATCCTTGGTGACCAAATTCCAGGCCCGTTCAATAGCGTGGTCTTTGAAATAGTCCCCGAACGAGAAATTCCCAAGCATTTCAAAAAATGTGTGGTGACGGGCCGTGTAGCCCACATTATCTAAATCATTATGTTTGCCGCCGGCGCGCACACATTTTTGAGAGGTTGCCGCGCGAGGATATGGCGGTTTAGTTGATCCAGTGAAATAGTCTTTAAACTGGACCATTCCAGCATTTGTGAACATTAGTGTGGGATCGTTATCCGGCACCAGCGCGCTTGACGCGACCTTTTCATGATTGTCGTCACCAAAATAGTTCAAAAACTGAGATCGGATATCTCGCAGGCTGGTCATCGCTATCTTTCTATAAATTCGAAGCCCTCATATAGAAAGAGCGCCCGGCATTGCCAAGCGCTCATTTACTCATTTTCCGACCATCCGAGCCCCTGAGGGTATGGGAAGGGTTGATTATCGGCACCGGATTCACTGGAAAGCGCCGGCACCGATAATCAGGGCTCAGGCTCGCGGAAAACGAGCCAACTCTAAAGAATTAATTTAACCGGCCGAAGCGACCTCATCTGGAGCCACGTCATCATCCCCACTTTGATTCCGGTCCGTATCATCCTTGGGCATTAACAACTCTTCGGACAATAAGCCTTCATTAACGCGGATTTGATTTTCAATTGTGTCCGCAATATCTGGATTGGTCAGGAGGAACTGGCGAACATTCTCCCGTCCCTGTCCAATCCGCTCCTCGCCGTAGGAATACCAAGAACCGGATTTCTCAACGATCCCGGCTTTAACACCTAAGTCAATCAACTCACCGGTTTTGGAAATGCCTTCACCATACATGATATCGAATTCGACTTGACGGAAAGGCGGCGCAACCTTGTTTTTAACGATCTTGACCCGGGTCTGATTACCGATCACTTCGTCGCGGGCTTTAATGGAGCCGATGCGGCGGATATCCAGACGGACAGAAGAATAAAACTTGAGGGCATTACCACCGGTTGTCGTCTCAGGAGAGCCGTACATAACGCCAATCTTATGCCGAATTTGGTTGATGAAAATGACCATACAACCGGATTTTGCAATAGAACCTGTCAGCTTTCGAAGCGCCTGGCTCATGAGACGGGCCTGCAAACCTGGCAGACTGTCACCCATGTCCCCTTCAAGTTCAGCTCGCGGCGTCAAAGCCGCCACCGAGTCGATAACCAAAACATCTACGGCACCGGAACGCACCAATGTATCCGCAATTTCGAGCCCCTGCTCACCTGTATCGGGCTGAGAGATCAGAAGTTCATTCACATCAACGCCCAGCTTGGCCGCGTAAACTGGGTCCAAGGCATGTTCAGCGTCTATAAAGGCGGCCACACCACCGGCTTTTTGCATTTCCGCCACGCAATGAAGAGAAAGCGTGGTTTTACCGGAACTTTCCGGACCATAAATTTCGATCACTCTTCCCTTGGGAAGACCACCAATCCCTAGAGCAATATCCAGCCCCAATGAACCGGTCGAAATCGCTTCGACATCCATACTGGCTTTCTGCCCCAAACGCATGACGGAGCCCTTTCCGAATGCGCGATCAATTTGACTGAGCGCTGCTTCTAAAGCTGAGGATTTATCTGCATCCACGGGATTACCTACGACTTTTAACTGAGCCTTTTTGGCCATTTCTTATCTCCAAATTAGATGACCGGAGCCCTTCGGTCACCTGTTTATTTTGCGGCTGGAAATGGACTGCCGTAGGATTTTTGTACTTATTTTGTTCCCATGGGTCAAGAAAAAAGAACAATTGCGGAACAAAAAGGGTTAAGTTATTGATTTTATGCAGCTTCCCCAATCTGCTGCTTCACCTTTTCGGCGAGTTGGACCAAGGTAAAAGGTTTGGGCAAGAAAGTCACATCCGGTTCTTCGGCCAAAAGTTCAGAGAACTCTTCTTCCGCATAACCTGAGATAAAAACGATTCGTGTATCCTTTAACTGAGACCGTGCTTTCTTGAGGAGTGTTGGCCCGTCCATGCCCGGCATAACGACATCGGAAATCATCAAATCAAACGGCGTGTCAGTCTCTTCAATAATCTCAAATGCCTCTTCACCATCGCAGGCTTCAGTCACCGTATAGCCACGCTTACGGAGAGTTTTAGCGGCAATGATACGGACAGAGTCTTCATCTTCAACGAAAAGAATATTGCCGGATCCAGCCAAGTCTGACGGAGCCTTAACTGCGGGCGGCATTACCTTTGCGACTGGCGCGATTTCGGTTTCTTGCGACGCGATTCCTTCTGGTAGGTATACACTAAAGGTCGTCCCGACTCCTAATTCACTCTCAACAGCCAGATAGCCACCAGATTGCTGAACGATTCCGTAAACTGTCGCCAAGCCAAGGCCGGTTCCCTCACCTTGTCCCTTTGTAGTAAAGAAAGGTTCAAATATTTTCGCCTTGATCTCATCCGTCATACCCGTTCCGGTGTCGATCACAGAAATCTTCACCACATTATCGGTTTGAATGAAGTCTAGCGAAGCCTTTAAACCAGGATTATCAATAGACGTTTTTGATATAGTTTCACTTTGGATCGTTATTTTACCGCCGCCCTGCTCTTTCATTGCATCACGCGCGTTGACGGCCAAATTCATCAGAACCGTATCAAACTGACTTTTATCAACCCGGATAGGCGGAAGATTACGACCGTGCTTGATTTCTAATTGAACTTTTTCTCCCAAAACCTGTTTGAGGGTCACAGCCATGTCGGACAAAGTCTCGGAAACATCCAGATTTTCAGCCCTGATGGTTTGCTTGCGGGAATATCCTAAAAGCTTTTTCACAAGCGATGCGGCGCGATTCACATTTGCATTGATTTGCTGAAGTTCTGGATAAGACGGATCGCCAATCGGATGACGTCCCAGCAGTGTGTCTGTGTATAGTCGAATAGCTGCGAGCAGATTGTTAAAATCATGCGCAATTTCGGCCACCAAGCGGCCGATCGCCTGCATTTTCTGAGATTGCGCCAATTGATCTTCAAGCACTTTTCGCGCGGATATATCGACCAAATACAACCGGCACCGGCCTGAGGTTCGGTCAATTTTGGGGTATACGCTGACAAATCGACCTTCCCGACCTTTAATTTGAACGTCCACAGACTGATCCGGCAAAACCGTCATGGGATCGACCTCGAATAAGCTGGTCCCGGTCCCGATAGGTACGAAAATTTCTTGAAGAGCTATGCCTTTGCAGTCAGATTTCCCCAACAATTTGGCAAACGCATTATTGCCACGGACTATTTTGGCCGTTTTAAAATCGGAGCTATCTATGTCGACTGTCGCGAAAGGCGCATCCAATGCTGCAACTGGACTAAACCTCTCCTCCACATCTTCTGAGCCAACCGGTACGGCTTGAGCATATGCAACGCTTGAATGACCGTGAAATGCCAAACTCGCTATCATACGCCCTGATGCGTGCGGGCTCCAACTGCCAACGAGAACGACGGGCGTTGCGCTATTTTTTTGTGTCAAAAGACGAGTATCAAAACGTATTGTCCGTTTGGCGTCTTTGGGCGCGGCCAAAATACCGTCCGGATGTTCTACGATATCCCGGAAGCTAAGTGCCTCGAATGACGAAACGCCTATCCAATCCAAGATAACATCATTTGCTGAAATGAGTTCACCGTCCTCGGCCACAGCCATCAGACCGACAGGGGCCTTTGCCAATAGCTCAGGGTCGCTCTTGGCGTCATGGGTAAAATCAAGAATTTCCCACACCCGCTGACCTTGAAACGCTGTCACTCTCAACAAAAACCTAAGTAGCCCCTCCTCCTCCGTCCAGAATTCCACCTTCTCCTCAATAAAGGCATCGGTTTCGTCCATATTGCTAAGACGAAAAACGGCTGCCTTGGCTTCTTCGGAGACTTGGTCAAAAAGCTTCGCTGGTAAAGGTGGATCGGCTTCCCCTTGATCAACCCCTAGTCTTTCCATGAGCTCGAGATAGCTATCATTCGCTCTTACGACTCTGTCATTTTCGACAATGGCCCCTGCATGCGGACTTCTGGCAAAGACTCTTTCCAGTGCTGTGGAAATTGGAATTGAAACAGGCGCCACAGCAGCATCGGCACTCCTAGTTATGGAAAGAACTAAGAGCACGCCCCCTAGAATTGCCATACCGCCGAATAGGAGCCATGACCTTATCCCAAAATCCGCTGCAAACACATACCCTAACACCAAGCTAAGAACTATGAGCACAACCAGCATGAACTTCCAAAGGCTGCCACCAGAGGAGTTGTGCCGTTCTTCAACAACGGAATCGCGAATCACTGAAACCATACGGTCATACTTTGAATATTTTTTCGCTAGGCGCAAAAAGAATGGAAATAAATTTGGATACGATTAATATGAGTTTGAACGGATTGGTGAATAGAATGTACCTCAAATCGGCTTATATCATGACGGCTTTAGCGGTTATAGCAATGGTTGCAATATTGCCCGGATGCAAGGACCAGGGACCGACTAAAGAACAGCAACAAATTGTTGAGACCGAAAGCGATCTTCTAAATGCCTGGTTCGAGCAAAGGTTTGACGAAGAGGTTTTACGATCACCAATAAGCGCGACACGGCTAGGACTGGATCAGCATCAAGATCTGCTAGATGATACCAGCCGTCTTTATAAAAATGAGACAAATGCCTTGACCGAGACTTGGTTGTCGGAATTACGCCAAAAGTTTGATCGTGATCGCTTGGACCCTAAAACTAAATTGTCATTTAGGCTATATGAATATGCGGCGGAAGATCGTCTCGAAACAGCTCGCTATGATGATCACATCTATATATTTCAACACATGAGTGGCCCACATACCAGCCTTCCAGCGTTCATGAGTAATTCCCACAGTATTGAAAATCGTCACGATGCCTTGAATTATATTCGTCGGCTCGAGCAATTCGGCTCATTCCTAGGGGAGCAGACAGCTTTTGCCGAAACCCAGGCCCAAAATGGCGTTTTACTGCCGCGCTTTGTTTACCCGAAAATCCGTGAAGCCGCAGAGAATATTATTTCCGGAAAACCTTTTGAGCAAAAGGGGGAAAGCCCGTTATGGCAGGATATCACGTCCAAAATTGACCGACTCGAACTGGAATCAGATATCAGAGATGATCTGAGGAATGGGGCGAGAAATGCGCTCATGAACCATGTCAAACCGGCCTATGACGATATCATCAATATGTCCGTTCGCCACGAAGCCATGGCAGATGAAAATGACGGCGCTTGGAAATTGCCGGATGGCGCGAATTTTTATCAATCCCGATTGAAACATTATACGTCGACCGACCTAACGGCAGATGAAATCCATCAAATTGGGCTTAATGAGGTCGCGCGCATAAAATCGGAAATGCAGGTCATAATGGACGATTTAGGCTTTGACGGCACAACTCGACAATTCTTTGACAAGCTCAGGACCGACCCGGAATATCTCTACGATAACTCCGATGAGGGTCGAGCCGCATATATGGATCGTGCCACCAAGGTAATTGGAGAAATGAAAGGTCGTATGGACGAGCTATTCGTTACAAAGCCCAAAGCTGATGTCATTGTCAAAAGGGTTGAACCTTATCGCGAAGCCTCGGCCTTTGGTGCTTTTTACAACGAGCCTTCTGTTGATGGGAATCGGCCAGGAACATATTACATTAACCTGAAGGATATGAATGATTTGCCGATCTATCAGTTGCAAGCCCTCGCCTATCATGAAGGCATTCCTGGCCATCACATGCAGATAGCAATTGCCCAGGAATTGCAGGGATTGCCACGCTTCCGTACACTGGGCGGACACACCCCATATATCGAAGGATGGGCGCTTTACGCTGAGCGTATCCCAAAAGAGCTTGGGCTTTACACGGATCCCTATCAGGACTTTGGCCGTCTCTCCATGGAGATCTTTCGCGCGGCGCGTCTGGTCGTCGACACAGGCATTCATGCAAAAAAATGGACCCGTTCGCAAGCGGTCGAGTATATGATGGAAAATACAGCCAATGCCGAAGGCGATATCAGAGCCGAAGTGGACCGCTATATCGTTTGGCCCGGTCAGGCTACAGCCTATAAAATAGGCATGCTTAAGATAGACGAATTACGAACGAAGGCTGAAAGTGAACTCGGAGAGAGCTTCGACATTCGGGAGTTTCATGACGTTATATTGGCTAATGGCTCGGTTCCTTTATCCATTTTAGATGAACTTGTCACAGAGTGGATCGCGCAGAAAAAATCATGATTTGTTAATGACAAGTCTTTGTGAGAATTTAAAACAAGAGACCTAGCTTCCTCGAATAAAAACAAAGAGGGGCAAATAATGAATATCTTACACAAAGTTATGGGTGGTGGCGCCGTTCTGGCCGGCCTGTTTGTATTCGGTGCACATGCCGAGCAGAAAGTCTATGACGACTATAATATTTCGCTGGAGTCTGAAAAACAATTTATGGCGCGTTGTACAAATGCAATGACCATAAATAATGTCGATTTCGCTGAAGGTGCCAGCGACAATAAAGGCTGCGCGTGCTTGACCAAATCGCTGATGTCACAAATTGAGGCCAGTGAAATCCCAGCTGTAGAAACCTACACTGCCTTCATGGCGGAAGCCGGCGGAAAAAGTGCCCGGGATGAACTTAACCCTATTCAGTTCATGACAGATTTGGAAGGTATCAACCAAAGGTACAAATTGTCAGAAGCTCAGTCCGGAAAATATATGGACCTTATCGGCGGCACGATGAAGAATTGCGGTGATAGCGAATATCATACGTCGACAAATGTTGCATATCTGGCAACATTAAGCCCTAAATCGCAGGCGATCAAACTGGTGAACAGAGCTCAAAAGCCAAAACCACAACTGAACATCCAAAAACGGCCAGCTTTGCGAGGCAGCTCAAAAGGATAAGTTGGCAAAGCGCTCAAAACTATTGTAACACTCCGGGAAACATTCCCGGAGGATACTCATGCGCAAACTTTTAATGACTGGCGCCGCTCTATTGGCCCTGACCGCCTGTGACGTCTCAGTGACAAAAGGCAAAGTCTCAACAAACCCGACAAAGACAAATTCTGTTGAAAAAGTCGTCGATAAGTCAGCAGACCAAGCCATTGAAGACTGGTTCGAAATCAAATTCATGGAAAGCGTAAAGCGCTCACCTATGTTCATGGCGCAAATGGGCATTAAAGAGCGTATGGATGAGTGGGATGACGTCTCGCGGCAAGCGCAGCTGGACGAGCTGGAAATTTACAAAACAAGCCTAAGTGAACTTCAAAGCAAGTTTGACCGTTCGCAACTGAGCGAGGACCGGCAATTATCATATGATATGATGGAGCGCTTCCTGACCCATCAGATCGAGAATGATAAATACTGGCAATATGGCTATCCGTTCAATCAGATGTTCGGCGCCCATTCACGCATTCCGACATTTATGAAAAATCAGCACCCGGTCAGTTCTGTCGAAGATGCCGAAAATTACATTAAACGCCTAACGGGCATCAATGGATATCTGGGAGAAATTGTCAGCCAAAGTCAAGCCAGTGCCGAAGCCGGAATCATGCCGCCTAAATTTGTCTATGAGCATGTTTTACGCGATGGCAAAAATATCACCAGCGGTGCGCCTTTTGATAATAGCGGAACTGACAGTATTTTCCTTTCGGATTTTTCCGACAAAGTCTCAAAGCTTAATATTGATGACGATACCAGGGCCGACCTGATGGCCCGCGCCAAAGACGCCATGATATCGTCCGTGGGTCCGGCCTATGCCAGCTTCATGGATACCATGCGTAAACAGCAATCTATGGCTTCAGATGATGATGGGGCCTGGAAGCTTCCAAATGGCGGCGAGTTTTACGCCCATCGACTCAAACGTATGACGACAACAGATATGAGTGCCGACGAGATCCACGATCTGGGCCTACGCGAAGTAGATCGCATTCACGGTGAAATGCGCGAGATTATGAAAAAGGTCGGCTTTGAGGGCACATTACAGGATTTCTTTGTACACCTAAAGACAGACCCAAAATTCGTCTATGAAGACTCGGATGAAGGACGTGCGGCCTATATCCGTGATGCCGCTGCCATGATCGACACCATAGAAGGCAATCTGACGGATTATTTTTCGTTTGAACCGGCAACCAAGCTGGAAGTTCGTGCCGTGGAAGCGTTCCGGGAAAAGTCCGCGGGTAAAGCCTTTTACAACCGTCCAGCCATGGATGGATCGCGTCCAGGTATCTACTATGCCAATCTCTATAAGATTACGGATATGCCCAAATATCAGATGGAGGCCCTCGCCTATCACGAAGGTGTACCCGGCCATCACATGCAGTTTGCTGTAACGCAAAAACTGGACATTCCAAAATTCCAACGCTTCTCCAGTGCGACAGCCCACTCCGAAGGATGGGGCTTGTATTCAGAATATCTACCGAAAGAAATGGGATACTATACGGACCCTTATTCCGACTTTGGACGTTTAGCGATGGAGCTTTGGCGCGCCGGCCGGCTAGTCGTTGATACGGGCCTACATCACAAAAAATGGACACGTCAGGAAGCGATCGATTACCTTCTGACGAATACGCCTAATCCAGAAAATGACTGCGTCAAAGCCATTGAGCGCTATATCGTTATGCCAGGACAGGCCACAGCCTATAAGATCGGGATGAATAAAATTCTCGAGCTTCGTGAAATGTCGAAACAGAAACTTGGCGACAAGTTCGATATCCGCGAATATCACGACGTGGTTTTGGGATCAGGACCGATCCCGCTCAGCATTCTTGAGCAACAAGTCAATCGCTGGATTGAAAGTAAGGGTTAGGGTTTATGCGCGCGTGCGCTCCCCGCGCTCGTGCATTTCCTGGGCTTCTATTGACATGGTTGCGATGGGTCTGGCATCGAGCCGACCCACGCGGATCGGATCACCGGTCTCGTCACAATAACCATAGGTGCCGTCTTCGATCCGGGCCAAGGCTTTGTCAATTTTTTTGCCTAACTTACGCAAGCGGTCTCTCGTGCGGAGTTCGAGCTGATAATCAGCCGTTGCAACGGCTGTATCAGCCGGGTCAGGATGTGAAACATTTTCGCCTTGAAGCTTTTCAACCGTTTCTTTTGTTTGTCGGTCGATATCCGCACGCCACTCTAAGAGTTTCAACTTGAAATATTCCTTCATGACCGGACTCATGAAATCTTCTTTGTCCGTCGGTTTATAGCCTTCCGGAACGACAACCTTCTTAGGTTTTTTGGTGCGCTTGGCCATAGACGACTCAATCCCGAATGTTTGTATGGCGCGCCTCTTAAACCTATCTCCCGAGGGTGACAATACGATATTTCACACGCTCATTCACTTTTATAGGAAAACTATGCAGGGGCGATTTGCCGCTTGAACCTGAAAGCGCCTGCCCTTAACAAGTTCCGAATATCTCGCGAGGGCAAAAATGAAGTTCGAAGGCACTCAAAATTACGTCGCTACTCAGGACCTGAAGATGGCCGTTAACGCGGCAATCACGCTGGAGCGTCCCCTATTAATCAAAGGAGAACCCGGAACCGGGAAAACCGTTCTAGCCCACGAAGTTGCCAAGGGCCTCGATGCGCCCATGATTACGTGGAATATCAAGTCCACGACCAAAGCTCAGCAAGGGCTATATGAATATGACGCCGTTGCCCGATTACGCGACTCGCAACTTGGTGAAGGCAAAGTCCACGACATTTCTCATTACATTAAAAAAGGTAAGCTATGGGAAGCCTTTGAGAGCAAGAAACGTCCTATCCTGCTGATTGATGAAATCGACAAAGCCGACATTGAATTTCCAAATGACCTCCTTCATGAGCTCGATCAAATGTCATTTCACGTCTACGAAACTGGCGAGACCATAACGGCTAAACAACGTCCGATCATCATCATCACATCCAATAATGAAAAAGACCTGCCAGACGCGTTTTTGCGTCGGTGTTTTTTCCACTACATTCAGTTCCCGGACGCCGACACCATGGCACAAATTGTCAATGTGCATTTCCCGGATATCAAATCGCGTTTGTTGAGTGCAGCTCTCAAGCGGTTCTACGAAGTTCGCGAAATGCCCGGCCTCAAGAAAAAGCCGTCCACATCGGAGCTTCTCGATTGGCTGAAGCTTTTATTGGTCGAAGATATCGACCCGGAAATCATCAAAGAAGCTGATCCGAAAAAGATCATCCCGCCACTCCATGGTGCGCTTCTTAAGAACGAACAGGACGTGCACTTGTTTGAGCGTCTGGCGTTTTTGGCAAGACGTGAGACTTAATCACTGAGGTTTTCAGTTTTAATCGGTCTGGAATTGTCCTAATCGGTAGGCATGCCATCAACTTCAATGAAGACTGTCTTAGCCGTGCTGGGACTGTCGATAATCGCGTCGCCAATCACACAGGCCCAACCGGATGATGACCGGGAACTTTGGCAGCTTTGGCACAGTGACACTGAGCAAGTCAGCTTAAAGACAATAGAACACGACAATATGCGCGTTGAGCTAAGCGGTGGGCCCGTCTCATCCACATTTGCCGATGAGAATTCTCGTCGGGCCGTTTTGGACATTTTTATTGACGAAGAGCGCGTTCACCGAGTTATCTCTAAATCTCAAACCAAAGCACCCGGTTATTTTAGCATCGAATTCCAAGATCTTGTCGCTGACAATCAATCGCCGGAAATCATTTTGACTGAATATTCAGGCGGGGCGCATTGCTGCACAACCTTGACCGCTCTGATCCGCTCTACTGACAAGAACTGGAGAAAGGTGGAAATTGCGACATTTGATGGAAGTGGTAAATTTGAAGATATAGACGGCGATGGCTATCAGGAACTGCTCACTCCGGATGATCGTTTTCTCCAAGCTTACGCCAGTTATGCCTGTTCTTACAGGCCGTGGAAAATCATCAGTATGCAAACCGGGAAAGCCGTTGACATCACCAGACGTCCTGAAGCGCGCTCCATTCACCAATCCTATTTGGACGGCCTATCAAACTCAGATGGAGAAGAACGATGTTCCTCTGGATATTGGCCAGCTTACATTGCCGTCAACGCCTATTTAGGACACGGCCATGAAGCGTGGACGGAGATGTTAGAATCTTATCAACCCAAAGATTACGCGTTCAGAGACCGAGTCATTTGCACGGACCCGACGCTCTCTTTTCCCAAATGTCCGGATAGCCTCAAACGGTCGATTACCTATCCGGAGTCGGTAGAACGTGACTTCGAAGAAATCGGATTATGGGATGCCGTTCTTTTCAATTCCGGCAAATGAATACTATGGCCGCGCATCAATGGAACGCGGCCTAGCATTAGAACGACTACTCAACGGCCTTGGCAGCTCTGAACTCTGCATTCAGATAAGCGAGCAACAATCTGGCATCTTTGGCCGGCAGATTTTCAGCCCAGCGCGGATAAGGGCAATTCACCCGGTCTGCCGTTTCGTAAATCTTATTGATCGTGTCCGGTTCCTGACCTGAGGGTAACACCTTGTCGATGATGGGACGACTTGCACTATAGACGACTTGATTGACCGTCCCCGCAACAGCAGATTCGACAAACCGACTACCAATACCCAATTCAGAAACCGCGCCACCTGCGACGCCGGAAACAACGCCTGCCGCGACAATTTTAAGAATGCCTGCGCCAGGAATGGACCCCGCATTGGGCTTCGAAATAGCCGCGAGGCTATTCATATTAAACCGTCCGCAAACCGGATTGACGCCACTGGCTCGTATGGTATCCGCGGCCGTCAACATCTCTGGAGTCAAAGTCACAGGTCCAGGCACGCCCGGAATTTCGACACTGACACCGCCAGTCGCCGTTCCCGCGGCTGCTGCCGTCGCGTCGGCCTTATCTGATATGGCTTCCGCCGGAATACCAGAAAGTAATACTTTTTCAGTTGTGCTACATCCCGTAGCAATCAAAGCTGCGCCCGCTATAGCCAATAGTGATTTTCGCATTGTTTCCCCTAACTTGGTAACCGGGCGCGACTAGACCTATTTATTGAGAAAAATCCAGAAAAAATGGCAGTTGAATGGCAGCTTATTACCCCAAAACATCCCAAAGCTTTGGAACATCGGCCAAAGCCTCTTCATAGTAGGCCTGAAAGCCCGGCATTTTGACCTGATTGAGAAAGCCTGAATAGCTCATATAAGAAACCAGAAAGCGGAGATCCTTGGCCCAGGGCGGCATGTATTTGGGTTTCTCGATCAAACCCTCTGCGGCCAGCGTGGCAAGCGCCGGAACATCCTCGAGATCCAATTTACCGACGAATAACAACCGGATCAGATCAGCACGGTGGAGCTTAACAACCGTGCGCATAAAGTTGTGCACCCGCAAAAGTCCGTTAAGATAGACCATGTCTTTGGTGAACGGCGCACCGCCCGATATCACGCCACCACGAAAGATGCGCCGCGTGTTGTCAAACGCTTCTTCCGGATTATCCAGACGCTCCATATAGTAATCGAACACCTCTTTAAAGTCCGCACCATCAATGCTCATCTGGATTGCAATAACTCGGTCAGCTAATCGACGGAAACGTCTTGGGTCCATGGCACCGCTGATGATCTCCGCAAAAACTGCCAAACCTTCCTGGATTTCAGTCACACGCGCGTGAGCACGGCCCAAAAAAGAAAAATTGTCCTGAGCCTTACCATTCAATGTCGTCGCAACGTGAATTAGTGCTTCATGCTGCATGAGCTGATGGACATCGCGCGGTGTAAACCTGGCATTGGAATTGACTCGGATACGCCGCGATCCAGCCAAGGCTTTAGACGGAATTTCAGCTGTTAATTCGATCCGAGGTGCGAGTTCACCAAAATGTTCTTTGAGGTCAGGTTCAAGACGCTCTGCAAATTCCTCTGCTGTCAGCCAAACTTCATAGCCGTCTACAACAAGATTTTCGATATCTAGCCCATCTAGTGTCGTGTCCATATGTCGGGCCAAATCGATGACTTTAGTTTTTTTATCGATCAGGACTTCAGTCGGAACCCCATAGAGTTCAGCGCTTTGTTCAAAAAACTGTGGGGACCCTCGCGACCCTAGCATAACGGCCGTCGTTTCAATAGAATGCGCCATACGGGTCAACCATTCACCGACAACGCCTCTGTTTTCTATCCGAGATCGGGCATCCCGGACATGTTCAAAACAGGTTTCCAAATCAACTGGCGCGTATTCGGGACTCGGTAGAGTACCGTTTTTTAAAAATGCAATTTTATGGCGGTCTTCCCAAATCAAAGAACCAAGGATTTTCATAGATGCGGTCGCTGCCCGCAAGTGGTCGGCCGCCTCTATTTGTTTCTGTCGCCGAGCATTCGCCATATTTACGGCAAAATTTCCTGACCGTCCCAAGCGAAAATTTTTCCTGTCTCCATCGGACCCACTTTTTCGACTACATCTAATAGCCTCGAAGCGCTGAAATCTGGATCGAAAAGCTTCTCTTTGGCAACGCCGCTTTGAAAGGGTTTGGATAGGGCCGTATCGACAGTACCCGGATGCAAGCCTATGACAGCAGAATTTTTAAATCGGCGGGCATGCTCAATTGCCATGGTTTTGATCATCATATTGAGCGCCGCTTTCGATGCCCTGTAACTATACCAACCGCCCAAACGGTTATCAGAGATTGAGCCGACTCTGGCTGACAAGGCGGCGAAGACGCTCTTGGAGTTTTTTTTCATCTTTGGCAGCATTTGTTTAGCTATCAAAGTCGGTAAAAACGTATTGACATGAAATACATGCTGCATGTTTTCCAATGATAAATCACGCCGAGACTTTTCCGGGCCAAAACTATCGCCATGTAATACGCCCAAAGTGCAAATAACCAGATCGATTTCAGGAAGACTTTTGGCAATGGCTTCAATGGTGTCATCTGTATAATCAACACACCGGACTGGCGCGACACACTGCGCACCATTCATGCCCCGGCGAGAGATAGCAAAAACAGTCTCAACATTGGGAGCGTCTGCGAGACTTTCGACCAGTGCGGCGCCTATTCCGCCACCTGCGCCAAAGACGGCAACTTTCATATTCTCGCCAAATCCGCCTTCAAGACGCGGCATTACTTACCCTCGCTGCCCGTCTCTTCTGTACTATTACCCGCTTCCGTCTCATCCTCTTCGCTCTCTTCGATGCGCTCAACAGAGACGACCTTTTCGTCTTCTTTGGTCCGGATGACGGTAACACCGCGCGCAGATCGGGAAACAATGGAAATATTGCGTACCGGGCAACGAATTAGCTGACCGCCATCTGTTACCATCATGATTTGATCGTCGTCTTCAATACTAAATGAGCGGACTAGCTTGGCATCCGGTTGACCTTTCTTGCGACCCAGCTCTTGTGCGGTCACGCCCTGCCCGCCCCGGTTCATACATCGATAGTCATAAGATGAGCTGCGTTTACCAAAACCATCATCTGCCAATGTGAGAACAAATTGCTCTTTTGCGCCCAATTCGGCGATGCGTTCTTCGGACAGTGAAGTTTCGATTTCCGTTGTATCATCATCGTCCTGCGCATCATCGCCCATTGCTCTGCGCATGGCGTTGGCATGTTTCATATAGGCTCGAGCTTCATCTGTTTCGATCTCCACATGGCGTAGAATTGCCATGGATATAACTTCGTCCCCGTCTTTGAGCTTGATGCCTCGCACACCACTGGAGGTTCGACCGACAAAGCGGCGAATGTCTGTCACTTTGAAACGGATGGCTTTACCCATAGCAGAGGTGAGCAAAACGTCATCATCTTCGGTGCAAACGCGGACATCAACAATGCCGTCGCCCTCATCCGGCTTCATAGCGATCTTACCACCGCGATTGACGCGCTTGAAGTCCGCAAGAGAATTGCGTCTTACACCACCAGAGCGCGCCGCGAACATGATATCCATGGTATCCCAGGCATCCTCGTCTTCGGGCAGAGCCATGATTGAATTGATCTGCTCTTCCTTATCGAGAGGCAGCAAATTCACCAGCGCCTTACCCCGGGTATTGGGTCCACCCAGAGGCAGCTTCCAGACCTTGAGCTTGTAGCACATACCGGTCGAGGAAAAGAACAAGACCGGTGTATGGGTCGAGGCGACAAACACATTGGTGACATAATCTTCGTCTTTGGTCGACATACCCGACCGGCCTTTTCCGCCACGGCGTTGCGCGCGGTATGTATCCAAGGCCGTGCGCTTGACATAGCCTTGAGAGGTGACCGTCACCACCATGTCTTCGACCGCAATCAGATCTTCGTCGTCAAAGTCAATACCGCCCTCGACAAATTCACTGCGGCGTTCAACAGAGAACTTCTCTTTGACCTCAGCAAGTTCTTCTTTGATGATCGTTGTGACACGGCCGCGAGATCTTAGAATATCCAGGTAATCCGAAATACGCGCTGCAAGCTTTTCAGCTTCTTCAGTGATCTCATCCATACCCAATTGCGTGAGTTTTAATAGACGCATGTCCAGGATAGCTTTGGCCTGTTCATCGGTCAGACGTATCGTTCCATCGTCATTTAGACGAGACCGCGGATCAGCGATTAGTTTTAGGAACGGCTCCATCTCTTTGGCTGGCCAATCCCTCGCCATGAGGTTTTCCTTGGCCTCCTTGGGATTTTTCGAACTGCGGATGATTTGGATAACTTCGTCAATATTGGCAACCGCCGTTGCCAATCCGACCAAAATGTGCGCCCGGGCCCGCGCCTTGGACAAATCAAACTTGGTGCGACGCGCAATGACTTCTTCGCGGAAGGCCAGGAAAGCCTCGATCATTTCCCGTACATTCATCTGCATGGGTCGACCGCCATTCAGCGCCAACATGTTTGATGAGAAATTTTGTTGCAGTTGCGAATAGCGGAATAGCTGATTAAGGACCACATCTGGAACCGCGTCGCGTTTCAGTTCAATAACCACGCGCATGCCGTTGCGATCAGACTCGTCTTGCAGGTGAGCAATGCCCTCTACGCGCTTATCCCGGACCAATTCGGCGATCTTTTTGATCATATTGGCCTTGTTCACCTGATAGGGAATTTCGGTGACGATAATGGCGTGACGGTCCTTGCGGATTTCCTCCATATGGGTTCGGGCCCGCATGATGATGGAGCCTTTGCCATTCAGAATACTGGCCTTGGAACCCGAACGCCCCATAATGAGTGCACCCGTTGGGAAATCCGGTCCCGGAATGAGTTGGATAAGTTCTTCATCGGAAAGATTACCGTTTTCCAGAAGTGCCATGGCAGCGTCACAGACCTCACCCAGATTATGGGGCGGGATATTTGTCGCCATGCCGACCGCTATACCGCCTGCTCCATTCACAAGAATGTTCGGGTACCGGGCTGGCAAAACGACAGGCTCACTTTCAGAGGCATCGTAATTGTCTTGGAATGCCACCGTATTTTTCTCGATATCCGCCAGAAGAGACGCGGCCGGCCGGTCCATACGGACTTCGGTATATCGCATGGCTGCTGGAGGATCGCCATCAACTGACCCAAAATTGCCCTGCCCGTCCAGCAATGGTAGGCTCATGGAGAAATCCTGGGCCATCCGCACCAGAGCATCATACACGGCGCTATCACCATGAGGGTGATATTTACCAATCACATCGCCAACAACACGCGCTGATTTTTTATAGGGTTTCTCTCGTGTGAAACCATTTTCGTGCATAGAGTATAAAATCCGGCGGTGGACCGGTTTCAAACCATCGCGCACATCAGGAATAGCTCGCGAAACGATGACGCTCATGGCGTAGTCGAGATAGGAGCGTTTCATCTCCTCTTCGATAGCAATCGGTGAAATACCTTGCTCCGGAAGTCCCGGTTTACCCCCGTCTTCGTCGTCTTCGGGGATGTCGTTTTCGTCGCTCATATTGGTCTTTCTGATGCTCTTAAGTCGCGCGCCATCACCCGTACGGAAAGGGCCGCTCGAATCGAGCAGAAATGCTATGTCCTATTAGCATTTCGGACATCAAAACTCAAACTTTGACAGGCCTTTTTCCTTTGCAAAAGATCGCATTTTGAGCAATTGTTTGAATTAAAATACGGGAGATGAATTATGCGTCAATTTATGCTGGCGACCAGCTTGACGATAGCCATTTTGGCGGGTTGTAAGTCGGAAAAAAAACCGGAAACTGACGAGTCTATTCGATTTGATCTCATTGGCAATTCAGGCGAAAAAATCGGAACAATCTCTCTTTTTGACCAGGAAAATGGCGTACGCCTTCTTGTTTCCGCTGAAGGGATTGCACCTGGCGAGCATGGCATCCATTTTCATCACACAGGAAGTTGCGTGACCCCTGATTTTAAAAGCGCGGGCGGGCATATTAACCCTATGAAAAAGGCACACGGCCTCAAGAATCCTGACGGACCTGACAATGCTGACATGCCAAACGCCGTTGCCGAGCCCAATGGTAAAGTTTTGTATGAATATGTTAATGAGCGAGTGTCTCTGAAAGGCGCGAAAGGTCGACCTGCTTTACTCGATGAAAACGGGTCCGCTCTGGTTATGCATCAAAATCCGGATGATGGCATCACCCAGCCAATTGGCGGCGCAGGGCCAAGAATTGCCTGCGCCGAGATCAACTAGGATTTTATTCGGATTGACGATTCATTGATTTTTTGGCCGATTAGACGGAAGATTTCTTTAAAACTTTTCGCATCTTCGGCATCGAAGTAGTGCTCTTTTTTATCGTCAACAACATCTGCGCGACATTGATTTAAAGCTTCCTCCGCGCGATCTGAAAATCCGCCATTATTGTTACGGGCGTTATTCTGACCCGCACTCGCTCGCGCATTCTCTCCCCCACATCGACGGCCCCGGTTGCGATTGCGCTTAGACTCCGCGTCAACAGATTGATTATCCCAAGAGGCACAATCAATAAGTAAAAGCTGTCCTTTAGTCGGAGCCGTGAATGCAACGGCATAAACCTCTATGCCATCGTCGCGCATGGTAAGACAAGTTTCATATGAGTCCTCGTCAAGAATTTCCGGAATTCCGCCAGCGGTATTTTCACCGTCTGTCATAAAGATCACAAATTCATCTAACGTAGCTAAGTTGAATGTTGGATCCACCGACTGGCGGTATGCTCGATCATCTTTAATCTGCTTGTACGCATTTTCGAGCGCGACAGCTGAGTTTGTAGTGCCGCCAGCAACCAGACCGTCAATCGCCTGTTCTACATCAATAAAGCCCCACGACATTGCTTGCTCTGCTGCAAGCACGTTACTAAATGCTGACATTCCTGTTCTTAAGTATTTTTCAATAGACGTCTTATTACGGACACTGGAGTCGATTTCGGCGAACAGCTGCTTTGTAGCCTCTTTTAAAACGTTGAGTTTGACCTGTCCGTCTTTTGTATTCCACCCCATTGACCCTGAGACATCCAAGGCAAACGCGATTGTTAGAGGATCAATACTATTGGGATAAGCGACAATGCTTTTATAATCGACCTGTTGGGTCCCATTTCCAAGCATTTTTGCGAAAGGTAGATCGACTTCGGTCGCCACAGAAACAAAAACGTCGCCGGACGCATCATCAAACCGAATAACAGGCTCTCCAACAAATTTGCTGGGTAACATTTGTGAACCATTAGCTTCTAGGAATTGTTGCACAATCAAAGCTCTTTCAGGAGAGTCAAAGGCTTGCGCTCCGGCCAATGCCGCTGCATCCGTCACCGCCGCGACCTTACGTTTTGTGCTAACAACTTTAGCAAAGTCGACAGCCATCATGGTCACTAATAATAATACGGTCGTACATACCGAAGCCATGATTGCAAAATTTCCGCTCTCATCTTGGCTATATTTTTTGACAATACCCATTGCCACTCTCCCAGCTAATCCCAAGAGAAAGTTAACTAATACAAATTAATTTTTTGCCTCGGGATATCATTAATAAGCACTAAACGCATGAAGGCAGTCATTTAAAAACTTATCTTGACTTAAGGTCCTAGTGAGTTAATCCGCGCTCAAAGATTTGACGGAGCCTAAGATGCACGCTTTTCGTAGCCACACATGCGGACAACTTCGCGGAAAAGATGCGGGGACAACTGTTCGTTTGTCCGGTTGGATACATCGTAAACGAGAGCACGCTAATGCGTTGTTTATCGACTTGAGAGACCACTATGGGGTTACCCAAGTCGTGGTTTATCCGATTGCAGATTTTTACGAAACTGCCAAACGAGCTCCTGCAGAGAGCGTCATTACAATTACTGGCGAAGTGCTGTCGCGCGACAACGACGCGATCAATAAAGAAATCGACACAGGGGAAGTTGAAATTCGCGTCGACGAATTTATTCTAGAGAGTGTTGCAGAGCAGGTCCCCGTTCCAGTATTTGGAGAACCGGATTATCCAGAAGATTTGCGCCTGAAGTATCGCTATTTGGACCTCCGAAGAGAAACCCTCCACAAAAACATTATGCTACGTGGACAGGTGATTAACTCCATACGTCGACGCATGGTTGATCAGGGTTTTTTCGAGTTTCAAACACCAATCCTGACTGCGAGCTCACCCGAAGGCGCGCGGGATTTCCTAGTGCCTTCGCGCCTCAACCCAGGGAAATTTTACGCCCTGCCGCAAGCGCCGCAACAATTCAAGCAATTGATCATGGTTTCAGGCTTTGATCGGTATTTCCAGATCGCGCCTTGTTTCCGAGATGAAGATGCCCGCGCTGATCGATCTCCCGGTGAATTTTATCAGCTCGATATTGAAATGAGTTTTGTCACGCAAGACGATGTTTTTAATGCCATTGAGCCGGTTATGGCCGGTGTCTTTGAAGAATTCGCAAATGGGCGGACAGTTGAGACGCCGTTCCCTAGAATTCCTTATAAAGAAGCCATGGAAAAATACGGCACGGACAAACCTGACCTGCGTAATCCTATCCTCTTGAAGGATGTGTCTGAATTTTTCACGGATGAAAGCCTCACTGGATTTGGAATTTTTGCCAAGATTACTGGTGGTGGCGGTAAAGTTCTCGCTATTCCTGCCCCAAAAGCCGCGAAGGAGAAATCCCGTAAGTTCTTTGATGACATGGACAAATGGGCCAAAAAAGAAATGCAGATGCCCGGACTCGGATATGCTCGTTTATCTGAAGGAGACGACGGATCAACGCGCTCTCAAGATCCTGTTTTGAAAAACTTCAAACCAGATCATTTGGCTAAGTTCCTGGAGGCAACTGGGCTCACGGCCGGCGACGGTGTTTTCTTTGCTGCTGGTAAAAAATCCGACGCCTATAAATTAGCTGGCGCTGCTCGGAACAGTCTTGGCGAACAATTGGAATTGCTCGATGATGGCATTTTCAAATTCTGCTGGATTGTCGATTTCCCAATGTATGAGTGGGATGAGGACAACAAGAAAATCGACTTTTCCCACAATCCGTTTTCTATGCCGCAGGGCGGTATGGCAGCTTTGGAAAATGCTAAATCCGACGAAGAGCTTCTGGATATTTTAGCCTATCAATATGATATCGTTTGTAACGGCGTTGAGCTTTCATCCGGGGCAATCCGGAACCATAAGCCAGAGATTATGTATAAGGCTTTTGAGAACGTTGGATACGGCCCTGAAGTCGTTGATGATAAATTTGCGGGAATGATTAATGCGTTCAAATCCGGTGCACCACCTCACGGAGGAATTGCGCCTGGAATTGATCGTATCGTTATGCTGCTAGCCGGGGCGAAAAACATCCGGGAAGTCATATTATTCCCGATGAATGGTCAGGCACAAGATCTGATGATGAATGCGCCATCTGACGCAGATCCAAAGCAGTTGAAAGAGCTATATCTCAAGCATTTACCGATTGAAGAGTAGAGATTACTCTTCAATTTTCCGGCGTATGCCCAAGAGGTCAGCATGAACGCGCTGCAAAGCACGACGGCCTTCTGGTGTGGTATTTTTCATCAGGATTTCAAGGTTTTGAATAGCCCGTTCCGATCGTAGAGCGATCTCCCTATCCCGGGCGGCCATATATCCGTGCTCGGCGATATCATGAATTTCCGAGTCTTCTGAGTTTTCTTTGCAATAGGTAATTGTCAGGTCCACAGGCAATTGTGTCTGGCCGTCACCACAGGCCGCATCAAGATGCTCTTGGGTCAATCCGCGCACTAGTACCATTTTAGCGCCTGATAGATCGGCTCCGGTAAAATTAGCAGCGCTCACATTAGCTGTGCCAAAATCGACTTTAACCAGAGTCGCGTCGACAAAACTTGCTCCCGTTAAATTAGCGCCGTCTGCTGTTGCCAGCGTTAAATCAGACCCCTCGAAAGAGGCTGCCAAAGCAGATAAGCGGCTGAGGTTAGCCCCTTTCAAACTTGAGCGTGTGATGCGCCCCTTTCGGAGTTCCGCCGCGGCTAGCGTTGCGCCTTGTAAATCGGACTCTTTCAAATTTATTTCGGTCAACGTCGAGTCCTTGAGATTGGCACCACGAAGCAGAATATTATGGGCATTCACTCTTGCAAAAAACGACCGACTGAGTTGCGCGCCCGATAGATTGGAATTCTCAATCTCGGCACCGGAGAAATTGACACGGTTCAAAATAGCGCCGGACAGATCAGAATGCTTCATATTGGTTCCGCTATAATCGGCCCCCGAGAGATCACATCCTGAGCAATTCATATTAGAAATACTGATCTGTTTTTTAACGCTGGTTTTATAGTCCCATTGTGCCTGGGAAACCCCGGCCGTTGATGCAATCAGAGCAACAGAGAACAGCGCACGATGGAAAATACTGTAAGTCATCGCGACGCTTATAAACGTCTGTTGCATGAACTTCGAGTAAAAATACGGTAATGTAGCGGACCAATTACACTTCTAATGGGAATTAATTAGGACCTTAAGAACACCCCGTTGTTGTCCCGCATGTATCGCATTTCAAGCACGTACCATTGCGAACAAGCGTAAAATGTCCGCACTCGTTACAAGAATCGCCTGTATAGCCCCGAAAACGAGCCTGATTTGACGCAGAATAAGATCTCGTCTCATTAGCGGATCTTGCCGCCCTTATACTCTCATCCGACATTTCGATATTTTCTTCATCGATGGCCAAATCCAATGCATCTCGTTGCTTTTCATTCGCTGATCTCGTGACAAAAGGGACGACGTTTCTTTCAGGGACGTCTCGATTAAACCCCTTGGAATAGCCCGGAAGGAATAATTGCTCACCCGCCTGCCCTGGTCCAGGATTACGCTCTTCTTCGCCCCGACCAATATGGTCCGGCGTCGCTTCGTCCGGATTGACATGAGCCAGATCATCCCACCCAAGATAAGAAACCCCCAACTCTCGGAAGATATAATCGAGAATGGAGTTTGCGAACTTGATCCGGTCGTTTCCAACCACGGGGCCGGATGGTTCAAACCGGGTAAAGACAAAAGCCTCGACAAATTCGTCCAGAGGAACGCCGTATTGTAGACCAATGGAAATAGCGATGGCAAAATTATTCATCAAAGACCGGAAGGCGGCGCCTTCTTTGTGCATGTCGATGAATATTTCGCCTAGGCGACCGCTCTCAAATTCACCCGTATGCAGATAGACCTTATGCCCACCAACTGTTGCCTTTTGGATATAGCCAGTTCGGCGGTCGGGCAATCGCTCGCGCTCTATGGGCTTTTCGACAATACGTTCAATAACTTTTTCAACAATGCGCTCAGTGGTTTGTACGGTTTTCTGGGCCGTCGATTGCTCCAGCGCTTCTTCAAGTAATTCTAGATCTTCATCTCCAAATATGGCCGAATTCAAAGGTTGTGATAGCTTTGAACCATCGCGATAAATAGCAATAGATTTCAACCCTTGTTTCCAGGCCAAATCATAAATATCGCGGCAATCGGTAATGCTGGATTTTGCCGGCATATTCACGGTTTTAGAAATGGCCCCCGAAATAAAAGGCTGTGCGGCGGCCATCATCAAAACATGAGACTTTGCGCTCAAGGACCGAGTACCACTTCGCCCACAAGGCGTGGCGCAATCGAACACTGGAAGATGAGCCTCTTTCAAATGGGGCGCGCCTTCTAATGTCATAGCCCCTGTACAGTAAATATTCGCCTGCAAAATTTCTTCTTCACTAAATCCGAGCGCTGGCAGTAAATCAAAAGCGTGTTTGTCAATTTGCTCATCCGTCAATCCAAGTGCTTTTCGACAAAAATCCGGATCCAACACACTCGTTGAGAAGGCAAACCGTACATCAAACGCTTGCTGCAGTGAGTCTTCAATTTGAGAAATCTCTAGATCGCTAAAGCCCCGCTCCCTTAAGGCCCGGTGACCTATAGCCGGCGATCCTTTCAGGGTCCCACGTCCAAGTGCATATTCAATCATCTCTTCCGTTTTTTCTTGGGAATATCCAAGGACTTTCAATGCCAACGGCACCGCCTGATTGATAATTTTGAAATGCCCGCCACCAGCGAGTGATTTGAATTTCACGAGCGCGAAGTCAGGTTCAATTCCAGTCGTGTCGCAATCCATCAAAAGACCGATCGTGCCTGTGGGCGCGATGACACTCACTTGCGCATTTCTAAAGCCGAATTCACCGCCCAGTTTTTCCGCCTCGCGCCAGGACCTCGCGGCGGCTGAAACCAACCCGTCAAAAGGACAAATATCTTCGTTCAATCCCAAGGGACGATAAGACAAGCCTTCATAGGTCTTTCGATTTTCAGCCGCTCGGCGGTGGTTCCTGATCACACGCTGCATGGAGGCAGAATTTTTTACATACCCCGGGAAAGGGCCAGCAAAAGCTGCCATTTCAGCTGAAGTTTTATAGGCGACACCTGACATTAGCGCCGTAATGGCGCCGCATACTGCACGGCCCTCTTCGCTGTCATATGCTAGGCCTGTTGACATTAAAAGGCCGCCAATATTGGCAAATCCAAGCCCTAATGTGCGGAACTCATAAGAACGTCTGGCTATAGATCGCGATGGGAATTGGGCCATTAGAACTGAAATTTCGAGAACGAGTGTCCATATCCGGCAGGCATGCTCAAAAGCCTCTACATCAAACTGTCCATCAGATTTGAGGAATTTTGTCAGGTTCAACGAGGCCAGATTACAAGCGGTATCGTCTAAAAACATATATTCCGAACAGGGGTTAGACCCCCGAATGTCGCCAGACTCTTTACATGTATTCCAGGCATTAATCGTGTCATGGAACTGGACGCCAGGATCGGCACTGCTCCAGGCGGCTCTGGCGATTTTTTGCCAAAGAGACCGTGCAGACACACTTTTTGCCACGGCCCCATCAACACGACGGACTAAATCCCAATGTTCGTCTCTTGCGACAGCTTTCAGAAAACGATCTGGTACTCTAACCGAGTTATTCGCATTTTGACCGGAAACAGTCGCATAAGCGGCCCCGTTCCAATCGGTCGACAATTCCTCGATTTGGATGGTTTCTATGCCCTGCGCGGCCAAAGCGAGAGCGCGCTGAATGATACCACCTGGAACGCCATCCCGCCGGGCATGCTGCATAGCGCGTTTTAAAGCGGTATTTTTAGCAGGATCAAAACAGTCATCCTGCGAGCCTGAGCAATTAAGGGCAGCCTCCATGACTTTATCCAGGCGTTTTTTCAACACCTTGGAGCCTGCGACCAATGCGGCGACTTTGACTTCTTCATCGGTTTTCCAGTCGATGAAAGCTTCGATATCCGGATGGTCGATATCGACGATGACCATTTTAGCGGCGCGTCGAGTTGTTCCGCCTGACTTAATGGCACCCGCAGATGCATCTCCAACTTTCAAGAAACTCATGAGACCGGATGACTGTCCGCCACCCGACAAAGGCTCGTCCACCCCTCGTAAGCTGGAAAAATTAGAACCCGTTCCCGAACCATACTTAAACAGCCTGGCTTCTCGGTGCCACAAATCCATAATGGAATTTTCACCTAATAAACGATCATCAACGGATTGGATAAAACAAGCATGAGGCTGCGGGCGTTCAAAGGCGTTTTTGGATTGATGCACATCCCCCGTTTCATGATCGACATAATAATGCCCTTGCCCGTCACCAGTGAGGCCATAAGCCCAATGCAAGCCCGTGTTAAACCATTGCGGAGAATTTGGCGCGGCCATTTGAGAAGCAAGCATAAACCGAAGCTCGTCATTAAAGGCAGACGCATCGGCCTCGCTGTCAAAATAGCCGCCTTTCCAGCCCCAATAGGTCCAACAACCAGCCAGCCTATCGAATACTTGGCGGGCATCGTCTTCGCCACGTGTGGACTTGCCAACGGGTACACGTCTATGAAGCCAAACCGGGATCCCGGCCTCGGTAACCTTTTTTGTTTTTGACGGAACTTCCGCGCGACGGAAATATTTCCGTGCCATGATATCACTTGCAACCTGCGAGAAATTCTCCGGAACCTTGAAGTCTCCGGTTTCAGACATAACCGTACCGTCCGCTTTTCGCAAAACACTGCTAACGGTCTTAAACGCTATATTATCGTAAGGCCCTTTGCCTTTGTGCGTAAATTTTCGTGTTACTTTCATGGAGCTCACCTGCCAGAGAATAGAGATAAGCCTTTAAAAAACCATGTTCAAGGCTCTTTGGCGGTCGTGTTTCACAAACTCTATCACGGTAGATTAACAAAATACTCATCGATCGTTAACTGGATTTTATGTCGAATCGATTATAGTGCGCTTATGTTGAACTACATCGTCATACCTGGGGCGATTCTCGGTGTCATCTTGATGTTGGCTGTTATAGCCGCCGATATTCGCTCTGCCGGTTAACCCGGCGTTTGATCAACCCAGATTAAGTCTTCGGTATCGAAGCCCATAGCGTTGATTTTATTCAAAAATTTCGATTTCACCCGATCCGAAATCGTCGGTGTACGCGATAACAACCAGAGATATCTTTTATTGTGGTTTGTTACAAAACTGTATTGGTAGTTTTCGTCCAATTCAAACACGACATAGGGGCCATATATAGGCCCAAAAAAAGAAACCTTTAGGTGACCTTTATCTTGACCATCAACAAAATAAGCCTTCCCATTGGCCGTTTTCCACTTTTGCTTATTAGGCTTATATCCTTTGTTGACGACTTTAATGCCGCCATCCGCTCGCATGGAATAGTTTGCGGTGACTTGCGTCATACCTTTTTCAAATCGGTTTTCGATGCGCGCAATTTCATACCATTGGCCCAGATAACGTTCTGATTTGAAATTGCTAACTGGTTGAACATCAGGCGCGAGGGTCGTTGAACAGGCGGAAAAGAGAAGAGTCAGAACAAGTACCATCGAGTTGCGAATGAAGCACATACAGAAATCCTGCTTGAGAGAATGTAAAAAGAGAACTATCAGGCTGAATATGACCGACACCTCTCCATTATTCAAACCCTTCAACTGCAAAAACCTGACATTGCCTAATCGAATTGTTATGGCGCCTATGACCCGGGAACGTTCACCTGATGGTGTCCCCGGTCCTGATGTTGCAGCTTATTACGCGCGCAGGGCTGCAGCTGATGTTGGCTTGATCATAACCGAGGGCACAACGATTGACCGTGACGGGGCTTCATCTGATCCCAATATTCCGAATTTTCACGAAGCCAAGGCTCTCATAGGGTGGAAAAACGTCGCCGATGAAGTCCATAAAGTCGGTGGCAAAATAGCGCCACAGCTCTGGCATATGGGCATGATGCGCAAACCTGGTACTGGACCCAATCCAGAAGCGAGTAGCGATAGCCCATCGGGGATAACCCATACGGGGAAACAGGTGCTTCCAGAGCCCACAACCCGTGACGTCGAAGATATGATCGCCGCTTATGCCAAGGCTGCGGGCGAAGCCGTTAAATTAGGTTTTGATTGCGTGGAAATTCACGGTGCGCATGGCTATTTGGTGGATCAATTTTTCTGGGACGGCATGAACCAGCGCTCAGACAAATATGGCGGAGGGTTGCTGCAACGCGCGCAATTTGGCGGAGATATTATTCGAGAAACACGCAAAGCCGTAGGTCCGGATGTCCCGATTATTTTACGCTGGTCGCAGTGGAAACAACAAAACTATGAAAGCCGTCTGGCGAACACGCCTGAAGAGCTCGAAAATTTTCTAGGTGTATTCGTCGATGCGGGCGTTGACATTTTACATTGCTCTACCCGTCGTTTCTGGGAACCGGAGTTTGAAGGATCAGATTTGAACCTGGCAGGCTGGGCCAAAAAGCTAACTGGGCTGCCGACAATCGCCGTGGGCTCTGTTGGCTTGTCGGTCGATTTCATCTCGACACTCGTCAAACAGGAAAGTTCTGCCAAACGGTCCCTGGACGATCTTATGGTACGGTTGGATGCTGGCGAATTTGATCTGGTCGCTGTCGGGCGAGCTCTTTTGCAAGACCCTCTTTGGGCGCAAAAAGTCAAACAAGGCCGGATGGACGAATTAGAGGATTATGACCCGGCGGCCCGCTCGGTTTATTATTAATTGGTCAAAACGATCCGGTAACGCGCCTTTCCAGACTTCAATCGTGCAATGGCGTCATTGATATCGGACATTTCGAAATATTCGACTTGAGGCTCTATTGTGTGGCGTGCACAAAACTCGAGCATCGTGGCGATGGTCGAAGGGGACCCCGTATCCGAGCCACCCACTGATTTCTGCCCCGCCACCAACGACATAGAATGAATGGGCATTGGCTCGGTGACGATCCCAACCTGTACGAGCTTTCCCCGAGGCGCTAGCGCCGCCATGTAATTAAACCATGGTAGGTTCACATTGACGGTGGAAATAATCATATCAAATCGGCCTTTCAGCGCGGCGATCGCGTCATTGTCTTTCGAATTAACGACGTAATGTGCTCCCAGTTCTTTGAGCTCATCCGTTTTGTCCGCGGAGCTCGTGAAGGCTGTCACTTCGCATCCCCAAGCCTTGGCAAATTTCAGCGCCAGATGTCCCAGGCCCCCAATTCCAATCACCGCAACTTTGTGGATCGGTAAAAGTCCGTAATCCAACATCGGGGCAAAAACCGTAATGCCACCGCAAAACAAAGGTCCAACAGCTTTGGGATCCAGTCCATCCGGCAGTGGAATTGCCCAGGCCGCTTGCGCGCGAACCTTGTCGGCAAATCCGCCGTATCGTCCTACGATTGTCGGACGGGCTTTGCGGCAGTGATGATGGCTCCCTTGTGAACATTGGGCGCAAGTCAGACAGCTTTGGGACAGCCAGCCAACACCGACCATCTGCCCCTCTTCCAAATGCGTGACGCCCGTGCCCAATTTGCTAATACGTCCCACGACTTCGTGCCCAGCCACCAAAGGATACCGCGCGAAGCCCCATTCATTCTCAATCATGGACAGGTCTGAGTGACAAAGACCACAAGCCACAACATCAATCTCAACCTGATCTGATGCCAACTCCCCGGGGTCATATTCGATTTTTTCCAGTTGAGCACCTGCTGCCGAAGCGGAATAAGCTGAAATTGTACCCATGGTCGCTCCCCTAAATTTCCGAGGTGATTTTGTAGCCGTTATCTTCCAACAAAGATTTGAGCGCTGCGATATGTTCCGGACCTGTTTCGCAACACCCGCCAATGATCTGTAGACCAGCGTCTACACAGCGTAATCCCCACTTCGCATAAGCCTCGGGTCCAAGATCGCTTCTGGCCGATAAGGACTCCACGGTACCCCCTGCATTGAGTGCAGCGATTGATGTGAACCCATTCGCATAAGCCCCGGTCGGGACGGGTAAATTGGCTAGGATTGGCAAGGACTCTTCAATGGTCTCGGGCATAGAACAATTGACCATAACCGCATCAGCGCCAGCTTCAATGACTTTTTCCGATGCCTCTTCCAAGGATTCTCCGGATCGTAAAACGCCACTCTTTTGATCGTCGAGTGTAAATGCCGTCCAGCATGGCAATCCCGTTTCTTTGGCGGCTCTGGTCGCGGCGACGCCCTCCCTTATATTGGATGCGGTCTCAACCATAAAATGCTCGACGCCACCCTTTTGCAAAGCGACAAGCTCGCGAAAACTATTTAAGCAGTCATCTTCGCAAGGTGACATGCCGGGTTTATAACTCGCAACGAGCGGCGGCAGGCAACCGGCTATACGAACGTCTTCTATTCCGCATTCAGACTTGGCCGCGTGGGCAACAGCAATAGCCGCATCATGAATGGGTTTGAGCAATTCCACACTCGCATCGCGCCCCAATCGCTGTCGAGTTGCCGTATAATTATTTAACGTAATCAAACGCGCGCCAGCTCGAATGAAATCAGCATGAACTGTTTGGACAAGTCCGGGGTCGTCAAGCATGACATGTGTCGACCACATGGGCGATGGTTCGGCGTCTGAGCGCTTGAAGATTTCCTGCCCGACCCCGCCGTCGAGCAATACAATAGATCGGCTCATTATTTTAAAATCGCATCAATGCGCCGCTGTGCAATCGGATGATAGCCAGCGCGGGCTGCGCCGTATACGTCTTTAGCCCAATCCCCTTTACCATTGTCATTCAGCGCCGCGTAAAGACGATAAATAAATTTTCCACGCCCGACAGTCATAAGGAAATTTTCGATAGCAGGTGTAGCGGGGTCATAATTGTTTTTGATGGCCTGCATGTACCATGCAAAGGCTGTTTCGGCATTAGAGGTTCCGGTAAAGCTAAAGGCACCATCCAGCTCCTCCATCTGCTTGGAAGATAAACCGGCGGGCATGGAATTGATAAAATGAAGCCATTCATGGGTTGACCAATCGGACGTGTTGATATCTCCCGCCGCCAACTTTCCGCCAAACCAATCACCCTGGATTTTGGAAACCTGCGCAAAGGCATCGGACTTAGGATCGCGGGCCGTCTCTGGCAGGCCGGGACCATAAACCCAGGCATTAATCTCGGCATCTGTTACGGCATCCGGGAAACGGTTACGGATATTTTCGCTCATATAATTCAGGAAGTCTTCCGTCGTCACACTCTTGAAGGCATAGGCATCAAAATACTTTTTTAGGAAAGGATCAAAATGTTCCCGGCCAAAGCGGTCTTCCAAGAAAAACAGAAAGTTAGCCCCTTTGATATAAGACACCAATGTAAATGCATCATCGGGATGAGTGATGTCCTCCGGCATTTTTAGGTGGGTCAACTCCGGGCGAGAAGCTTCTCCAAGGGCGCGTTTCAGCCCATCCATGTCCAGCGCCTGCTCCATAATAGCTCTGCGCTCACCGTAAAGCTTTTCCATAACCCGGTTTTCAACATAGGATGTGAACCCTTCATTGAGCCAGGCATCTCTCCAGGTTGCATTCGTCACTAAGTTCCCTGACCAGCTGTGAGCCAGTTCGTGGGCTACCACATTGGTGAGACTTTTATCGCCCGCCACTAATGTTGGCGTCAGGAATGACAGCCGCGGGTTTTCCATACCCCCGAACGGGAAACTTGGCGGCAGAACGATGAGATCATAGCGCCCCCAAAGATAAGGCCCATATAGCTCTTCATTGGCCACTTCCATTTGTGGGGTTTCAGAAAATTCTTCCGCCGAAGCATCGAGAATATAGCTCTCGGAATAAACGCCAATATGATCATTAATGGCTTTGAAATCGATATCACCAACCGCGAACGCCAAGAGATAGGCCGGGATTGGCTGCGGCATATCAAAACTATATTCACCGTCCCGCGGCGTGTTTGGATCTTGATCAGCACTCATAAGAGCAATCAATTCCGGCGGAGTCCGCAAAGTCGCGCTATAAGTTATCCGAACGGCTGGTGTGTCTTGAACGGGCGCCATTGTGCGCGCGTGGATCGGCTGACCTTGCGAGAACATATAAGGATGCTCTTTGCCAGCCGTCTGATCGGGCGACAACCATTGCAGCCCCTCGGCTTCGGGGCTTGTTTCGTAATCAATGCGCACTTTTTGGGTAGTCGACGTTAAAGGAATAGTCAGCGCCTGACCCAAAAGATCATCCTCTGCGGAAAGGCCATAACTGGTTTGACTCCAGTCTTTTCCGTCAAAACTTTCAACCGATTCTATTTTCAACTTTCTGGTATCAAGAACCAATTCCGAAGCGTTCTTATCGCTTCGTTCGAAATCAATTGTTGCGATTCCGTCCAGCACTTTGCGGTCAAAATTGACATCTAGATTAAGATCCAGATGGGTCATACGGACATCACCATAATTTGCGTAGGTAAATTTATCAGCCTTGTCGGGGCTTTGATTAATTTCGGTTATATTGATCGTGCCCGAAGGATTGACTGTTTCACCAGACGTTCCGTCTTTGCAGGCCGCGAAAGTCATGACTAGAAGGCTTGCCCCTAATAATTTCAACTGTTTCACGCTAATCCCCTTTATTATCATATGGATTTGTACCGCCCCTAATGAATAACCGAATGGGTGTTCCTGGTAAATCAAAGTCCTCACGAATGCCATTGATCAGGTAACGCTTATAGCTATCTGGCAGCCGGTCCGCCCGTGAGCATTTCAAGATAAAAGTCGGCGGACGGGTTTTTGTTTGCGAAATATATTTAGGCTTAATGCGACGCCCGTTAACAGCAGGTGGTGGATGGCGCTGGATTTTTTCCTTCAGCCATTCATTGAGTTCCGATGTTTTAACCTTGGCACTCCAATCAATATGTACACGTTCAATTGCTGGTAAAAGGCGGTCAACACTTTTGCCTGTCAAACCTGAGAACATGACAACGGGAATGCCTTTAAGCTGTGGTAAAAGCCGGGCTGCCTGCTCTCGCAAAGCTTTCGCCATTTCGGATTTGTTCTCGACCAAATCCCATTTCGTGACTCCGATCACCATTGCCCGGCCCTCACGCTCGCAAAGGGAGGCAATCTGCATGTCCTGTTTGTCATAGGGCTTGGTCGCATCCATCAAAAGAATGACAACCTGTGCAAATTTGATGGCGCGCAGAGTTTCACCGACAGATAGTTTTTCTAATGTTTCCTGCACTTTGGCTTTTTTGCGCATGCCAGCTGTGTCGTGAAACTGCACCCGGCGTCCGGCCCACATATAATCAATTGTGATCGCGTCGCGCGTCACGCCAGCCTCTGGTCCCGTCAAAAGACGATCTTCACCGATCAAAGTGTTGATCAGAGTGGATTTACCGGCATTGGGACGGCCAACAATGGCAATGCGAACTGGCGCATCGGTGCGGTCTATATCGTCGACAATAGGCGACAGGTCCACACCTCGTAGCGCCATTTCCATAGCATCATCCAGATCAACCATGCCAATATTATGCTCTGAGGCAACTTCTATGGGATCACCCAAGCCTAAGGCGTATCCTTCAGTAACGCCATCATCAGATGCGCGGGATTCGCATTTATTGGCCACTAGGACTGTCGGTTTACCAGACTTACGGACAAATTCGGCAAAAATGCGGTCTAGAGGGGTTATGCCCGCACGCGCATCGTAAACAAATAAACAGATATCGGCCTCCAAAACGGCGGCTTCTGTTTGAGCGCGCATTTTGGCTTCGAGCTTTTCACCTTTAGCGTTCTCGAAACCAGCGGTATCCATTAGAATTAAAGAGCGCCCACGCAAGCGCCCGGATGTCTCTCTACGATCTCGCGTTACACCTGGTGTGTCATTGACAATAGCAAGTTTTTTTCCGGCCAGACGGTTGAATAAGGTAGACTTTCCGACATTCGGACGACCGACAATGGCGACTTTCGCTGGTCGTGGCGCAAGGTCCTCCGCCTCTTCCGGCGGCAGTTCTGTTACGTCCCCGTCGCCCATGGCATTAGCGCAATGCGATCAGCTTGGCCTTGTCATTCAGGACATAGACTGTCTGATTGGCGACAATGGGTGAGACAAAGACGGGGTCACCGATCTTAGAATCCCGTAAAACTTCACCGTTATATGGATTTATCTCGACGGCTCTACCACTGGAAGAAACAGTGAATAGCGCATTACCGATTAGAATGGGTCCAGCCCATGCGATCCGTTCTTTACGTTTTTTCTCATTCTTGAACGCCCGTAATTGCCGAGTCCAAACAACAGCCCCGCTCGTTTTAGATAAGCAAGCTACCTCACCGCCTGTCGTGACAGTGTAAACAAAATCTCCAGCAACCCATGGATAGCCCAATGATCCTGCGGGTTGGGTCCAGACGCGTTGTCCGTTTCTAAGGTCAAATGCGCTTATGACGCCGGACTGTGCGGTGGCAATAACATAACCATCAGCAATAACAGGACCTGACGCGATATCATTTAGGCTCGAAAGTGGCGTCAATTGCCCAGAAGACGACAAAGCATCCTGCCACAGCACCACGCCATTCTGAACCCTTAGTGCAACAAGTTCGCCAGAAGCAAACGGTGCGATAACAACATCCTCGAAGACTGCAGGACTTGGAGCCGTCAACATACGGGCGCTTTCGACAATACCCTGATAAGTCCACAAAACCTCACCCGTTGCTGAATTAATCGCGAACAATTCATTGTCGTCCGACACAGCAAACAAGCGTCCGTTTGAAACCGTTGGCGCAGAATGTAACGGTGTTGTCAGGCGTTTTTTCCAGACTGATTGGCCTGTCTGCGCATCCAAAGCCTCGACAGCTCCCAGACCTGAGGTCACAAAGATTTTCCCATCTGCCGCTGCAATACCACCACCGACGGATTCTTGGTCATCACCGCCACCATCGCCGAAAGGATTTGTTACGCGCTCAAAAAGACTGGCGCGCCCTTCCCGGGTTCTCCCAGCGCTTGCAACCTGCACCACATGAGACCAAATCCTGGCTCCGGAATTAGCATCATAGGCTGTCACACGATTTTTACCATCCATAACGAAAATCTTGCCGCCAGCGACAACCGGAGATGCCACCACCCGACCTTTACGCGACGACCCGTCGCCGACATCGACAGTCCAAAGCCTTGTGAGTTCGCCATCGGTCGTAGGTCGTTGCATGGCATGCACTGAATTGCCCCCCGGTTGCGGCCAATCAGCATTCACATAAGTTTGAGGCAACGCCACATCTTCAGGGGTTATTTCACCAGAGGGCTGCAAAGATTCCTCTGCTGTTAATAGGGAAATTCGCTGGTCTTTTGCGGCCACTTCACCTTGTTTTTCAAGCTTTTCGGCTTTTGTTTCGTCAAATGGATTAACGGCGTCCGCAACGCTACCAATCGTTGAACACCCTGAAATCAGAAGCGTTCCAATGGCTGGAAGCATAAATTGTTTGAAGGTCTTATTCATTATCTTCGGTCTCCGTAGGCGCCGATTCTATGTCCTCGCCGTTTACAGCTGGAGGGGTGATTTCAGGTTCAGTTTTTTCGGTTTCACTGGCTGATGGTGAGCTATTCAGTAAAAGTAAGTTTTGCTTGGCCCGTCTTACGATCGTCTCTGGTGCACCGGGGCTGGTTTCGATGTAAGACAAATGCATTCTGGCCGTCTTCAGATCACTGGTCTCCTGCGCCGCATACGCCATAAGTTCTCTGGCCAAGAATTGGTAAGGCTCATCTTTCTGTGTGAGCGGTTCGATTCGGGATTTAACCTCATCAAACTTCCCAAGCCCTGCCAGAATATACCCTGCTTTGAGTTGTGCCAGCTGGATATGACGCTTTTTAGAGAATTTCGTTGCAGCATCATCGAAAAAGGCAACAGCCTTTTCCTTATTGCCGTTTTCAAGCTCCAACTCCGCGGCGCGGAGCAGAGAAATACCCGCGTAACCATCCGGAGCGTTTTGCGATAGAGCGGAAAAACTTGCAACGGCGCCAGCCTTGTCATCGCCAATCGAGTCTACGATTTCGATATAGTCATATGACGTTGTTTCAGAGACTTGTTCAGCCCTGTATTCACGCCATTGAAAGAAGGCAGTTCCTGCGATAATCAATACGATCAGCGCTGCCAAATAAGGCCCATACTTTTTGAGCCAACGATTGTAATCGTCTTTACGAAGTTCTTCCTGAACTTCACTGATAAAATCGACCACTTTTATTCCTTAATTTCCTAGACCGATGACTCGGCTCACTTGCGGCGCAAACTATCTGCCCTTTCTTATAATCGCAACACCAAACGGCATGACGAAACGGTAAGAAAGCGAGATAATTCAGCTAAACTTATAGGTGTTATCAACCCCCGGAAATGACCGGGTTTTGACCTCATTAGCGTAATTTTGGACTGAATCACGGATTATTGACTGCATATCCGAATATTTCTTCACAAATTTAGGGACGCGCGTGAACATACCTAGCATATCTGGTGTGACCAATATCTGACCATCACATCCTGCGGAGGCACCAATTCCGATTGTTGGAATCGAAACAGCCTTGGTTACTTCGTCAGCCAATTCAGCAGATACTCCCTCAACCACAACTGCAAAAGAACCAGCATCGGCGGCGGCTTTGGCATTCTCGACTATTTCTTTGGCAACTTGAGGGTTTCGCCCGCGCGCTCTGAAACCGCCCAACACGTTCATGGATTGCGGACGCAATCCGACGTGACTCATCACCGGAATGCCCCGCTCCACTAGATAAGCAATCGTTTCAGCCGCATAGGTTCCGCTTTCAATTTTGACAGCCTGGCATCCTGTCTCGCGCATAACTCGAGCTGCACTATTGAACGCCCGTTCCGGACTGTCTTCGTAATAGCCAAATGGAAGATCTACGACGACGAGCGCGGATTGCGACCCGCGCATGACAGCCTGACCGTGCATGATCATCATATCCAAAGTTACACCGACCGTCGTTGTTAAGCCGTGAACGACCATACCCACGCTATCGCCTACAAGAATCAAATCACAAAATTCATCGAGAATTTCAGCCGTGGGCGCATCATAGGCCGTTAGACAAACGATAGGCTCCTGACCTTTACGGGCCGTAATTTCAGGCGCCGTTTTGCGACGCAATTGTTTCTGAGCTGACATAGATAATTCACCCAAGCGATTTTCAGACGACTATAGGCCTATTTGTCTTTGATTTTAAGTGAAAATCAAAGATCGCCCAGGCTAGCCTCCGGGAAATCGAATAAAGTCGCCGCTCCTGCGCGGATAAATTCTAAATGTGCGCCAGACTCAGGCAATACGACCTGACTATGATAGCGTGCTAAAGACATGACTTGAGAGGCATGTGCGTCCTCCGCCTCAAGTCCTCGGATGGCCGCTTTAATTAGCAGCGCTCCGGAAATGACATGACCGGCCAAGTTTAAATAGTTCGTTGCAACCGATAAGGTATCCATATCATTGGCCGCCAATATAACGTCTGTCGCCTCTTCCAGATAGCTAATTCCACCTGACAGAGATTCTGCCATAGCGGCATCATGGACCTTTGCGTTTTCCACTGTGTGCTTCAATTCGGCAATCAAGGCTTTCATGCCCTCGCCGCCATCACGACGGAGTTTTCTGCCGGTGAGATCAATGGCCTGAATGCCATTCGTGCCCTCATAAATAGGTGCGATCCGCGAGTCCCTGTAATGTTGCGCCGCGCCAGTCTCTTCGACAAAGCCCATTCCGCCGAAAACCTGAATGGACTCAGATGTTACATCCACACCTGTGTCTGATCCATAGGCTTTGGCAATTGGCGTCAACAAAGCTTCTCTTACATGTGCTGCCTTGCGAGTGTCGTCATCCTCCGCATAGCACGACATATCATAGGCCGCAGCCGTCGCCATGCAAATCGCGCGCGCGCCGAGCAGCCGTACTTTTGAGTCCAAAAGCATTCGCCTGACATCTGGGTGACCAATGATTGGAGCGCCAGCTTCTGCGTTAGGCACGCGACCCTGAACACGATCATGCGAAAAAGCCAGCGCGCCCTGGTAAGCTCGCTCACCTATCGCGACACCTTGAACACCTACAAATAATCTGGCTTCATTCATCATTGTGAACATGCAGGCCAGTCCGCGATTAGCCTCGCCTACCAACCACCCTTTGGCCCCTGCAAATTCCATGACGCAAGTTGGGCTACCATGAATACCAATTTTATGTTCCAGGCTGATTGGCTTGAAACTATTTCTCTCGCCTAAACTGCCATCGTCATTGACTAAAAACTTCGGACAAAGAAACAACGATATTCCTTTTGAGCCCGATGGGGCATCCGGCAGTCTTGCAAGCACAAGGTGAATGATGTTGTCTGCGCAATCGTGATCGCCCCACGTTATGTATATTTTTTGCCCTGAAATTGCATATGAACCGTCGGGATTAGGTTCAGCTTTGGTCCTTACGGGTCCCAAATCAGAGCCAGCTTGCGGCTCTGTTAAATCCATGGCCCCACTCCACGTTCCGTCGACCATTTTTGGCAAATAAACCGACTTCAGATCATCTGAGGCATGAGCTGCAATTGCTTTGACCGCGCTGGATGTCAGCATTGGGCACAGACCGAAGGCCATGTTTGAGGCGTAAATCATTTCATTAACGGCTACGCTCACCACGGCAGGCAACCCCGCACCTCCTATTTCCTCAGGGGCTCCAAGGCTCAACCACCCGGCCTCTACAAAATCTTTGTATGCGGACTTAAATCCAGGAGATGCAATGACATTGTCACCTTCGATATAGGCTGGCGTTAGATCGCCGTCACGATTGATCGGCGCTAGGATATCTTCAGCAAATGACGCTGCTCCTGATATGATATCGGTAATCAATTCGTCATTGATATTTTCAAAAGCAGGGAGCGCCAAAATGGAGTCTAAATCAACAGCATATTTCAATAGATATTTTTTGGCGTTTACGGGGGCGCTGTAGCTCATAGTGGCTCCGAAAATTGTTTGTCTGCTTATTTAGGAATTCAGTGCTAACCATTCCATACGTCAATTGCGCGCAGACATAAAAAAACGCGCCCAGAAAGGACGCGTTTAAAAATCGTATGTTGGCTGGCTATGCCTTGTTGAACATTCCCAGAATGCCCGTCAATACACCGCCGCCTACGCCACCTGAAAGAAGGCCAGCGACTGCTCCCTTTACATTGAAGCCAGCATCAGCGGGTGCCGTGAACATGCCACCTAACCCCGGAATCATAGGCGCTAATGCAGCAAGGCCTGTTCCGCCAATGATACCTGTCAAGCTGCGACCCATGGTTCCCATGCTGGATTTCATCATGCCGCCTGCAACATTGCCACCAATGGCACCTGCCGCCAGACCAAATAATGTAGGAATTAAGTCCATAAAAATACTCCCCAAAAAACTAGCGCCCTCGCGCTTTGAAAAGTGCTCTCCATGAGCACTTATGACGCAAACTTGCCCCTATTCAAATACTTAATCAAGTACTAAAATAAACTTTTAATCATATATGAGTCGGTTCATGGCCTATCGCAAACCCCTGTTTTTGTTAGCTATTTTATGCATTCTTGTTACTGTAAGTTGCGGAAAGAAGTCCGAACCAGCCAATGAACCCGCCAAAAAAGTTACGAGTTCAGCCGTTGAAACCGAAAAGAAACCGAGTGAACCCATAACGAAACCCACAGTCAATAGAGGCGCAAGTCTCTATAAAAGGTGCCGTACATGCCATACTCTAAATAAGGGCGGAGCCAATAAAATCGGTCCCAATCTTTATGGAATTTTCGGAGCAAAAGCTGGCGCCAATGAAGAATTCCGATACTCTACGGCTATGAAAGACTCAGGTGTAATTTGGACCGACGAAAATCTAGCAGCCTACATTAAAGCGCCAGCTAAATTTATGCCGGGCAATACAATGAGTTTCGCCGGTATCAGAGATGAAGAAAAAATCGCGGTCTTACTAGAATATATGCGCGAACAAGCGACCGAGTAGTCGAATTTTTGACAAATTACGGTTAGAACACCAAATAGGCGGTCTAACGGAGTTTGTTTTGCCAAAGAAAACCCGAAAAATCGAGAAAATCTCATTCCTTGCCAGCGAGCGCAAAGAAGCCAAGGACTCGCTAAAGTCCTTGGTCCAGCAATATGGTAATTGCGACGCAGCCGATGCAGATGTGATTGTGGCCCTGGGCGGCGATGGATTTATGTTGGAGACTTTGCGTCGATATCGCACCCTCCTAACGCGGGGATTGCCTGTTTATGGAATGAACAAAGGTACAATCGGGTTCTTGATGAACGAATATCAGGAGAACGATCTCATTGGTTTGATAGAAAAGGCAAAGGATGCGACGGTTTCACCTTTGAAAATGGTCGCCAAAGCGCCTGGCGGCGTGTTTGAGGAACTGGCTTTTAACGAAGTATCGGTGTTTCGACAAACCCGTCAGGCGGCTCACATTAAAATTTCAGTTGATGGCCGTGTTCGTTTGGACCGATTGATTGCGGACGGGATATTATTGGCCACCCCGGCAGGTTCGACGGCTTATAACCTTTCAGCCCATGGTCCGGTTTTGCCGCTCGGATGTGATATTCTAGCCCTCACGCCGATCAGTGCGTTCCGCCCAAGACGTTGGCGCGGTGCGTTATTGAAGTCCCAAGCAGAGGTCTCATTTGAAAACTTAGACTCCAAAAAACGACCGTTGAGCGCGACAGCCGATGATCGGGAAATACGCAATGTTACTCACGTCAGTATTTCTCGTGATAAATCGACGGCGATTACGTTATTATTTAATGAGGATCAGGCATTAGATGAGAAAATTCTGCGAGAACAATTCGCCACCTAAGTTTTGATCAAGCGGCCTTTTGATCTTTTGCGTCCAAACGTTCCATCAACCACTCTTTATCGGGATCAGGAATATCAAAGGGGAGTGTTAAAGTTCTTTCCAGCATTAAAGTCTGAAAGTAGCCTTGGTCATATTCAATGCCGGAAATTTCCAAATCTCTATAAATTGCACAGCCGGCAAAGACGACACGGATACTTAAATCATCAAGACCAGCCTGTTTACACAAGGATGTTAGTCCAAAGGGGCCAGTATCATACATCATCAACCCGGCTTTATTTGAAGAAATACCAGCCAGAACAGCTAGGCTATGCTTGACAACGGACATCCGACCCAAGCCTATGGCCCGGATAAGAAATGATGGGGACAGTCGACCCATCTGGGCCATATGTAGGCTAAACTCTCGAATTTCTCGATCTGTTTGATCCTCGTCTATAAGATCGAGACTGGCTCTTTCCCGAGCCCGTCCGGCTATATCCGCCGCTTGGAGACCAGGGATATTGTGCCGCTTATTTAATACAACCGCAGCTTCTTCAGAGGCCATCGTAATCAGCTTTTCCATGACAGAATTTGGTAGATCAGTCCTGGAAATCATGGCCTCTTTGATTAGGTCGTCATCATAATAGAAATCAAGAATATCTTCCGCAATATCGGCGTCAATCAAAGCACCGTCATTGGCAGCAACCGTTGCCACCGCTTTACTGTCGCCATACCGCACAATGGCTTTGACGAGATCTCCGGATACTTTTGGCCTCCGGGCAACGGCAATGACTTTTGCGGCGGCATTGGATTTCAAAACTTCGATCAAATCGTCATCTGTCAAAACGGGGGAGTTTTCTATGATTGGAATAGCAATGTTATCGACATCTGCGATGAGTTTTAATGCCACCGCTCGAGGAAGGTCTGGGGAATTGCGCAGCGTAATAGCAAGGGCACGACGTACCATTTCTACGGCATCCTTCGCCATAAACTTTAAAAGATCGGTCGCGAGGCTCGTTTCAGCATCGGAAAGAACTGATTTACGTACGACATGACAAATGCGTTGTGCCGCATTTGCGCGCTTTTCCGGGTCAGGGTGCCGGACCAAAACACGAATATCGTCTTCGCTAAGATGTTCCAGAGCCAGTTCGCCCATCGCTTACCTCCATCAGGAAAGAATAATCAGATAGGGTAAACGGTCACTTAAGAAACGTTTCTCGATCAATTAATTTTCAGTTCACCTGTGAAGCGTTAAAGCTCCCGCCAGGGGGATAAATGAGACCGATTAAAAATCAAAAACCAAAGACTTCCAAACAAGCTCTATTAGCGCGATTAAAGCAGACGCGTTCTAAAACCCCGACCCCAAGCCTGAAATACATTAACGATACCAATCAACGTGAAATCGAAGGCGATGACGGTCTAACAATCCCTGATTTCAGAACAGTCATAAATAACTAGAAGAAGAATGGTACCGCCTCTTGGTCTCGAACCAAGGACCTCCGGTTCCACAAACCGGCGCTCTAACCAACTGAGCTAAGGCGGCCCACATACGATGAGCGCGCCGCTTCTAACCGAAGCCGCGCGCATCTTCAAGACTATAATGTAAGAGTTTTAGGCGTCGTCAGGCAGTTTAATATTCTGCCATCCCTGGCTACCCAGTTTTTCTTGAAAACGGATATAGGCATCCAGCTCACGAGCACGACGAGCCGGGCTCGGATGGGTGGACATAAATTCAGGAGTCTTCCGAGTACTGGCTGCGGCCATTTTTTCCCAGAGACGGACGGCCTGCATAGGATCATAGCCAGCTTTATGCATATATTTCGCACCCAGACGGTCGGATTGCAACTCATGCTTGCGAGAGAATGGCAATACGACACCCAGCGAGTATCCCATACCCAGCGCTGCGCTTAGCAAACGCGTATTATACTGAGCGCCCTGCATACATCTTTGGTATTCTCTCTGGATGGCATAGAGTTCCTGCCTGGAAACTTGCTCACGAGTCCGTCCGCCAATCCGGTTCATCGCCTTGGAACGACAACTCTTCTGCAGCTGACTACCAGCGACTGCTGTTCCGCCCGCAACGACAAGCTGACCACCCATTTGCTGACTAACGCGCTCCGCAGCATGTTTACCCGTAACGTGACCAACTTCATGACCCATAACAGCCGCAATCTGATCATCATTATCGGCGAAATCCATCATGCCTTTGTAGAAGCCAACTCGGTTGCCGGGCAGGACGAAGGCGTTTTTTGATTCCTTTTCGAAAACCGCGTAATCCCAGGCTTCGTCGCCTTTGTTGGCGCCGCGTGACACACGCGCACCAATATTTTGCAATCTACGCAGATAACGGGGGTCCGTCGATGTTGGTAATTTCGCCTTAGCTTCATTCCAGCTCGACGCCGCCATTTGGCTTAATTGGCTATCGCCAACCAGAAGGAACTGTTTGGAACCAGTTTCTGGGTTGGTGGCGCATCCTGATAATGCAGGAGCCGCGAGTGTCAAAGCACCGCCTGCAGCAAGGGCTTGCACCATAAGGCGACGATCAAGCATTTCCTGCTCGTCTTTTTTAACATGTTCACAATTTTCGTGATGATGGCCGTGGCTACACAACATGGCGTTCTCCTTCTTCGACTAAAGGAACTATAGAATTAAACGATTCAAATGAACAGAGGCTGAGTGCAGCGTTCATATGAACATTACAGTCAAATAACTGTGATTCAGAATGTAAGCTGTGTTAAATTAAGTTTTGAGTGCAAAATTTAGGACGTTCTCGCCATGCGCAAAATAGTTATAGGCACTTTTATTGTTCTTTTGCTGCTGATTCTGGCAGCCGTTATTATTCCTTTCTTGATCCCGTCATCGCTCTATAAAACCACGATTCAGGAGCAATTATCGTCGCGCATTGGCCGAACCGTGAAGATTGACGGCGACGTTAAAATTTCTCCCCTTCCAAGCTTAAAAATCAGAATGGACAATGTTTCCATTGAGAACCCTGAAGGGTTTTCAGAGCAAGACTTTATACAGATGGAGTCGCTGAGTACCCGCGTCAAACTCCTACCTTTGATTTCCAAGCGTGTTGAAATTGCCGCCTTCGGCCTAAATCGACCCGTCATCTCGTTAGAAAAACGAGCCGATGGAAAAATGAATTGGGTATTAGATAATGATCCAGAAAAGGCTCCGTCTACCGAAGGTCCGTTTAAACGGGATGGTCGTTATGCTGACATCGAAGCGTCCATCGGAACATTCGAGATTCGAAATGGCGAAATTTCCTATGTCGATGAGACTAAAAACAGGTCGCATAATATAAAGGATGTAAATCTCGACCTGACAATGAAATCCCTGGCTCATCCACTCGCCATTCAGGGTGACTTGGTCATCGACGACATTCCAGCCGATTTGGACGTGGACTTAGACACACCCCAAAGTTTTCTACTTGGGCAAAAAACACCCGTTGATCTCAAATTATCGACCCGGCTGGGCAAAGTTTCAGCAAAAGGATTTTTTACAGAAAGTCCTGATATGCATTTTGCTCTGGATATGGATGGAATGCTTGAGGAGCTCTCACCTCTTGCCCGATTTTTACCGTCTGATCTGGCTATATTGAAAATCGCTGAGTCAGTCGAATTTAGTGGGCTTTATCAATATGAAGGTCAGGCTTTGAACGCTAGCGAGGCCAGTATCATTCTCAAGGGGCCAAAGCTCCAATCAAAATTCATAGGCGACGCCAACATAGGCGAAAACATAACGGGATCAGGCAATCTCGATTTGGATATAAGCGACTTACCAGACGTATTGAAAGCGCTGAAAATCGACATGCCGGGTCGCGATACGATCTCAAGCCTGCAATTGAAATCCAACCTCAAAATGGATGGCGACAACATCTTCGCTGAGAGTTTAGACGCCGTCGCTAAAGGGGTCGGTTTGGATGCGGCCTTTAAAGGTACAGGTGAATTTGGAAACACTCAGAAAATCACCGGTCAATTCGAGACAAATATCGAGTCAGTCCCAACGCTCGCCAAAAAATTTGATATTGAAAATCCGCAACTTGATTTGCTCGGGCAAACAAAAGCGTCTGGAGATTTAATCTATGATGGAAACAATATCGAGCTTGTTTTGGATCAGGCCAATACGACCAGCGCTTTTCTCGATGGACTGTATCAAGGCGCCGTCAAAATAGTCGATGGCAATATCGCCCTGGACGGCGAATTTGATACATCTATCTTGGACCCCAAAGGAACGGCTAGTCTCATTGGAAATCAATCACTCTACCCGTCGGCACTCGGACAAATGAGCGCGAAAGGTAAAATTTCCGGCTCCCCAGATCAGATAAACATTCAGGATCTCGACCTGAAGCTGACCGACGGCCAGTTAAATGGTCAATATAGTGGCGAACTGACTTACGGCCCGAACGGTGTATCACTGCTTGGCGCTTTTGACGGGAATGTGCCGGACCTGCAAACGCTCTCGCAAGTGACCGGTCTGGATCTGCCATATGCTCAATCCATCGGTCGCATAAAGACACAAGGTGACTTCAAAAGCGAAAACGGAAAAGTCGCCATGACCTCGCTCATCATCGATCTGACGGACGGCGAACTTAACGGTCGATTTGACGGCGGCGCCGTATTTAATGAAGGCTTTCAACTCGACGGAAATCTGAAAGCTGAGATCCCGTCAGCTCGAACTTTGACTCGTAGTACGACAGGGATCGAACTCCCTCCCAGCACCCAAGCCGGTGCTATTTACGAACGCGTAGCGCTAAACGGGCGAGTAACCGGAAACCCCGCTGAATTAAAGTTCTCCAACGGCGATCTATCCATGGACGCAATTTCCGGGGCCGGCGATTTCATCCTCGATCTAACGCAAACAAAACCAACCTTAAAAGGCACGCTGGATATGGGACAAATCGATTTTCGTCCGTACACCGCGGCCTATATGGCTTCTTATGAGGGACAAGGCCTTCAGCCATGGAGCGAAACCCCGCTTAACCTGTCTGCACTCACGGTCATGGATGGTAAATACCTGATCAAAACGCCCGAAGTTATATTCGGGCCGCTAACTTTCGGGCAAACGGACCTCAATGCGACTGTCTCAAACGGGGTTATGACAGCAAAACTCCCTGAAATAAATCTCTATGGCGGCTTGGGGGTCTTAACCGCAACATTGGATGCGTCGGGCCAAATTCCGAAAGTCAAACTGGCGGTGACGCTCGAAGATATACGGTCTAACCGTTTCCTCGGATCTCTGGCCAATTTCACAAAACTAGAGGGCCAAGGTCATACTTTACTGGAGCTCAGCGGAGAAGGACGCAGTCAGGCAGAAATCATGCGATCTCTGGACGGATATGGCGACTTTGAGGTGATTGGTGGCGTTATCAAGGGAATCGATCTTTCGCAGCTCCTGACCGGGATTGACGAGACCTTGACCCAACGGGTTTTGCCGACCGGAATCGGCAACAAATATGTCACGAAGTTTGACGACATGGTTGGAAAGTTCAAAATCAAAGACGGGGTGATTTCGATAGAGTCTTTGAACTTGAAAGCTTTAGGCGTGCTGGCAAGCGGATCAGGTCAGCTTGATATCGGAAATCAGAGTGTTGATTTCGGCTTGAGACCTCGACTGACCGGTACGAACGCGGGCGATATCGGGCGGTTTGGAGTGCCGGTCCGTTTCAAAGGACCATGGGGGCAAGTATCGCCCGGACCGGACTTGGACTTTCTTCAAAAGATAGCTGTTGAAAAAGCTAAAATCAAAGCCCAGGAAGAAATTCAGAATCGTGTAGGTAGCGAGGTCGGCGGCGTATTGAGTGACCTCTTGGGCATCCCTAAAAGTGAGAGCCCGGAATCTGCACCTGTTTCCCAGAATGCCAACGACGGAACCGAACCAACAGAAAACCCCGAGCCGATTGAAACGGCTGAAACAGAGGTCATCGACGCCAACTCGGAAAACTTAGAAACCGGACCAGAAACCTCCACAGAAATTCAGGCCAATCCGACAGAAACCGTCCCGGCACCTGAAGAAGAAGCTGACGCCAAAGACAAAAGCCTGGAAGAAAAGATTCTCGAGGAAGGGCTGGACCGACTATTTGGCAGCGATAAAAAAGATCGACCATAGAATACAGCTTGCGTTTGAAAGCATTTGAGACGCCCGGAAAGGGTCAAAAAATCCACCTTTCTGGCTGAACATAGTAATAATTTTTTACGAAACAATGGTATCTGGGGCGCAAGTTAGCAGGAATGGATATCATGGGCATTAATGATCCTGTCATCGCCGAGCAGACACCGGCTGAAGATTTTCAAATCGAACAACGCTGGAAAAAGTACACTGACGAAGAACATGCCGTATGGCGCACACTGTATGAGCGACAAATCAAAGTCCTCAAGGATCGGGCTGTGCCTGAGTTCTACGAGGGACTAAATGCACTTAATCTCAATGAAGGCGGCATTCCTGATTTTGAAAAAATAAATGAAAAGCTCATGGATTTGACAGGTTGGGAAGTTATCGCTGTGCCCCACCTCATCCCGGATGATATCTTTTTTGATCATCTCGCCAACCGACGTTTTCCAGCCGGCCGATTTATCCGCTCGAGAGATCAATTGGACTATCTCCAGGAACCAGATATTTTCCATGATGTTTTTGGTCATGTCCCCCTTTTAACCCAACCCGTTTTTGCCAATTACATGGAAGCCTATGGAAAAGGCGGTATTCGCGCCCTGAAATGGGATTGCCTCAAAAACCTGGCGCGTCTTTACTGGTATACGGTCGAGTTCGGTTTGATGCGCAAAGACGATGGCTTCCAAATCTATGGAGCCGGCATCGTATCATCCCGAACCGAAAGTGTTTTTAGTGTCGACGACCCCTCGCCTAACCGCATTCATTTTGATCTCGAGCGGGTCATGCAGACCGATTACCGAATAGATGATTTTCAACAAGTCTATTTCGTCATCAATTCCTTCGAGGAACTATTCGACGTCACCCAACAGGATTTCGCGCCGATTTATGATTTCATGACGGGCAGCGATAAAATATATGGACTCACGGAAACATTAGAGTCTGACCACGTCTACAATGTCGGGACTCAGAACTACGCGGAGGCCGGTGGTCGCTTTGCCAAGGCTAGTTAATTAACCGTTCCTTTGAAACGGATAAAAGTCCGACCCTAGATCCAGAATGCGAGTTAACTCGTCGAGAG
>JAHDBU010000005.1:0-4502 GCA_020630275.1 Hellea sp.
CTTTCCATAATCGGACGAATGATCAGGAATACCATGGCCAAAACCAGGACAAGCCCCAAGGCCGTACCGACCAGCCAGCGCTCGCGCGCTTCGAGATTGTTCCAATAATTCATCGGCCCGCCCCCATTGAAAATTCCACTTCGCCAATCAATTGTCCTTTTTGATCCCGAACAGAGCCGGGCTTGAAAACGGCTGGGCCACCCGCATAGATTTTCTCCAGCTGGCTGGCCGTTTCAAAACTGGGATAGACCATTTTAACGATGAGCGCGCCGCGGCTCTCATTATAACGCAATGACTCCACATAGACTCTGTCGATGCCTTTGAGTCCGTCAAAGAATAAAGCATTCAATGTAACGAAATCTGCGCTCGTATCTCCGCCGGATTTGACTTGTCGTTCGATGACGCGGCGAATATTCGGCGGCGCTTTGCGGCCTGTAGCCTCGGTATAAATCCGGGCTGTTTCTGCTCGCATATCAGCGGCCTGTGCGTTGATGGCCCGGGCATCGGCCCATTGCCAGCCCAGCCAACCAACAAACGACAAGAGGAGCGTAGCCGCCAGAGCCGTCAGATGTCGCGTGCCGAAACTGCCGCGTTTCTTTCGGATATAGCTGCCACTGGCATAATTCAAAACATTGCCGAATTGCATTTGCGGGACCAACGCCAGGGGGTTTTCACCCTCGCTCTCCGCATCCAGTGAATAACCCATGGGGCCAGGATGAATAGTTCTATGCCAGCTGGCCAGCGCGCCCTCATCCGTCGGGAAGGCTTCATACTCTGCCACAATCCGACTTGGCACTAAGCCAAATTCATCGAGCCTTTCCATAAGGCCGTTCATGAGGGTGTTGTTGACCACACCGATACGCTGATCATCGCCCTGACCGAGGACGATATGCTGCTCGTCCAGAGGGGCCGCCAGCTTTTCTTCAATGGCAAACCCTGCAGCTGACAAGCGCTCTGATAATTTCATCTCTGGCAAAGCATGGGGGAAAACACGGAACCACGTGCCGGGGCAAACCACGTTGCATTGGCCATTATCCAGTCTGGCCAGCGCTTTGCGCTCATCCTCATCCGCGGCCCAACCCTGCACATCCGCCGAGCGGTAATATGCCCAGGCATCATCGAGGTCTTCCGGGAGCCATATGATTAGCGGCTCACTCATTACGGTCTTTGCTCCTGCTCGGTTCTTATAGCTTCCAGTTTGGGGCGTTTGCCTTCCGTACCGTAGTGGCGGTATGTCCGCGTCAGACTATCGGAGTCAACTTTAAACTCGAGCAGGACCGAGCGCTGCGCATTTCCAAATGTGGCATCAACTTCGATCCACAAATATTCCGGTTCATAGATAAAAAGATCGGCGCGGACCCGTTCCAACCCATCAACACCGGACTCGCCGAGTTCTTCTTCTATATCTGTGTAGCCATCAACAGGACGGCTCTGCAAAAGCTGAACCGCGAGATTTTCCTGATCCGCCCCCAGCAGTGCGGACAGCAAGGGTATATGTTCCGGCTGCAATGTGTTGATATTGACCGCGCCTGAACGGTTGGCATCCCCGGCGCAGATAAACGGATGCAGGGTTTTGAAAATATCCTCATTCATACCGCGCACGGCTCTAAGCTCTTCGACAGAATACACCGGAAGATTGGGCGTGCGATAGGCGGGGTCTAGCGCCAGATAGGTGTAATCCTCCGCACCGCTATCGGATATTTGCGTGTCCGCGTCCTGCCAGTCCGTAATGGCAGCCGTGAGGGATTCGCTCTCGTAATTGGTCATCCCCAAATATTGCAACAGATTGTTTAAGGCTTCGGAAAAAGCGGAGCTTTTATCTCGATCTTGATTTTGATCTTCTGCTTCTGTCTCGCCTTGGGTAACCAGATTACTGAGCGGCAGGCATTGCGTACCGTCCATAATGGTCAAATTGAGAAAGCCGCCGTCAATTTCCAGACCGGCCTGAAGAGGTCTTCGGAGGGCCAGGTTTTTTTCTATGCGAGATAACGGCAGGAAGTTTTCGGTGATATAGCCCTGAGCAAAATCCTCGGCGGCTTTCAAGTTCCATTCGGCTTGCGCGTGAGCTTTCATATTGCCCGAACGGATGATCGCTACTCGGACCTCCTGCGTGATATTTACAGCAACTGCAGACATCAAACTCATTATGAGCAATGTTGTCAGGAGGACAGCGCCTCGATCTTTTTTATCTCGCGCGAGCCGGATCATGTGGGATCCAGTTCAAATTTTTGTTCCATCTCCAGACCACCCGCAAAAGTGATAGTCATGACAAAGAGATCATAGGGAATTTCGGTTTGGTCGAAGGGAACGAACATCTGACTGAAACTCAGGCGTTCTTGTTCGAAACTCACCGTTATGTTTTCAATGTTTTCGAGCAGCACGCGCTCGCGCAAAGGCGATAACGGTGCCGGGTTGTCAACGCCAAAACTCCGGCGGATCAGCTTTTCGTCTTCGAAGACATAGGCGACCCTTTGCACAGCACCGCGCTTTTCCAGGCCGCCCGGATTTTCCCGACCACCCCGCGTAAAGGTCAGGAGCGTGTCGACGCCCCCCGAGATTAGATAAGGGTCCTGAGTGCCATAAGGATCACGGCCTGGTCGGAGAATAATATTATCTAAATCCGACCGCATTAAAGCGCGGGCGGTTTCAAGTTCTGTAATTTCTGCGACTGCTTCATCGATTTGAGATTTGGTCTTGAGCGCCGCCACCATAGCGGTCGTGGCCCCAGCCGTCAGCAGGGAGAATATGAAAAGGGCCACCAGCATTTCGACCAGCGTAAACCCTGTGTCTGTTCTTCGGCCGCGCATTATTCACCGCCTTTGCGGTAAGCGGTCCGTTCGATCAGGACACCATCCTTGCCCTCATGTCGGACTCGGACAGTAATACGGAAGAAGTTTTCCATATCTGTCGAGGTGATTTCTCGTTCCCAGGCGAATTCCTGCCCCAAACTGGTTTCCTGTCCCTGGGACGAGCCAAGTTCCAGCCGTTGTTCCCGACGGGCCTCAACGAGGACATTATCGGCCACAACACCGGCCACGAAACGGTCTTCGAGAATATTGACCGTGCGCACACTTTCTGTGTTCATATTGATCAGGGCGATAATGCCGACACTGAAAATCATCAGCGCAGCGATGACTTCGATGAGTGTGAATCCTTCGTCCCTCACTGGTCTTCCTCCAGTGAGATGCGACCGTCACCCGTGCTTGAAAAAATCATAGTAAAGTCCCCGTCTTCCAGCCAAAGGGAAAACGGCGTCGACAGACCAATGGGTTCGAAGATCACCAGCGGCACAGCTTCTTCTGGAATATCAATCTCGATGTCATCCTTATAGAATGAAACGGTTAGGTCCTCCGGCCACTCGGTTTCGGTTTTGACGGCCCATTCGCCGTCAGTGAACTCGTAAAAATAATAGGCTTCTTCGCTCAGGCCAAATGCCTGCGGCTGACCTTTAACGATGCTGTCCTCAGAAGCTTGAATGAGCGCGCGGTGCATATCCTGCCCGCGGGATTTACCCGGCGCTTGGCCGCGCGGAGCCGACAAAAGCACGACCCCCGTCATCAACGAGATGATCAGCAAAACCGCCATCATCTCGATGAGAGAAAACCCGAGTTCTTTCTGTCGGGTCGTCATAAAATCTATTCGGTGTCAGCGTCCCAGAAGCTGATATCCGTATCCTCTTCTTCGCCGCCAGGTTCGCCGTCTCGACCATAAGTCAAAAGCTCAAACGGATTCTCTTCGCCCGGATAAATATAGACATAAGGATTACCCCACGGGTCAGCCGGAAGCTTGGTCAGATAGGGACCATTATACCGTGAACCGGCATCGACAGCCTCTGGCAATTCGACCAGCGCTTGGAGGCCAAATTCTTCCGGCGGATAGTCAAACATGTCTGTTTTGTAGAGTTCAAGTGCTTGACGAATGGTCGACAAATCTGATTGCACCCTGGTTTTAACGCCCCGGTCCGTTACGCCGCCTAGTGCTAAAACAGCGGCGCCCATCAAAAGCCCGATGATCACAAGAACGGCCATCATTTCGACCAAGGTAAAGCCGTCATCGTTTCTGCGTTCATTGTCCATTCTTTGTCTCCATTCCTAAACAGATACCATCTGCAACATTGGCATATACATGGCAAATATAACAATCAGTACCACAAAGCTCAGCATTATAATAATCATCGGGTTGAGGATATTCAAAAATACGGTTGTGAAGCGGTTGAAGTCCCCTTCCAGATATTCGGCAGATTTGGTGAACATTTTCCCGATATCCCCACTGGCCTCGCCGCCTGACACCATTTGAATAACCAGAGGTGGAAATGTACCGCTTTGCTTGAGGCTTGTGCTGATGGGTGAACCTTCCCTGACCTTCACCGCGGCCTCGGTCACAGCTTTGCGCATGGTGGAATTCCGCAAAGTATGGAGTGAGGTTTCCATAGAGGACAAAGCCGGTGTACCGCTATCAATCAGACCGGCCATAGTGCGGGCAAAGCGGGCGGCGTTAATGCT
>JAHDBU010000005.1:4602-6970 GCA_020630275.1 Hellea sp.
CGGCAAACCCGCAAGACTTCTTCGGCGGAGGTCATACCAGACAGCACATGACCAAGACCACTTTGGAGCAGGTTTTTGCGGTGTTGGAAGGCATGATGGGCCATATCAACCTCGCGGCTGCCATCGTGGATCATGCCGCGAAGCGTGTCATCCATCACCACGACTTCATAAAGGCCGAGACGGCCCACATAGCCGATCTGGTGACATTGCGCGCACCCTACAGCTTTGAAAAAGCGGAGATCTTTATGAGGTTTCAAACCCAGATCCATAACCTCGCGATCCACCGGCTCATAGGCTTCTTTGCAGTGCGGGCACAGGCGACGCACCAGGCGCTGGGCGACAATGGCTGTGACCGTGGATGCCAGAAGAAACGGCTCAATGCCCATATCGCGAAGGCGCGTAATGGCTGCGACGGCAGAATTTGTGTGGACGGTGGATAAAACCAAGTGGCCGGTCAACGAGGCCTGCACGGCAATTTCTGCCGTTTCCGGATCGCGGATCTCACCGACCATGACCACATCAGGGTCTTGGCGCAGAATAGCCCGCAAACCGGCGGCGAAACTCATGCCGACTTGATTATTGACTTGAGTCTGACCGATTCCGTCTAGCGCATATTCCACCGGATCTTCGACCGTGAGAATATTACGACTGCCGTCATTGAGCTGCGTCAGCGACGCATAAAGCGACGTTGTTTTACCGGAACCGGTAGGACCGGTGACCAGAATAATCCCATTGGGTCTTTTCAAGGCTTTGGTGAAGGCTTCCAGCTCTGTTTCGTCCATGCCCAGGTCAGACAGGTTCATCAAAGAGCTGGTCTTCTCCAGCAGACGCATCACCAGACGCTCGCCATATTGAGACGGCAAGGTTGAGACCCGAACATCTACGGCCCGTTGTCCCAAATTCAGCGAGAAACGACCGTCCTGCGGGATCCGTTTTTTGGCGATATCCAATCGCGCCATAACCTTGACACGGCTCACCAGAACGGAGGCCAGGCGCGGCGATAATGAGAGCGTATCGCGTAGTGCTCCATCAATCCGAAAGCGCACGGCCAGACGGTTTTCGTAAGGTTCGATATGGATATCCGACGCGCGCGTTTTAATAGCCTCCTGCAGGATGCCATTGATCAGCTTGATGACGGGCGCATCATCATCACTATCCAGCAGGTCAGACGTTCGCGGCAAATTATCGGCCAGAGAATTCAAATCAGTCCCATTGCCCAAGGCTGTTTCAGCTGTTTCCGTCAGATCGCCTTGCGCGTAAATGCGGGCCATCAACCCTTCGAACTCGGCAGCATCCATAGGCTCACGTTGAACGGGTTGTCCGACAACGCGGCGAGCTTCGAGAATGGCGTCGAGCGGCGCATCTTTGAGGGTCGCCAATATCGCTTTCCCGCCCTGCTCCAGCGCAATCACGCCGTAGCGACGCGCGAAACTATAGGATAGTCGTGGAACGGTTATCGGGTCGGCTTCGCTCATCGAGGATTAACGAACTCGTCAATCTTGGAATATTCGCGACCGGATTGCAGCAAATCTTCTCGGCGCATTTGCTCTAAACGACGACGTGTGAGCGGCTCAGCATCAGCCTGGTTTCGGATAATCGTCGGACGCAGGAAAACCATCAGATTAGTTTTAATACGACTCTTGCCTTTGGACCGGAAAGCATTCCCGACAACCGGCAGATCCCCCAGGATCGGGACCTTGGAAATATTGAGTTGCTCATCGTCCTGAATAAGGCCGCCGAGCACAATGATCTCGCCGTCATTGGCCAGAACCGTTGTGTCGATTTCGCGCTTATTTGTGATGAAGTCATTGGCGATAGACGTAATCGCGCCGGCAATCGAGGAAACTTCCGATGTGATTTTCATACGGATGACATCGCCTTCGCTGATCTGTGGTAATACTGTGAGCTTGATGCCTACATCGATCCGTTCAAAGGTTCGAAACGGGTTGAGGTTGTCAGACCCCAGGCTCTCACCCGTGGTAATCGGAATTTGCTGCCCGACGATAAAACTGGCTTCTTCATTATCCAGTGTGGTTACAAAGGGCGTTGACAGGATGTTGGAGTCGTCATCGTTTTCGATGGCATTCAAGATAACGGAAAACAGCGTGTTGCCGCTAATACCTGCCCCGCCAACACCGATACCATCAATGCCGATTAGTGAATTGACGGCAGCTGTCTCAAGCCCGCTCGTATCCACACCCAGCTCGGGACCGGCCAAAGCCCCCGCCAAAGTCAAAAGGTTCGGGGCCTGACGAGAAAAATTGGTTCCGATAAAGGGAATGGAGCTACCATCTACGCCGCCGAGTGCCCATTGAACACCCAGTTCGCTGGCCGCGCTATCACTGATTTCAACGATCAAGGCTTCGAC
>JAHDBU010000005.1:7070-54401 GCA_020630275.1 Hellea sp.
ATATATTGGAAATTGATGGACTCGGTCACCATACCGTTTGTGTCCATGGCAGCAACAATCTGGCGGGCTTTGTAAAGGTTTTCCGGGAAGTCGGTAATAACCAGAATATTGCCACCTGCATTGGCCGTCAAAATACCCTGCGAATGCATGACCGGTTTAATCAATTTTGCCGCATCGGCAGCGTCGGCATGCTGAAGCTTGATCACAGTTGTCGCAAACTGGCCATTATAACCTGTTCCGTTCACAAAAGGCGCGCTTTGGGCGGCGCCCTGCATCAAAGTGACCGAGTATTCGCCGGTGGGTGTGCGGATCACGGTGTAGCCATGTACTCGCATCACGTTTTTGAAAACTTCGAACACCTCTTTGGGTGTGAGTTTTTCCTCGGAAGAAATCGTTACATTGCCTTGAACTCGAGGGTCCACGAGGAAGGTTTTTCCGGTGACCATGGACACATTATTGATAAAGGCTCTGATATCGGCCTGTTGCATTGTAATCTGATGCTCCGCCGCGCCTTGAGCGTAGACCGGAACTGACAACCCTGTTGTCAAAGCCAGTGTCGCGAGTGTGATGGCTAATTTTCTCATGATGGAACTCTTATACGAATTGTCATTTTGCGACCGCGGCGCATGATTTGTGCGGTGGGGTTACCCTGAGTTATGGCGCTGACCACAGTAGAACCCAGATCGATGCCGGGGCTGGTCAGGTCTTGCGATCCGATGCGAGTGATAATATCGCCATTTCGAAAACCCAGCGGCTTGATGTCAAAACCCGGCTGCGGCTCAATCTTATACCCGATCAGCCTGTTATTCTGGTTCTTGTGCGGTGTGATTGTGACCCGTTTCAGAAGTTCTGCTGGATTACCGCTAAACCCGGCTTTGGTAATGGGTGGAGAGGTATTTGTTTGGCCTGTCTTAGTGAACCCGGTTTCGTCGCGTTCCAAGGTCAGCTTCTCACGATTGCCATCGCGCAAGAGGATAACATAAGTATGATGGATGGAGTCCAAGGTAACACCGCTGGAAATCTCGTCTCCAGCTCCGTAGGTCTGCTGCTTGCGATCAGCCCCCTCTATGATGGCCTGCTCGGGTGCCGTCGTACCTTTAAGCTTCAGGTTTAGTGTCGTGTCTGCAACGTCTGCGTCCGGATCGAAAGCCTCATCTGGTATTACCTCATCCGGAGCGTAATCCCGATGAAATGGATCAAAATTGTAATCCAGTCGCGGCGTATTCGATGATTGCCCTTGCCCAACCGTTGTCGTGGTTGCAGCTGCCGGAGGTGCTACCCAGCTACTCTGAGGGTTCAACCAGATCATGATCGCTTTGACGATAAAAAAGCACGCAAGCAGAACAAACAAGCCGGTAGCAAGTCTGATCAAAGTTTGCGGAAATTGACCAAAACGGGTCATAAGTGGCAATTATTCTCCTGTTGCCAAAGTTAAAGTCTTTCTATGACTCTGTAGTCGTATTGTAAACTCAGTGGGTTCACACAAACTGGTTAAAATTTAGACATTTACAAATGATAAAAAATACACACTTCGTTTACCATAATGCAGTGAAACGGCTAAAATATGACCAAAGTCACGCCTAATCCCTGGAAAACGCTCTCTTCACGGGAGGTTTTCGAGAATAATTGGATAAAACTGACCGATCACAAAGTGATCACGCCCGGCGGGACTGACGGCGCATATGGCGCGATACACTTCAAAAACCGCGCGGTCGGTGTTGTGCCTTATGAAAACGGAAAAATCTGGTTGGTAGGTCAGACCCGCTATGTTCTGGATCAATATAGCTGGGAAATCCCCGAAGGCGGCTGCCCCGAAGGCGAGGACCTCGAAGATTGCGCCCGTCGAGAGTTGCAAGAGGAAACAGGGCTGATCGCCCAAGACTTAACGCCAATCCTGCAGATGCATTTATCCAATTCCGTGTCCGATGAGTGGGCGATTGTCTATCTGGCGACAGGATTGACACAGGCTCAAGCCACCCCCGAAGCCACAGAGGACATTAGTGTAGCCAAGGTTTCATTGGAAACGTTTTTTGATCGGGTTGAAACCGGAGAGATCACAGATAGTCTCAGCGTGGCGGCCTGTTACAAACTTATGTTGATGAAGGCAAAAGAAGAGCTTTAGTCTTCCTCGTCATCGTCCTCGAGCAGATAACGCGTTGTACTGGTGCGATCACTCTTGGGGCGCTTTTCCCGAATAGACTCGGCCGTCACCACATAGTGGCTTGCAGAGGCGATCCGTGTGGCGTGGTCCCCCATACGCTCCAGATTTTTCGCGAAAAAAGTCATCTGCGTGCAGCCATTGATATTGCTATTATCCGCCATCATGCCCGTCATCACAGTTTCAAAAACCGCATTGCAATAATCATCAATGGCTTCATCGCCGAACCAAACATCGAGCGCCAGGTCTGTGTCTCTGTCTTCATAGGCTTTCATCGCCATGGCCACATTAGCTGAGACCTGTTTGCCCATTTTGACGACCTTTTTGGTCCCCTTGATCTTGTCATCCTTGATAATAACCCCGACCCGCATGGCGCAGTTTTTGGCTAGGTCCCCAATACGTTCTAACTCGCGGGCAACTTTGAGCGCGGCAATCGTCTCGCGCAGATCCACTGCATAAGGATGGCGAAGCGCCAGGATCGACATGACGCGCTCTTCAATATCATCATTGATTGCATCCACCTGTTTATCATTGAGGCGTACGCGATTAGCCAATTGATCATCTCTGGATTTCAACGCTTTCACAGACGAATCAATCTGATCCACCACCAGGTGGCCCATGCGAAAAAGCTCGGTCCGCAGGCCTTGCATATCCTCGGCAAAAGAACTGACAATGTGATCGCTCATAGTCTTATCCTATCCGTCCCGTGATGTAATCCTGGGTACGGCTATCTGTAGGGTTGGTAAATATATTACTCGTTTGATCATATTCAATCAAATTGCCCATATGGAAAAAAGCCGTCCGATCAGAGATCCGGGCTGCCTGTGCCATTGAGTGCGTCACAATCACAATACAGAATTTTTTCGACAGCTCGTCAATCAGCTCTTCCAGTTTCGCAGTCGCAATCGGGTCAAGCGCAGAGGCGGGTTCATCCATCAAAATAACCTCAGGACTGACGGCAATTGTCCGTGCAATAACCAGGCGCTGCTGCTGACCGCCTGACAATCCCGTGCCGCCATCCTTGAGGCGGTCTTTTACCTCATCCCAAAGCCCGGCCTTGGTCAAACTGCTCTCTACGATTTCATCGAGTTCAGCTTTATTGGCTGCTAGGCCGTGAATGCGGGGGCCGTAAGCCACATTGTCATAAATAGATTTCGGAAACGGGTTGGGCTTTTGGAAAACCATACCAACCCGGGCCCGGAGCAATACCGGATCCAAAGTCGGCGCGTAAATATCTTCGCCGTCCATTTTGACAATACCGGTAACTTTACAGCCCGGGATTGTATCATTCATGCGGTTAAAAACCCGCAGGAAAGACGATTTCCCACAGCCCGAGGGGCCGATAAAAGCGGTAACACCCTGATCTTCGATTTCGATATCAATCCCGTGGAGCGCTTCTTTGCCTGAATAGGCAACCCGGACATCACGGCAGGAAAACTTTATTTTCGATTGCGACATAGCTATCTCTTACCAGCGTTTTTCAAGACGATTGCGAAGCCAGATCGCAAAGCCGTTAATTAAAATCAGAACCAGCAGCAGGATCATAATAGCTGCAGATGTCTTTTCGACCCAGGCGCGCTCTGCATTAGACGACCAAATATAAATCTGGACGGGCAGAACGGTCGCCGGATCCGTCGGGCTGTTGGGCACTTCGGTGAGGAAGGCGACCATACCAATCATGAGTAGCGGCGCCGTTTCACCCAGAGCCTGTGCCATAGCGATAATAGACCCTGTTAAAATCCCCGGCCCTGCATGAGGCAGCTTATGATGAAAGACAGCCTGAACATGAGAAGCGCCGATACTTAAGGCCCCGTCCCGAATAGATTGCGGTACCGCCATGAGCGTTGCACGGGTCGCGATGATAACGGTGGGCAAAGCCCGCAAGCCCAAGACCAAACCACCGACGATTGGGATCGAGCGCGGCAATCCAAAGAAATTGATGAAAATGGCCAGACCAAGCACACCGAAAATAATCGACGGCACGGCAGCCAGATTGTTAATGTTGATTTCGATGAAATCAACAAAACGGTTGCGGGGCGCAAACTCATCCAGCCAGATAGCCGCGCCAATTCCAACCGGAATGGCCATAAGGGCCGTCACAAACAACGTCATTAGCGAGCCTAAAAATGCCGTGGCAATGCCAGCTAATTCCGCGTCCCGACTATCCGGGTTGACGAAGAACCCTTTATTAAACCCGGATTTAATCTCACCTGTTTCCATCAATTGGTCGACCCATGCTATCTGACGGTCGGAAACTTTGCGGCGAGATTCGTCCAAGTCTCGGTCAATGTTACCCTTTAAGAGTTGATCCACATCATCAGAAGTGGGCACTGTAATCGTGAAGGATTGGCCAATAATGCTTGGGTCATTATAGGCCATTTGACGCAAATGATTAGGCGCACCCGACGTTGAGATAATATCAAAAAGTTCCTTTTTGGCTTTGCGATCCGTAACGTCCGGAAAACGCTCATACATGGCGTTTTGCACAATGCGTCTGTAATTGGATTTGCGAAGCGCGTCGGGATCTCGAGCACCCGTTGGATCCAGCACGGACTCGGTCATTTCGACATCAAGCGTGAAACTGTGCGTGTAAAAAGCCTTATAGCCTGTTCCGATCACACTATATAGAAGCCAGATCAGCGCCATCACCGCAATGGCAATGGCACTCAGGCCCATGACCTTGAAACGGCGCTCGCGGGCGTGGCGTTTCTTAAGCCGTTTCAGAGCGCGTTCAGACGCGTGTATGGAAGGCGAAGAACTCATCTATTCGTACTTTGCGCTATAGCGTCTGACGATAATCAGAGCGATCATGTTAAGAAGAAGGGTCACCACAAACAGCATGAGCCCCAAGGCAAAAGCTGAGAGTGTTTTAGGGCTGTCAAATTCCAAGTCCCCAGTCAGCAAGGTCACGATCTGAAAGGTCACAGTAGAAACAGACTCAAACGGGTTGGCAGTCAGATTGGCGGCACCACCCGCGGCCAGAACAACAATCATGGTCTCACCAATGGCCCGACTGATCGCCAAGAGAAAGGCGCCGATAATGCCCGGCAGCGCACCCGCAAAAACAACCTTAGTCATGGTTTCTGATTTGGTCGCGCCCAATGCATAAGACCCGTCTCGCATGGATTGAGGTACGGCATTGATCACATCATTGGACAGAGACGACACAAACGGAATGATCATAATACCCATGACCACGCCAGCCGTAAACGCACTCTGCGTCGGGATCCCAAATCCCATACTTTCAGCGAAGCCCCGAATGAAAGGACCGAACGTTAAAAGGGCAAAAAACCCATACACAATAGTCGGAATTCCGGCGAGGATTTCGATCGTAGGTTTGATGATACGCTTCGCTCTGACACTGGCATATTCAGATAGAAAAATCGCGATCATCAAGCCGATAGGCGCGGCAATGGACACGGCAATCAGCGTAATTAAAAACGTACCGGCAAAGATTGGCACTGCGCCGAAGCTTCCAGACTGGCCTACCTGGTCATCGCGAAAGGCTGTTTGCGCTGACCAATCAAGCCCGGTGACAAAATCAAGAAAACTGACCTCTTTGAAGAAGCGCATGCTCTCAAAGAGCAGCGAAAATATGATGCCGATCGTTGTGAATACGGCAATGAGGGAACATAAAACCAAAATGGATTTGATAAAATACTCGACATAAGTGCGCGCGCGAAAATCCGCCCCTATGCGGTTCATGGCAAAAAAGAAGCCGAGCACAGCAAGCACGACCATTAAAACAATTGTGAACAAAGGGCTCAGAGATAGAAAAGCGCTAACGATTAGCGCCAAAAATGCCAGGCCGCCCGACATAAGTCCTGCAAACCAACCGTGATAACTCGGCTGTGAATGGATCGTCTTTGCTGCAACCGCCAATTGTCGCCTTGCTTTTTGCCGAGCAAAAACGAAAGAAATCGCCGTTAAGGCGAGCGTCACACATATCAAAATCAGGATCGAATTCACTAAAAACCCTTATGATTCTCAGGCGGCATTAAGCCGCCTAAGTTATCATTATGCAATAGCGCTATTGGCTATAGGGCGTCAGGTTTTCCACAGCCGCGCGATAAGCCGCACGTTCTGCATCCGGCAGAGGCACAAGTCCGATTTCTTCAAGATAGCCTCCAGGACCAGAAGCTTCCTCTGCGGTGAACTCTAGGGCGAATTCTTGAATGCCCGGATTAGCGGCAACATTGGCCTTTTTGATATAGAAAAACAGTGACCGGGCGATGCCGTAATCACCAGACGCGATGTTTTCAAATGTCGGCTCGATACCGTCCACATTCGCGCCTTTGACGCTGTCGGCGTTTTGATCCAGGAAGGAATATCCAAAGATACCAATAGCAGTCGGCGTGTTACCCAATGTCTGAACAATGGCGTTATCGTTTTCGCCAGCATCATTCCAGTGACCATCTTCACGCAATGTGTGTGAGGCCACTTTGAAAGCACCTTTGTCTTTGCCACGAAGCTCTTTCAGACAGGCATATTTTTTGGCGCCGCCTTCCATGGCGATCTCAACGAAAGCATCACGCGTACCGGAGGTTGGCGGCGGGCCATAAGCTTCAATCTTTGTGGCTGGCAGTGAGGCATCAATATCTGCCCAGGTCTTATAGGGATTGTCCTGCATAGTGCAGTCTGTGTCACTCATTGGGACCTGTTTCGCGAATGCCTGATAGACCTGCTTGAGGGTCAGGTTCATTTGCGGCGCATCTATCGTATTGGCCAGAACAATGCCGTCAAATCCGATTTTGACTTCGATAATGTCGTCGACGCCATTAGCGCCGCATTTATCAAATTCGCTTTTCTTTTGACGACGCGATGAATTGGTCATGTCAGGTGTTGTTGACCCGATCCCTTCGCAAAAGAGTTTGTGTCCGCCACCCGAGCCGGTCGATTCAACAATCACATTTTGACCGGTTTTGTTTTTGAATTCCTGAGCCACTTTGGTCGAAAACGGATAAACGGTCGAAGAACCGACAACGCGGATTTCAGCCTTTTTGGCTGTTGCAGTCGTTTTCGTCGTTTCTGTTTTTGTGGTTGATTTCTTTGGCGCAGAGTCGCCACCACCGCATCCGGCGATGATCAGAGCTGTTGCTGCCATTCCTGTTAGGAGTAAATTTTTCATGGTGTTCCCTTCCATTCAAATGTGATGGGGGGCCGAAGCCCCCATAATTGTTTTAAAAATCAAATCCGAGACGCGCATTTATCCCACTAGCGCTATCGGCGTATCCGCCCTCAGCATCCGAATTGAAATAATTGACACGCAGACGCGTGTTCTTGGTCGGCAACCAGTCGACGCCTAGAACGACAGTATCGAGCTGTCCCAGATACCCATTATCTTCTAGGTCAATCGTGTCATATCTGGCGACCAGGCCAACCGCGCCCATGCCACCTGCGCCGAGCGGATTGTCGACCTTCATGCGGTTATATGTACCGCCAGAAGATTTATAGGTCCGGCGTCCGCCAAACATGATACCGGCTTCGATATAGCCACCGCCAAAATTGGCATCCGGATTGTCGCCTGAACCATTCGCAGACAAGGCAGCATACTCAGCCGCAGCCCACATGTTCTTGTGCAAAGCCAGGCCTTCGATAGCGAAGAGATTGTCTGAATCGGCAAATTTTTCCGGGAGGCCATCAGCAATACGACCGGCATTGATGATCCGGCCGCTCGGCAAGAAACCGTCGGTATTTTGCGAGTCCAGAGAGTGAGCATATGGGCGCTGACGGTAACGGAAATCACCGCTGTCTCCGGCATTTCTGTATCGCCACGATGCCCCCAAATGCAGGGTCGTGTCGTCGGTTTTTACGGGTGTGAAGGTCCCACGAATAGCAGCAGCCCGTCCGTTTTTCTTGGGCGTTTCGCTATTGATACTCTCGCCGTAAACGCCGGCATTGAAGGTGTAGGTATCGCCACTTGTGCCTACGGATAACCCCATGCGTCGGTCAAGACCAAAGGCGTCTGTAAACGCGCCCCGCTCAATCGTTGTAATAAAGCGCGAACTGGCCTCTTCCTCGAGAGAGTTATGAGTTTTGAAATGGCCGACCTTGACCGCGAATTTGGATTTTTTAGGGACAAATTGCAGAAATCCGTCTGTGACTTCTATATCGCCACCTGTGGTGTGATTGAACTCAAACTTAAATTTAACTGTGTCTGAAAACTTGCCTTTTGCGAAAAGTCTTGCCCGTCGGACCTCAGAGGAGGTGACGCTCAGGTCGTCGCCTGTTCCATTGACGTTTTTGATGTCGGTAAAGGCCTGATCCAACATCAAGCGCCCACCGAAATCAACGGTCACATCTTGTGCCTGTGCCGTGTTTGCCCCAACCATAGCTAACGACAGAATAGCTGACGCCGCAGCCCTCTCAAAATATTTTTTCATTTTACCCTCTAAACGATCTGAAATCACCGTGATTCCGATTTCATTTACGAGGCGGCATATGACTCTCTATTGTGACAGCTATTTTGATGTTTGATGATGTTTTTGATTACTTTTCGTGACGGATTTGTGACAGGCAATCATGGAACTCCACGCAGGCGAGAGCAGCTCACTTAAATCACCTAAAGCTTAGATTGGTTTAAGCTAAAACGAACGCCAATATGACAAGCGCAACCGAAATTCCCGCTATAATCAGGGATTTGCTGTTAAACTCCGTCCGATAGGGAAACGGCTTTTTGCGCTCACTTAACGAGTTGGATATCATCGACTTATATACGATCATGCCTTACTTCCTACACTATGTGACATTAATATAACATGAACTGTCACAAAAGTGTCAAAATAATTACACATTAATATCATGGTTCCCTTTTTCTTTATTCAAGATATATGCCGAGCATGCATTTTGACGTCATAATAATAGGCGCTGGCGCGGCCGGTATGATGTGCGGGGCGGTCGCCGGACAAAGAGGCCGGTCTGTCCTCTTGATCGATCACGCCGAAAAGCCCGGTGAGAAAATTCGGATTTCCGGCGGCGGTCGGTGTAATTTCACCAATTTGCACTGCGGACCGGACAATTTCATCAGCCAGAACCCGCATTTCTGCAAATCCGCGCTGTCTCGCTACACGCCCTATGATTTTATCGATCTGGTCGAACGCTACGGCATTGCCTGGCATGAGAAGACTTTGGGGCAGCTCTTTTGCGATGGACGCTCTCAGCAAATTATCGATCTCCTACTGAATGAATGTGAAAAGGCGGGCAATGAGATTTGGCTGGGCGCAGAGGTCATCGATGTCAGGCGGACCCCGGACGGCGAATATATCGTCACCACCAACCGCCAGTCCCTGACCTGCGAAAGCCTGGTCATCGCCACAGGCGGCGCGTCTATACCGAAAATGGGTGCGACCCGTTTCGGCTATAAATTGGCCGAGCAATTTGGGCTCGGCATCATAGAGACCGTCCCTGCTCTCGTTCCCCTGACATTTACAGATGAGTTAAAAGCCCCATTAAAGGCCCTTTCCGGGGTCAGTGTGACGGCCCGCGTTTCAAATGACCGAATGCGCTTTGACGAAGACTTGCTGTTCACCCATCGCGGCCTTTCAGGACCGTCTATTCTTCAAATTTCTTCTTATTGGGAGCCAGGCGAACATATTAACGTTGACTTGGAGCCTGGCATTGACATTTTAGAGACACTCAAAACGACGCGGACAGAAAAGCCACGTCAAAATATCAAAACCATTATCTCTGCCTGGCTGCCAGACCGTTTGGCGGAACATATCTGTAAAGACGTCAAAAAACTGCGCATTGCCGATATGAGCGATCCAGAACTAATCAATATTGCGCTGCAAATTAATGGCTGGCAGATCAAACCGGCCGGGACAGAGGGCTTTCGAACAGCCGAGGTGACCAAAGGCGGCGTGGATACAGATGATCTGTCGTCCAAAACCATGGAATGTCGCCGCTTTCCGGGCCTCTACTTCATCGGGGAAGTCGTGGACGTGACCGGTCATCTGGGTGGCCATAATTTCCAATGGGCCTGGGCCAGCGGGCATGCCGCCGGACAAGCCGTCTAAAAAGCCAAGGCTCTTTTAAAAACGGTTTTCATCCTACCGAAATTCCGTTAGGCCGTTGACCTTATGAGACGCATAGACCTCAACGCGGATACAGGCGAAGCTGACCGGCCAGACTGGCTTGCGGTTGAGACGGCAGTCATGGCGCAGATCACATCGGCCAATATCGCCTGTGGTGGACATGCAGGCAATAAAGAGTCCATGGCCCGAACGGTAAAACTCGCCGCCCAACATCAGATCAATATCGGTGCTCACCCTGCCTATCCGGACCGGCAGAATTTCGGCCGGCAAACACTGGTTCTGGGAGAAGATATTTCCACCAAAGATTTAAAACAGACCTTGATGATACAAATCACAACTCTGTGCGAAATAGCGGCGACGCAGGGGCAGGCTGTGAACTATGTCAAAGCCCATGGCGCGCTTTATAATGACGCCGTCTTTGATCAGACCAAAGCCATGCTGATCGCCGAGACGGTCGCCGATCTGGATAATACCCTCTGGCTCATGGGCGCACCCGATTCCTATCTTACCCAGGCTGCAAAAGATTGCGGCCTCAATTTCATCGCCGAAGGATTTGTGGATCGGCGCTATACGGATGATGGCCATCTGCAAAGCCGCAATGAGGTTGGCGCCGTGCTCGAGTCACAAAAAGACCGTGAAGACCAGGCTATTGCCCTGCTCGAGGAAAAGCCCGTGCAAACCGCGCAAAATAATCCGCTCAAGCTATCCGTCGATACACTTTGTTTGCATAGCGATAGTGCCGGGGCGGATGAAACGGCGCGACGCATAAGGCAAGCTCTTGAAAAACAAGGCGCCAAGATAGGGGCCTTCACCCATGAGCAATAAGGCCTATGAAATCATACCCTTCGGGGACTCTGGGTTTTTGGTAAAATTCCCGGTCGAAACCTATTCCGAGCAAGTCACCCGCCATATTCACGGGGTGATCAATGCGTTAAAAAACCAGCCCAATTGGGAAGAACTTGTCCCAGGTTACAATAGTTTGCTGGCTTATTTCTGCCCAGACAATTTTCCACCGTCCAAGGCGTTGTCAGCCTTGCACACAGCCCTAAAATCAACATCAACATCTAAACCCGTCAAACAGCGCTTGGTAGAAATTCCGGTGTGTTACGGCGGAGAATTTGGTCCCGACATAGACGTGATCGCAGACAGTAGTGGGCTTAATGCTGAAGACATTACAAAAATTCATAGTGAACCCGCCTATACGGTTTGCATGATGGGCTTTATCCCTGGATTTACTTTTCTGTCGGAAGCCCCAAAAATCTTGCACCATGCGCGAAAAACTACACCAAGAGGATCGGTTCCAGCGGGCTCCGTGGGAATAGCGGGCTGGCAAACGGGCATTTATGGTCTTGAAAGTCCGGGCGGCTGGCAGATTATTGGGCGCACGCCCTTGAAAATATTCGACCCGGCCCGCAAAGCCCCTTTCCTGCTCGAAGCCGGTGATCAGGTTAAATTTGTTCCCATTTCGGCCCGTGATTTCGAGACGGCGAAATGATTGAGATCCGACAGCCCGGAACGCGGGTGACCATACAGGACGCCGGACGACCCGGCCTCAGACATTTGGGCATTCCCAAAAGCGGTGCGGCAGATAAGCTGAGTTTTGCCCTGGCCAATTACATGGTCGGCAATCCCTGGAACACACCGGCGCTGGAATGCGTTCTGGGAGGACAACATTTCAAATTTCACGCGGACATGATTGTTGCCATTGCGGGCGCTGAAATGTGGGCACAGGTCAATGGACAGAATGTTGAAAACTTCTCCAGCTTTAAAGTGCGCGAGGGCGATATTCTGACGTTCAGTTTTGCACGCATAGGGTGCCGCGCCTATTTGGCCTTACCTGGCGGCGTTGATGGGTCCGAATTTATGGGCAGCGTCTCCACATATCTACAAGCCGGTTTGGGCGGCCTCGAAGGACGCGCCTTGCAGGCCAGGGACAAAGTGGGGTCGCCCGATGTTACCACGCAACCTCGCACCATACCCCATGGCTACAAACCGCTGATATCCAACCATGTCGTGTTGCGGGCTCTCGAAGGTCCGGAGTTTTCAGAGCTAACACTGGACAGCCAGCGGCATCTCTTCGTCAATCCTTATCGCGCCACAAAAAACACCAACCGCATGGGCGCGCGCCTAAAAGGTAACCTGGTCAAACCCAAAGTCGAGCGCAATATGATCAGCTCCCCGCTCCTGCCCGGCACGCTGCAATGTCCTCCAGACGGGCAGCCTATTCTGGCCATGGCCGATGGTCATTGTACAGGCGGATATTTCAGGGGCCTGCAGGTTATCCGGGCTGACCTTTGGCAAATGGGTCAGATCAAACCGGGGACTCGCATCAGTTTCCGCCGATCTATCGGTGATGACGCTTTTGAAGTGCTGGCGCGACGCAATGCGTTTTACGGCATATTGATGGACGGTTTTTCGTTTTGATGGAAACGCAACCTTATATTTTACTGGATGATCAGCTGGCCGGACAGGCGCGTCTCTACCAAGACCCAGTAGAGATCATCAGCGCCTATCATGCAGATGATCTGCTCACAGCCATGGCCGAAATTCAAGCCCGATTGGATAGAGGCTTACATGTCGCCGGGTATTTTGCCTATGAGGCCGGGTTTGCGTTAGAGGCTAAACTGGCACCCAAGTTGGAAAACTCTGCCGCACCATTGCTCCTCATGGGCGTTTTCGAAAAATGGTCGGAAGAGTATCCGGACATTCCCTGTGAGGCCGTGCCGCGTCTGGATTTGAAACCCGACTGGTCCGAAGCAGATTATCAGGAACGTTTCAAAAAAGTCATCGCCTATATACAAGCAGGTGACGTCTATCAGATCAATCTCACCTTCCCGCTCCGATCCAATTTTTCAGGCTCGGCGCTTTGTCTTTACGATACGCTACGCGCTCGACAGCCTGTTCGCTATGGCGGCGTCATCAGCCTCAACACCGGACCGGAAATTGTGACGTTTTCACCTGAGCTGTTTTTCGACAAAAAAGGTACAAATATTTCCATGCGGCCCATGAAAGGGACGGTCAAACGCCTGCGCGATCCGGAGGCGGACAAAGCCCTGAAAGAAGCCATGCGCCACGATGCGAAGTCCCAGGCCGAAAACCTGATGATCGTGGATTTGCTGAGAAATGATCTGTCACGCCTGGCCGAAAGAGCATCAGTTAGAGTCCCGCACTTATTCTCTCTGGAAACCTATCCGACCTTGCATCAGATGACCTCAACGGTCACAGCGCGATTGGATGACAAGGTCGAGGTCGCTGATCTGTTCAAAAGCTTGTTCCCTTGTGGTTCGGTCACCGGCGCACCTAAAATCCGAGCCATGGAAATCATTCACGAATTAGAAGGCGGTCCACGCGGACCATATTGCGGGGCTATCGGGTTTATGGACCCGGACGGCACAGCTTGTTTCAATGTAGCCATCCGCACGGCCATGATCGAAAACGGTCAGCTGCGATATCACGTAGGTAGTGGCGTCGTTCTGGATAGCCAGGGCAAGGATGAATATGACGAATGCCTGCTCAAGGCCAAGGTCCTGTCGGATATCCCTAGCCTGGTGGAAACATTCCGCTGGGAACCCGACAAAGGCATAATCCGCAAGAAACACCATTTCGCCCGCCTAGCGGCCAGCGCCCGAACGCTTGGGTATCAATATGATGAGCTGGGATTTCAAACCGCGCTCAATAAAATCTCTGGAGATACGCCGCTAAAATGCCGCCTAATCTTGAGCGAAAACGGGACCATCTCGACAGAGTTTGAAGAACTGGTTGATCTGACAACGCCCGTTAAATTGTCCCTCTCGAAACATCCGTTATCACTGGGTGTCCAAGAATACAGACACAAAGTCCTGGCCCGGGATTTTTATGACGGGGAACGTGCGCGTCTCGCCGATCGGACTGGTTGTACCGAGGTCATCTTTCTAAATCCCGAGGATCAGCTCTGCGAAGGCAGTTTCACCAGCCTGTTTATCCGAAAAGATGGACGACTCCTGACGCCCGCTCTGTCTTGCGGATTACTACCCGGCGTATTGCGCGCAGCCCTTATCGAAACTGGTGAGGCCCAACAAGCCATTCTGACGACGGACGATCTTAAAGCGGCGGATGAGGTGTTGGTCGGGAATTCATTGCGGGGGCTCATGTCTGCTGAATTCATTGATTTTGACCCGCACTAATATCCATCCAGACTTTCTTTGGCTTGCGCCCATAAGGGTAGCGGCTTAATAGGCTCTATGCTCAATACCGGTGACATTCATAAAGCTGAGGAAGCGGCCAAAGACGAGTTAGAGGCGAAAAACGCCCAAAAGCTCAAAATGGACCGAGAAATGCTAATCATGGATATGGCTGACACGTTACGCCATGAAGCCCCTCTAATGGATCCAGAACTGTCCGGAGAACAACGCCGGGCGGCCATGCTATTCCGATTGAAAGAAATATATGAAGCGCAAGGGATGGACGTTGAGGATGATGTCTATGAAAGCGGCATTCTCGCCTATGAAGAAGGTACATTCGATTTTGTGCCCCCTAAAAAGTCCTTTGGCCTTAGCCTGGCCAAGCTCTATATCAGCAGAGGCCGTTGGCTACCACTAATGACCTTGTTTGCCTTGGTCACCGGCGGCGCCTGGGGCATCAATCATCTGGCGTTTGAGCGCCCCGCAAAAATCAAACAACAGCAAATGGAAACCTTGTTGCAGGAAACCCTGCCCGAAAAGCTGATCAAAGAACGGGACGAGGCCCTGACGATAGCCTCTAATGATGACATGAAGTCTAAGGTCAACGGATTATACGATTTGGCCAATAATGCCCTTGAAGCAAAAGACGCCGGCAAGGCTGAGGGCTATCTCAAAGAGCTGACGTTTTTGAACAACGACCTGGGCACCAGTTATGAAGTCCGTGTGGTTTCCCGACCCAATGAATTTAGCGGCATTTTCCGGGTCAATGACAAAGACAGCAACGTCAAAAATTACTACCTAATTGTCGAAGCCTTGAATGCAGCCGGGGAAGTCATAACTGTTCCGATATCAAGTGAAGAGGACGGCAAGAGCGACCGGGTTCGGATTTGGGGTGTCCGCGTGCCAGAAGCTGTGTTCAATCGGGTGGCCGCCGACAAGCGCGATGATCAGATTATTCAGGACAATCTCGTCGGGGTCAAAAAGCGCGGCGTATTGGAACCGGATTACAAGATCAAAACGTCCGGTAGAAAGATACTGGAGTGGTAGCATGAGAAGCGGACTTCAGACCCTGCATGAAATCGACGAGGCCATTGCCAGGGCACGTAAAGCCGTGGCGGAAGCCTCGGAAATTCCAAAGAAAAACGCGGAAACCCTGATGGATTTGCGACGGCAGCAAACGGCCGCTTATGACGAAATCGCCCGGGAACGCCTGAAGGTTCTGGAAAAGGGTGAAGGCGGTGAACTGGGTTATATCGACCGACAAGCCGAGAAGCTTTTAGATGAGCATGTGAAAGCTCAGGCGATCCTGGACAAGAAACTCGACAAGGCCGTTGTCATCGTCGAAAAACACGAAGCAGAGCGTCGCAAAGTCGAAGCCGAAGTCACCAAAGCCGTCGATAATTATGACAAGGCGGCCGCCGTTGCAGAGACAGAAATTCTCCTCGACCCCGCCTATCAGGAAGCCCTCGACAATGTGGAAAAGGCCGAAAGCATGGTCATCCGATCGTCGGAAAAACTGGAATTGGCCCGGGAAAACGAACGGGAAAAAGGCAAGCCCTATCGCAGCGATCCATATTTTAATTATCTTCGCAAACGCGGCTATGGCACAAAGGCCGCGAAGGGTTGGTTTCTGACGCGAATGCTGGACGGCTGGGTGGCCCGCATGATCAATTACAATGAGAATGCCGATAATTATCAGCGCCTGACCGATATCCCGAAACGCCTGGAGAATCATGTCTCCTCATTAGAAGAGCAAGTCTACGCTGTGCGGGAATCTCTAGAGGCATTGGAAGCGGATATCTTAAAGCATAAAGGCGTGACCGCGCTGCACAAGAAATCACTGGATGCACAGGCCAAACTGGATGAGGTCGACGAAAAAATAGCCGTTGCCGAACGGGGATACGAAACCTTAAGAGCCGAACATCAGCAAATGGCAGCCGGAGAAAGCGGGCCCTATATGGAGGCCGTCAATATTCTTTCAGACGGCTTAAAACGTATCAAATATTCCGACTTGCGCAGGCTGGCAGCCCAGACCACATCCCGGGAAGATGACAATGCGATCGAAGACATCAAAGACCTGGCCCGTGCCGCAGATGAACTTGAAGATGATCACAAGGACGCAAAAAAGCTGATCAAAAAGTACGAACGTACTCTGCGTGAGCTCGAAGATGTTCGACGCCGGTTTAAAAACCGCCGCTATGATGCGCCCTCGTCTGTTTTTCAAAACGATATGGTCAGAGCTATTCTTTTACAGGTCCTAGCGGGGGCCATGAGCGGCGATAATCTCTGGCGGCAGATCGAGCGGGCACAACGCACGATACGTCGTTATTCCGACAATGATTTTGGCGGTGTGGATTGGACAGAGGGCCTGCGTCTACCCAGGGCTTCGCGTAGCTCCCGACGCAGCCCAAGGGTGCGAACCTCTATCCCACGCACGCCCCGTACCAGCCTGCCAAGGCGGCCAACCGTTCGGAGGTCCTCAGGGCGTAGCTCCGGCGGTTTCCGCACGGGCGGCGGTTTCTAGGGCGTCAAGCTTGTCAAGATTAGCCTGTGCCTTAGCATGATAAGTCGGGCTAATATCCAAAGCTTTTGAAAACAAACGCCGGGCGACATTTACCTTGCCCCGCGTCATAGCCACATAACCGGCATCATTTAGAATATCAGCCCCTCTGACTTCATCAATATTATCCAGTGCGGCATCCAGGTTTCCTTGAAGAATATAAACCATACGGAGATTATTCTCATATACCCGATTGTGCGGTGTCAGGTTGATCGCTTGTTGAAATTTTTTCTGCGCCTCATCCAGGCGATCCTGTAATAAAAGCGACATGCCCATATTATTGATAGTGCCTCCCCGCCATTTCCCAGATTTCATGGCTTCAACATAGGAGGACAAAGCCTCCATCCATTCACCTTGCTTGTCATGATAATGTCCCTTGGCATTCCATAACCGAGGGTCGTTTGGGCTTAATACCATGCCATCGTTAATCGCTCTCATGGGGCTATCATACCGATCCGTATATATGCCCGAGAGGGTTTTCCCGATCTGAAAACTCACATCTAGAGAGCCTTCTCCAGTCCAAACAGGTGCCCAATAAATCTTTGCAGCCTGTTGATATTCGCCCAAAGCTAATAGAGAATTCGCTTGGCCAGAAAGCGCATCTTTGCGATCTGGGTCATAAGCGCTGACCTTTCGAAAACCGTTCAAAGCTTCCAGATAGTTTTCATTTGCATAGTCTTTTTGAGCGGTCGCAAAAACCTCATCGGCGTCAAACGGATCCGATTTCATGGTCTGAACGGGTTCAATATTGACGGGTGCTATGTCCACTTTAGGCGTGGACGCGCAGCCCATTAGAGCGACCGATACCCCTATGAAGAGCGCCGCTCTCATAGTGCTAGGCCCTCTGCGAGTCTGAGACCGGCTGGCGTTAAAAGTATAGCCATAATCGCTGGGAAAATGAATATGATGAGAGGCACCGTCATTTTAGCCGGCAAGGCCATGGCCTTTTCCTCGGCACGCATTTGGCGCTTATTTCGCATTTCGTCCGAAAAAGTACGCAGCGAACCGCCAAGGCTTGAACCCATCTCCTCGGATTGTCGAATCATGACGGCCAACGCTTTGGCCTCCTCTAAGTTAACGCGATTGGCAAAATTCATCATACCCACATTGCGTTCTCGGCCGGCCCGCAGTTCCATGTTCAGTAGATCCAGATTTATTTTAAGGGCTGGGTAGCGATGGCCGATTTCATCCGCGACCCTGATCAATGAAGCATTCATACCTAATCCAGCCTCAATACAGGCCACCAACAGATCCATCATATCCGGAAAGCCATTACGGTTTTTCTGGGTCCGGGCACTTTCTCGCCATCTGACAAACAGGACCGGTGCAAAGGCGCCAAAAGCGATCAGGCCAATACTGATCATTCCGGCCTGCATAGGCTCGAGAGCTTGCGCGTAATAGGCCATGCCGATCATGAAAATCATTTGTGGAACAACAATGGCCAAAAGTCGGATCGCATAATAGGTTTTGACGCTGGATGACCCGTAATAGCCAGCCCTGGCAAGTTGTGCCCTGATTTTAGATATTTCCTCTTCACCTGGGAGCGTCAGGTGGTTGGCAAAGTTTTCGAAAGCTTTATTGCCGCGCAGAATAGTGCCCGTATCCTGATCGCTCCAGCTTCGGTCCAGCCGGGCTTTGATAAGCTTTTGATCGGCAAGGGCTTCGCGTATCGCCATAAAAATCAGGACAAAGGCGATAACCGTAAAGACCAGCGAAATACCTAGAATCATTCCATTGGATGAGAGACCGGTCAACATGGCTTATACCTTGAAGTTAATCATTTTGCGGATGACGAGATTCCCGATGAGCATCCAAATAATGATACCACCGAACACATAATTCAGAAGTGGCTTATCGGAAACATCACCAAAGAAGTCTGGCGCGAGCAACTGAATAACGAAGTACAGACCGATTGGAGCTGCGTTGAGGATAAGGGCCGAAGCACGGCCTTCGGCTGAGGAGGCCTTGATTTTTAATCGCAGCCGCTGGCGGGCACGGATCGTCGAGGCGTTCCCTTCCAGTAATTCGGCAAGATTGCCCCCGGTTTTTTCCTGAAGTCGTATCATAGCCGCGAACAAGTCAAAATCTTCTTGCCCAATACGGTCTGCCATGCGTTGAATGGCTGTACTGACCGTACCGCCAAATCCCAACTCGTCCGAAGCCATGCCGAATTCAGATCCAATGGGATCCGGCAATTCTCGACCAGCAAGAGACAAAGCAACAGGCACGGGGTGTCCGGCTTTTAGCGAGCGAATAATGACATCCAATGCCTCGGGCAATTGGCGCGCCGCTTTCTTTTGCCGTCGTTTTACAAAGAACCTTAATATGATTAAGGGTAACATGGTGCCGAGCAAAAACAGCGAGGAAATCGTGATAAGCGAACGTCCCGCAATAAGGCCCGCAGCCGACAGGAAAACGGCCAGAGTGATCATGGCTAGATAAACCATATGGGGGCGCAAATTTAATCCGGATTGCGTCACCAGTTTACCAACTCTGTAATTGAACCTATTGAAATATCCGTCTTTGGTCAGACCTCGGTCATGGCGCATTTTTGCCAGGAGTTCATCGGCCGTTTCGACGCGGTCTTTCAACTTCTCGTGAGTATTGCTATGGACACGACGGCGTTTAAACTCCAGTCCTGAGCCCACCAGGGCGCTCAGGGCCAGAAAAACGCTGACAAAAACCAGACAAAAAAGAACCAGGGCTTTCGGATCATTCATCATGCCCGATACGCTCCGCTATAGTTTCGTCATAGATTCGCCCAACGGGAAGAACCTTTGGCTCAAAAATTCCTTCCGGAACCGGAATATTCCGGGTTGTGATTTCGTGCAGGCATTTTGGCCTAATTCCAGTCGCTCTAAACTCGCCGATGACCTCATTTTCCGGTCCGGTACCTGTCCGGGTATAATTAAATAATTCCTGCATCTGAATGACGGAACCTTCCATGCCGGTTATTTCGGCGATAGAGGTAATCTTTCTTTGGCCATCAGAGAGTCTTTGCGCCTGAACAATAATCCCGATCGCGCTAGCAATTTGACCCGCAACCGCCTCCGGGGTGATCTTCATATCACCCATGGCAACCATTTGTTCCAAGCGTGTTATCGCATCCCTTGGTGTATTAGCGTGCAAGGTCGCCATGGAGCCTTCATGGCCCGTATTCATCGCTTGCAACATGTCGAAGGCTTCTTCACCCCGAACCTCCCCGAGGACAACACGGTCTGGTCGCATTCGCAGAGCATTTTTGACCAGTTCGCGCTGACGTATTTCCCCTTTTCCTTCGATGTTGGGAGGGCGTGTTTCCATACGCGCGACATGGGGTTGCTGCAATTGTAGCTCGGCGGCGTCCTCGATTGTAATCAGACGTTCCTTATGACTAATGGATTGAGACAGCGCATTTAAAAGCGTTGTTTTACCCGACCCAGTACCACCGGAAATCAAAATAGTTACCCTCGCCTTACAGGCTGCGGCTAAAAACTGAGCGACAACATCCGGGACGGCACCAAACTCCACCAGCTTGTCCAGCGTAAACGGTTTTTTGGAGAACTTCCGAATAGAAACCAACGGTCCGTCAACCGCCAAAGGCGGGATCGCCACGTTCACCCTGCTACCATCCAGAAGTCTGGCATCAGCCAGTGGCTGACTTTCATCAACACGGCGACCCACTGTCGCCACTATGCGGTTGATGATCCGCATGAGGTGTTCCTCGCTGGCGAAATAAACGTTTGACAGCTCGAGTTCCCCGCCGCGTTCTACATAAACCTGTTTGTGCGTATTAATCAAAATATCCGATACGCTGTCATCCTGCAGAAGTATCTCAAGGGGTCCCAAACCGACCATTTCATTGATGATACCAGACACTAATTCGTCAAACTGGTCTCGATTCAGCGTTCGATTTTCTTTGGCGATCAAATCACGGATAGCGACGCTGACATGGCGACGCATTTCCTTTTCACTTAAACCTTCTAACGTGCTGAGGTCAATTTCATCGAGGAGTTTACCGTGGAGATATATCTGACTTTCTAACGCCTTCGCACGTTCTTTCTGAGACGATGGCGTCTCCACATTTTTACGACGTTCATTTTTGGGTGGATTCTGAGGGCTTTTGACCTCTTCGATCAGGCTTTCCGGTCCATCTTTGGCAGGATTCTTATGACGTTCCTGCTGATTTTCTCTGACATAATTAGGTGTTTCTGCACCCAGTATTTTAGAAAAACGTCCCATGTTTACGCCCCTATCAGATTACCCTGAATTTCCGGTTGATACTCAGCCTTAAAAAAGGCTTAAGCCGCCTTGACCTCTGACGGGGTCATCTGAACCCAATCACTCAATATAAGATCAATATCTTTGGCAACTTTTGAGTTTGCATAAGTATGACCCATCGGTTCACCCCTGTTCAAAGCATCCCTTACCAGATTGACCTGATGTGTGATGGTCCGAATGGGGGTGTTTAAGAATAGATTTTGAGCATCGGTTAAATTAATGGCATTTCTAAAGGCCTTTTTCTCATATTTGTTCAAGATTATCTCTAATCCGTCTTGAAATTCGACTGACTTCAATACTGACGTGCATTTTTCGCGGGTCAGATGCAGGCTGGGAATGGTCAGCTCGCTGACCAACGCTACTTTGTCAGCTGCCCCGAGAGAGGCGTGAGTCCAGGGTGTCCAAATCCTTGGGATATCCAAAACCAGTGTTTGATATTGCCGGGACACCAGGTCCATGAATTTCACGACCATGTCAGGATTAACCCGTTGATTGCCATCGACTGACGTAGGCAGAGCCAAGACATCAAAACCATAAGGTGTGTCACACATCCAAGCCTGACAACTTTCCGCATCCAGTTGTGAAGGGGCCTGCATGAAATATTCGACCGGTATTCTCGGTTTTAAGTGCAGTTGATGAGCAAAGCTGTTATTTTCGAAGTCCAGCGACAGCAATGCAGTTTTGGATGATGAATGGCGGCGCGCAAGGCTGTGAGCCATTTGAATGGCAATCGTTGAGACACCAGATCCACCTATGGCGGACATCAGACCATAGATACGGGTGGCCTCTGCTTCTGGACGGGGTACATAGTCTGGCAGATCATCGCCACTCAGGTTTTTTGGGTTGCTGTCCCACATTACTTTAAATCCTCACCCATGGCGCTAGCGCTTGTTCCCATTGTATCACTCAATATGAAATCCAGGAAAACATAGTCCTGTGCCACGTCTGTTATTGTTATGGTTATAATTGGAAAAAGGCTCGGCGGATTTCCGGCGCGTCCCATACCTGAGCCTTCATAGGTAATGATGACATTTTCGGGTGACAGGTCCTCAAAGAGGTCACACATACCGCGACGTTCCCGGACCGTTCCCTCACAGTTACCATCATTATCTTTGCCGAAAAAGATCTTGTTGAAGGCGGTTTGGTTAAATCCGCCGCGGTTGCAGGACTGCGTCTTCCCAGAACATACGATTTTATAATCCGGCATAGGATCACCCGTATTTACGCCGCTTTCCAAGCCTGTCATAGTCGTTAACTCTGCCGATACCGGTGGTATGGTTGTGGCAATCCGGGCTCCCATTTTCGCCGCATGCTGCATAGAGTTCGCCCGCATATAATTATTCGAAACCTCAATGCCACCACCGAGAATCACAATAAAAATTCCGGACAGCCAGCTGGCCGAAATGGCGACGGAACCCGCTTCATCTTTCAGAAACCGTTTGAGCTTCATAATCCACCCCCAACGATCCGCTCCTGAACTGATGCGCTCAAAACCGGTTTTTTAGGTAGTACGGATGACAGAATACCCAATCCTTGATAGCCGATCGTCGACGATAACTGGACGGTGCGGACATCTCCGGCGTTTCGATAATCATCTCGGTTATTGGTCGTGACCACATATGAAATATGAATATCTTCGACGCTCCACCCTTTTAAAATAGCCGTGGGGCCCCCAGCAGGGCTGCCGGTAATGGCGAGCTGACGGGCCGCCGTTTCATGTTGTTCTGGCCAGTCAGATTTTGACAGAAAACTGGCCGCTGTAGACAGCTGCGTTTCAAGCTTGTGATTTTGGATCAGCATAAAGGACCCGTCGGCCCCGCCCAGAATTATGGCCAAGAAAATCGGAAACAACAGAGCTGCCTCGACAACCAGGCCGCCGTCGTCATTTTTCCTGAATTTGGAAAAAACCGTATTCACCGGGCCACACTCACCCGATCAACCGCAACCTTGTCCTGACCTTTGACAACGGGTCCAGCGATCTCGCCCCAAATAGTGTTTTCTTGGCCTTTCTCCATCGGTTCTGTCAAAAAGACCTTTACAAAAGTCTCAACCGGGAGATCATTGCGAGAACCATTCATCCCGATTGTGGCTTCAATCTCATCACAATTTAAAACGGCAGCATATAAGATCCGGCGATCCACTTCTGATGTAGATGGCCCGCTGGCGTGACAGGTCGGCGTACCTTCTTCAGGGGTTGAACTCGTCCCATAAGAAACAGCTCCTGGTATAGCACCCGTTTCAATTTCCCAACGATAAACCTGGTAACGGCTGGGCGGGGCTGACGGGACGGATATCCGGGCCGCATAGTTCAAGCGATATGTAATGCCCCCAATAGTGACATTGGTCGTCGCATTGTGGTTGGTCTCCATATAGGAGACAAAGTCCCAATCACCGCCGCCCATGCGTCCATCCATTTTTGTGCAACTATCGTCAGAAAAACAGGTATCTCGGGGTAGGCCCATGGCTGTCGGATCGGGATCCATTTTACAGGGATCTCCTGAATAACCTTTCGTCACATTGGCGGCAGGTGCATATAGAGGGTCGGAGGCATATTTCTTAAATTTGCCTTCATAGATATCAAAACGGGTATTGAGTGCCACGCGCAGAGACGCAATATTACCTGTTTGCAGATCAACACCGGAAGCTTTGCTCACACAAATTGGGGGATTATTGATAGCAATTGCTTCGTCAATTTTTGCGTTGTCTCCCGTACCGTATGGATCCAGGAATCCAAAATTCCCAGGACCATATGTATCCGCATTATTTCGTGGCGTTTTGAACTCCACTAATCTGCGCTGGAAGTCTAGTGTTTCCATGGCTTCGTAAATACTGGTCGCTGAATTCTCATAGGGGTTGCAGACAAAAAGCGGCGCAGCCCCGCAAACACCACCAGACGCCCCGGCTATAGAACTGGCTTCCAGCGTCACCGAGGAGATGTGGCTGGCGATCTGGCGGGAAAAAATCACTCGAACGGTTTCCGGCAAGACCTCAACCTCTACATAGGCGGCCTTATAAGGATCTGTTGTTTCAAATTCCGGTCCAGGTTTCTCATAATCATTGTCTGGCAAATCATGTAGGAACCTTACAGATCCTGTCTGGACCTCACCACCGCCACCTAGGCCAAACTTCTGGGCATTTGAGACCAAATTGGCGATGGCACGATGAGCTCGCTCAATCGAATCTCCGCGTTGATCAAGCTCTGCTGCACCTGCCTTGGCAAGTGCGTCCGCTGCGATCTGTAGCTCATGCTCAAGATTATACATACGCGATACATCAACCGACAACGCTAGACCGCCTACAATAACGGGCGCCGTTAGAACGGCCCAAACTGCAACAGACCCCGCAATGTCTTTCTGGAATTGTCGAATAAAATCGCGCATCACAGCCCTATTCGATAGTACGGAGATCCTCAGGTTCTTCGACCTGATCCTGCTTATATCTTTCCCGTGCGCCCGCCATGCGTTGGCTATCTGGACGAATATAAGTATTCTGTTTTTGCTCAGCGGTCGGGGGCACCGTTTGTACGGCGATATTTTGACGGATGGCATCCCCGAATTTCTCAGATGGTTCATGCATTGTGGTCTGACAACCGGCCATGGCAATGCCAGAAACAAGGACGGAAAACTTTAGTATTTTAGACATGGTAACCCCTATTGAAGTGTATGGCCGTATTTGCCTGAGAGACCACCACTATCGGTGATTTTCTCTGTCTTCCCGTTGAGGAATGTATCCAGTTCGGTCGGCGCCTTGTTATAGTCCAAAGGTGTTGCAAGCTCGCTGATATCTGAGGCGGGTTGAACCAGACGGGGCGTGACAATAATCACCAGTTCGGTTTCACTTTTCTTGTAACGGCTTGATCTAAACAGACTCCCCAAGATGGGCACGTCGCCCAACCATGGCACCTGAACTTTACTGTTGGAGCTTTCATTCTGAAGAAGTCCGGCAATGGCGAAACTTTGGCCATTGCGTAGCTCGACGGTAGTATCAGCGCGACGCACTCGCAAAGCTGGGATTTCCACACCCGAAATCCGAACCGAATTGGTCGTATCGATGGAACTCACCTCTGGTTTTACTTCGAGATTGATGATGCCGTCGTCCAGCACGGTAGGCGTGAAGGACAACCCCACACCGAATTGGCGAAACTCAATCCCTATGCGGTCATTGTCGGCTGCAACGGGGATAGGAAACTCTCCGCCAGCCAGAAAACTCGCTGAATCACCCGACATGGACACAAGATTGGGCTCAGCCAGGGTCCGGATGACACCTTGCTCTTCCAAAGCCTGAATATTCGTATCGAGCGAAATCCCACCTGTGCCACCCAGCAGAGTCCCAGCCAATGACGGCAGGGCTCCCGAGACAAGACCTGAGTTGCTCTGGAAACCAAAATCACCCGCTCTCTGGGTTAGAATCCCTATACCCAGCTCTTTGATAGCGTCCCGGCTGGCTTCTACGAACCGGACTTCCAACATGACTTGATGGGAGTCATTGACGCTCAATCCGTTGGTAACTTTGCCTGGCGCGAAAGCTTGAGCGACCTTCTCGGCCTGTGAGGCTACATTTGCGCTGGAAACTTCGCCGGAAAGATAAATACCTCCGCCAAGTTGGCGAACTTCAACCTGCTCTCCCGGCAATGTTTCGTAAAGGCTCTGTTTCAATTCAACAAGATCGTAACCAACATTGACTTTGATAATATCAATCAACTGTTTGTTTTCATCGTATAGAAGAACGCTGGTTTTACCGCCTTTTTTGCCGGTTAGGTGAAAGGAACGGTTTGTCAGGACGACAACATCGGCAATATCATCATTGGCAATGCGGACTTCCTTGAAAGCTTGATCTGTTTTCATGACGATCAGATCATCAATGTTTACACTGGTCGAGGTGCGCGAACCGCTCATATCCTCCACCCAGGATTTTGCCTGTGCCGGGCTACTTAGAGCAGTTCCCAGAAGGGTTGAAAAAAGAAGATTGCGATAAAGTTTCATTTTATCCTCCCGCCAGTTCCGAAGTTCCGGTTTCTGTGTCTGTCGGATCTTTCAGGACCTGCACCTGGTCCCGTTCATCGCCTCGAAATATGGTAACCTCGGCCAATCTGGACGCTGTTTTTGCTTTTTTGGGTTGAGGCGCTGTTGCGACCCGTCTTGTCACGGGTCGAATGATGGTTCTTTGTTGATTGGCCAGAATTGATTGCTGATGAACGCTAGAAGTTTGTTCGATAATGGTATCGCCTGCCTGGCGCAAAGTCAGGCTAATCTTTCCGGCATCCTGGGCTAGATGGAGTTTTTGGGCATCCAGATTGGAAACTTCAAGAGTCACCGTTTTCACAACCGAAGGCACGTTCGTCATGTCATTCAAATCCTGGTCAATACCCAATACCTTTATGTTTTGAATCAACACGTCTGATTTGAGACTATTTCCATTGCGACGACTTTCTTCATCACGCGTGTAGATCACATCCACATAATCCCCCGGCATTACGAAGCCTGAAACGCCAGTTACATCAGAAACGCGGACTGAAACCGCCCGCATGCCTTCGCCTATCAGGGATGACAAACTGCCCCGAGCACCCGGTCCACTGATCTTATAGTCTAGAACCGCTTCGTTTTCTGCCATTCGACGCAAAACAACTGTCGGTTTCGAAGGATCTACAAAAATCTGGTTCATGGTTTCGTATGTGCCTGACGGAATGGCATCCATCGGAAACTCAACAACCCTTAAATCTTCGGTGGTCAAACGCTCACCGAAACTTAGGTTTCTTGTCGCAACAACGACTGGGACGAATTCGGCCTGTTTAAACTCAGTCGTAAAGCCCGTCGCAGGTTGCGCGTGCCGCGAATATTCATCGCGAATGGCATCATTGATCCAGCTGCGCGCCATAATCACAGCGAACACGCCAAACGCAACCGATGCACCTAACGATAGAATTGTTGATCGTCTCACTCGCCCCTACTCCATATTATGGTTTGTTATGTGGGAGAGCTACCTTAAGACTTCGAAAAAAGGATCAATAAACAAAGTTTACGACCCACAAATTTACGACCTTAATTAAGTGTGAAATCTACTAGAATTCTAACGAATCACTTGCTAGTACGCCCCCGTCAAATGGGGACATTACATGGATTTTAATGCTGAAGAGCTGGTACCTCTGGTCGCTAGATATGTTTTGCCTGTTATAGGGGCAATTCTTGTCTTTCTTATCGGGCGTGTCCTTGCGCGCCGATTGGGTGGCGTAACAGAAAACACAATGAACAAACGACCGGACGCTGAACCGACATTATCTCGGTTTGCAGGGAGTGTGGTTAAGTTCTTAATCTTGGCCTTTACTATTATCGCTGCTTTAACGGTGATGGGTATTGATACATCATCATTCTCGGCCATGGTTTTGGGTCTTGGTGCGGCGATGGGTTTTATTCTGCAAGGGTCACTATCAAATGTAGCGGCGGGTGTGATGCTAATGTTATTTCGCCCCTTTAAAATAGGTGACGAGATCGAAGCTGGCGGAGTTTCCGGAAAAGTTACAGAAATTGGATTAACGGCAACTCGGATGAAATCTACAGATAGCCGGGAATTTATCGTATCCAATGGCGATGTCTGGGGTGGAACCATCGTCAATAATAGCTCTCTGGAAACGCGCCGACTGGACCGTCAGTTCAACATTACCTACGACACTGATATCGACAAAGCTATCGACGTGTTAACATCCGTAGCAAGTCAGCATCCACTTGTGTTATCAGAACCAGCACCATGGGCGAAGGTCGTGAACCTGGGCGAAAGTACGGTGGTTGTTGAGCTCAGAGCTTGGTGTAAAGCATCCGATTATAGAGCTCTCGGAGCGTCAATTTCGCAACCGGTCAAAGAAGCCTTTGTAAAAGCCGGTTTTGAAAAAGCCTATCCTCGGGAAATCAAGCTGTCCCAACACGTCAAAAATTCTAAGGCGCGCGACCGTCTGGCACGCCTGAAATCACTTCGTAACAGTTAAACCTTTTGAGGGAGTTTAATATGCAAGACGCAACAGTAGCAGAAGCGGCAGAAACCGCTGGAGAAGCCGCAACAGGATTGGGCTTTTCTTTTGATAACCTAACCAATCCAGAGTGGTGGATCGGCACCGTAGGTCCTTACGCCTTAAAGGTATTCCTGGCCCTGATGATCCTGTGGATCGGTATGAAAATCGCCCGTTGGGTCGGTCGCAAAGTCACCAAGCTTTCCATGAAATCTCCGGCGGTTGATGAAACGCTGGGTAACTTTATCGGTTCTTTAGCCCGCTATGCGGTTGCCGCCATGGTATTTGTCGCAGCGATTGGCCAAGTCGGCGTTCAAACCGCATCTTTGGTCGCGATGTTAGGTGCCGCCACTTTGGCCATCGGCCTTGCACTACAGGGCACATTGTCGAACGTCGCAGCCGGTGTGATGCTTATGCTCTTCCGCCCTTATAAGCTGGGTGACTATGTTGAAGTTGCCGGTAAAGAAGGTGTCGTCAACGATATGAACATTTTCACGACCAATCTGGCCACTGTCGACAATAAGGAAGTCATCATCGCCAATGGTGAGGCCTGGGGCTCGACCATTCAAAACTTCACATCTCTGGGTCTGCGTCGTGTCGATGTGGATTATGGCATTCACTATGATGACGACATCGACAAAGCGATCAAGATCATCAATGACACGGCCGCCAAGCACCCGGACGTGCTGTCCGAACCCGAAGGACCGTGGGCCAAGGTTGTCACACTGAACGAAAGTTCAGTCGATATCCAAAGCCGTGTCTGGTGTAAGCCTGAGCATTACTGGGATGTTATGTTTGATCTGAAAAAGTCAATCAAGGAAGCGTTTGATAAAAACGGTATCACAATTCCATACCCGACATCGATCGAATTGGACGGCTAAGCCAATCCTAATTTTATAGTTTCAAAGGGTCCTTCGGGGCCCTTTTTATTTAGGTGATCAAGGCGCGCAATATTTTGCAATGTCGTCTTCTGTCCCAAGATAAACCCGGCCACCGTCTCGGAAGAATAAGATATCGCTATAGCCGCTCGTCGAAATACCCAGCTCATCTTTGATGGCCGGATCAAATTTCCATTCACGGATATCAAAACCACTCCCATGAATGGCTTTAGCATCTTCAGATGAGCAATGCGTAGCCACGACATTAAATGCATATCCCCGATTACTGATAGAATAGTCATAGCAACAATATAAACTGTCCCGGTGACGATGCCGCCCACCTTCACGGGTACCGAAATATGAATCGATCACCGCAGTTTCATCTGGAATAACATTGGGGTCAACCGGGTCCGGAACGGGCATGACGATTCCAAATTCATTGGCCAAGTCATAAGACAGTTTTGTCTTTTGGTTCCGACGCCAAGTTGATTTCGGTGAATATTTGAATTTGCCTACGGCCACTTCTGACGGCCATTCATAAATATTGTCAGTGCAGCTCGTTATGCGAATATTATCAGGTGTGCCTTCGGGATTTACGTCAAAGGTCGCCTGGCAAACGCCACTTTGTTTAGCGCCAGCGGGGAAGCGTAACTGGGGTTTTTCGATGGGTTGATCCGATTGGGCCTCAGCCTGAGTACAAATTATGGCCCCCAATAAGGCCACTAGCAAGTTTTTTGATACGCCTCGCATTCGTCCAACGTCCTCCTTTTTGCCACAGCAATTTAAAGACTCCGGAGATATTTGCCAAATCACATTTACAGTGACTAAAAATACTCAGCGAATACGCGATCGAGTCGCCGCTGCACGAGCGCCGTGAGTTTCTGCAATCCGTAATGGGATAAGATGGAACGAGCGATATCCTCTTTGCCCATGAATTCATCGGCGCAACGAAGCTCCAACACAAAAGCCGCCAATTCTGACAAGGGGATTTCAGCAAAACTCCTGTCTCCCAATGTTCGCATAATCACCCGGTCTTGACCCTCGAGCCTGACGATCCAGCAACGAGGATCCGTCTCATCTTCCACTTCGCTATCATTCTCTTTTTCGATGACGACAGTTCCCGCTCTCGCTGCGTCCTGGATAGCCCGTTCGAAACGAGACCGTACGGGCGCGGTGATCTTCATCAATCCGCCAGCCTTAGCATAGGTCTGAAACAGATGCAGGGCCTGCATCGGCCCTTGAGCCGTCAGGATTTCGCTCATACCATCCATAAATTGAGCCGGGCTAGCCCGTCGTGGATCAGCCACCGGACGAGACGTCCAAGGGGTAAATTCTGCAAGCTCAACTTTTGTCATTTGGTTATTTTTCTCCTAAATCAATTGGAAGAATTTTACGGTTAATCCGTTATGAATTCGTTGAAGCTATGGTGTTTATTCAACACCTTTCAGTATTTTCCGCATTAATTTTCCGAGATGCTTGTTTGTATTTTGATACATGGATTCCCCCAGACGCACGATAACCAAATCCCGTGACGGGATGACAACTACGAACTGCCCGTCATGGCCTGACATATAAAACATATCTGATGGCACGCCTTTATAGGTCCAGTCGGCGCCCTGATCGACACCGGCATTGAGCCAGGTCTGACCACCATAAACACCATTGGTAATGCCATTGGGCTCCGTCATAAATTGGATCCATTCCGGCGTGATAATGTGAGCACCGCCCGGTCCCTGCCCTTTGCGCAACATCAACATACCGAGCCGGGCCCAGTCATGAGCTCCCATATAACCATAAGATGATCCGACAAAGTCGCCCCCTTGATCGAGTTCGAGAAAGGCTGTCGTCACACCTGCGGGTTTGAGTAGGACATCCCACATATATTCGGTTATGGATTGCCCTTGCGCCTCGGCCTGATCTCCGACGATTGCCGCCAGTATATTGCTGGTTCCGCTAGAATATTCCCAATGGATTCCCGGCTCATGGGCTAGTTTGGATTGCTCTGCATAGGCAGATGCCGATGGCGATAGAAACAGCATTTTAATCGCATCACTGGTCATGGAATTATAACTCTCGTCAAACCCCAGACCAGACCGCATCTGCATGAGATGACGAATAGAAATGGCCCGCCGCGGATCACCGTCTTCGGACCAGGCTTTAACGGGTGCCGGGCCGTCTAGCTTCAGCTTGCCATTGTCTATCAGTGTGCCGATCAAAAGCCCGGTAATCGTCTTGTTCATGGACCAGCCCTTGAGCGGCGTATCCGGGCCAATGCCGTCGGTATAGCGTTCTGCGACCACGGCCCCGTTTTTCACCACAACAATCGCGCGTGTATTGAGCGGCATGCCTTTGCCGGTTTCGGTGAAGCCAAAGTCTAGGGCTTCTTTTAGCGCTGCCGGGTTTTGATTGGATGTTGGCAGGGGCTGAAAATTACCACGATCCATCGAGTCTATCGCTATGGCCTGAGACGAAGATCCACCGTCCTTATGCAAAAGCGTACATCCTTTTGCCGGATCATATTTTGCGCGAGCCTTGGCCAGGCCCAACATAGACGTCTCGACAAATTCTTCGTCCAGATCAATAATCCGTTTCATCATGCTAAAGGCCTTATCCAGCCCCTCATATTCTTCGGCGGCCACACGCTCCGCATCCAGTCCGGACACGAAAACACCCGAGCAAAGCGCCTTGGCCGCATAGGCCGCCCCGGCCCGCGCCGTCGGCTGAAATGACTTGATGGTAACAGCCAGGCAGATCGTGATCAGCAAAGCCAGAATGAGAAATAATTTACGCATGAATGACTCCCTGAAGGTGATTTAAGCAGACCCTCAAAATATGCGCAACTACGATAAAGTTTAAAATGGTGCCAAGGAAATTAGGCGTGACCGAAATCACAGAGCTATCTGAGAACGCGCGCTAAACTTTGAAAATCAAAATGATATTTTATCATTACAAATATTCTTTTCTTTAACGGGGCCGTTGAAATGAAATCTAACATTATTTCGAAGAAATTAGTCGCATTGGTCTTGGGGACCGCTGTATTTGTGGCAGATTCAAATGCAATTCTTATTGACGATTATGGACCCTACCTGGGTAGAGGACCTGGCTATGAGGCTGGTATTGCATGGTCAAATCCATATGCAGGTGACTGTTACTTCTCAGTGGTACTCGGAAGAGTTCGAGGAAATGTAGACGACGGCAATGGTCGCGATCATTTTCAAATCCAAATTGAGGACGCAAATGGCGACTTGCTTTCTACAAACGGATCGCGACCTGGTCCAATCAATGTGGGAACAACACAGTATCGGTCTCAAGCATTACGTAATCGGCCCAATAATAGATACGCCGTAGGCGGATGGTATCTGAATACAATTCAAAACCCACTTCCCTTGACAGTCAAAGTATATGAAAGCGACCAAACCGAACAATTTGATGTGGTTCGAACTGTAACTATCTCTAGGAGGGATTTTCAAAATATCGGATCACGGTGTTTTCCGGCTAATACCCCGCCGGTTGCTAATGCCGGCGAAGATATCAAGTATGGAATTCCCAATATGTTGGTCTATTTAGATGGAACAAATTCAACAGATGCGGATGGTGATAATCTGTCTTATATTTGGACCCAAATCTCGGGCCCTAAAGTCGAACTGATTGATGCGGAAACCGCAACTCCCTCATTCTATTATCCACCAGGACGCGCTGATCAAGTAATCGAATTTGAACTAATCGTGAATGACGGTACCGAGAATTCTGAACCTGACACAGTTACAATTATACACAATGGACGTTCAAACGGGCGTAACTAAAACCATTTTAGATTCATAGTAACACTTTATCCAAGGCGCACTTACCGCCTTGGATTTTGCACTAATCCAAACATTACAAGTAGCGTTCAACTGAAAATCAATGGTGCCCAGGAGAAGACTCGAACTTCCACGCCCATACGGGCACTAGCACCTGAAGCTAGCGCGTCTACCAATTCCGCCACCTGGGCACAGATGACAGGTCGCTATCGCGACAAGACCCGCCCTATAGGGATTTGTGTTTGATGGGTCAACCCAAATACGTGGCGCTATTATCCCTATCTGCGACGCTTGGCAGCTTGCCTGTTAGCGGCTTTGGCGTATGGTCGCGAACATGATTGCCGAGCTCGGACATATCCTGCTGATCACAGCCTTTGTCATTGCTATCTTGCAAGCCGTCTTACCGCTTTGGGGGGCGCATAAAGGCAATACCGTTTTAATGCAGTTTGGGAGCCGCGCGGCCCTCTTGCAATGCCTGGCCATCATAGGTGCCTACGGGGCTTTGACCGCCAGCTTTATCGGTTTTGATTTTTCCGTCCTGCTCACGGCGGAACATTCTCACAGCGCCACACCCATGATGTACCGGATCACAGGGGTATGGAGTAATCACGAAGGGTCTATGCTGCTCTGGGTGCTGATCCTCGGGATTTACGGCGCCATGATCCCCATTTTTGGCAAGCATTTACCGCCATCGCTCAAAGCCCGCGCCATTGGCATACAAGGTCTTCTCTCGGCCGGATTTCTAAGCTTCAGTATTCTGACCTCCAACCCGTTTGAGCGCCTCATTCCAGCCGCCTATGAAGGCGCAGGTTTGAACCCGGTCTTGCAGGATCCAGCCGCGGCGTTTCACCCACCGTTTCTCTATTTGGGCTATGTGGGCTTTTCGCTCAGTTTCGCCTTTGCCTGCGCGGCCTTGTTGGAGGGTAAAGTCGATGCGATCTGGGCCCGGTGGCTTCGGCCCTGGGTTTTATTGTCTTGGAGCTTCTTGACGGTTGGAATCACACTCGGGAGTTTCTGGGCTTATTACGAACTGGGCTGGGGCGGCTGGTGGATGTGGGACCCGGTCGAAAATGTGTCATTTATGCCTTGGCTGGCTGGTGCGGCGCTGGTGCATTCCATTTTGGTCCTGGGGACGCGAGGCTCCCTGCCAAGCTGGACCGTGCTCCTCGCGATAACAACTTTCAGCCTGAGCCTGATCGGGACCTTTGTCGTTAGGTCCGGTTTGCTGACATCCGTCCATGCCTTCGCCGTTGACCCGGAGCGCGGGCTATATCTTTTGGTGCTTCTCGGCCTCTATACGGGATTGGCCCTGGCGCTTTATGGTTGGCGAGCCAATGCCTTGCGGGCGCATGACCGGTTCGAACCGCTCTCCCGCAGTGGTGCTCTGGTGCTGAATAATCTGCTCTTGATTGTCACGACTGTTACGATTTTCATCGGGACGTTTTACCCAGTTATTATCAAGGGCGTGTTTGACGATGATCTGTCCATCGGCCGGCCCTATTATGCCATTACCTTTGTGCCAATTATGATCCTGCTGATCCTGATTATGGGTGTCGGGCCCCTATTGAAATGGGAGCGTGATAGTACGGCTCAATTGAAATCTATCATTCTGAAATTGGTTCCGGTTCTGGTACTGGCCTTTGCGCTTTTCCTAATCATGGGACAAAGCTGGCTAGCGGCACTGGGCCTGGCGGTAGGCATTTATCTTTTTGTCGGCACGCTTTTGGTGGTCTGGTCCCGGCGCAAGATATTACGCCAGCAATCGGCGGCCTTTTACGGCTTTGTGTTTGGGCATGTGGGATTGGCCGTCATGACCCTGGCCATCACACTATTTACCAGCGGCCAGACGGACGACCTCAAACGCCTACGCCCTGGCGAGAGTTTGATCGTCGGCCCCTACGAATATCAACTCAAAGATCTCACCCAGGGTAGCCGGGATAATTATGTTTATACGGCCGCTGAAATTATGGTCCTCAAGGACGGTCAGGCGATAACACCCCTTATTTCAGAGGCCCGCAATTACCGCACCCGCAATATGGACGACGGACAAGGCAATTGGACCACAGAGGTCGGGTTTGATCTGGGCGCCAAAGATACGATTTTCGCGACATTATCTGAATGGGACGGTGAAAGCGCCGTGATTAAAGCCCATTACCATCCTTTTGTGATCTGGATTTGGATCGGCGCATTATTGATCGCACTGGGCGGGTTTATATCATTGGCGGATCGTCGCTTGCGGTTCCAACCCATCGATGAAAGTGAGGTGAGCTAATGCGCGGATTAATCCCTCTCCTTGCCTTTCTGGCCCTGATTGTCCTGTTAGCCGTTTCGATATTGCGGGGTAATTCCGATCAGCTGTCCTATAAATTCCTGAATGAACCTTTCCCCGAATTTGAACTCACGGAACTCTATGATGAAACCCGCTCGGTAGATCAGGCGCTCATTCGCGGCGAAATCACACTGGTCAATATTTTCGGAACCTGGTGTACGCCCTGCAAAGCGGAACACCCTAAACTTGTCGAGATCGGAGAGACTGAAAACCTGCGCCTCGTGGGCTTAAACTGGCGCGACACTAGAGATCGGGCCAAGAGCTGGTTGGCTCAGTTGGGAGACCCTTATGATTTCGTGATTTACGACCGGATGGGCGAATTGGTGATTGCCATGGGCGCGACCGGCGCACCAGAGACTTATGTCATCGATGCGCAAGGAATCATTCGGTATAAACATGTGGGGATGGTGACAGATCAGGTCTGGGCTGAAACCCTGCAGCCCCTCATTCGTCAATTGGAGAGCGAATAATGAGACGCTGGCTCATGCTTGTTGTTTTGATGGCGGGCTTTGCGTTTTCTGTCCCAGGTCACGCACAAGACTCGCAGACAGTCATTTCCGAGGAGGTGGTTGAACAACGGGCGCGGGACATCGGTCGCGGCCTGCGTTGTGTAATGTGCAAAAATGAGTCGATCGAAGAGTCCCCCTCTACGACCGCGCAGGATATGCGGCGTATCGTTCGCGAACGCGTCCGAAGCGGCGAAACAGATGCAGAAATCATCGACTATATGCAAAGTCGCTATGGTGACTTCATCCTTTTAAAGCCACCCGTTCAGCCCAATACCTATCTTCTCTGGGGTCTGCCGTTTTTACTATTGTTATTGGCCTTGCTTTGGTTTTGGCGGGCGGCGCGAAAATATTCCCAGGACCAGACATAAAAAAACCGCGCCTCAAGGGCGCGGCTCTTAAATTCATTTGATCGCTAATTACTTGCGGATTGGCAGGTAATCATTGGCTGTGTAACCACCGGAAGAGGTGTATCCGCCATATGATGATGACCCAGACTGCATGCATGTCCCGTCAGATTGCATGATGCTGCCTTCTGGACAAATCACAGCACCACCACCTGAGTAGCTTGAACCGCTACCATAGGAAGATGACGAGCTGGATGAACTGTATGAGTCGTAGCCGGAGCTGCCTTGCATGCAGGTACCATCAGACTGCGGCGTTGTGCCTGGAGGGCAGTCAGCTGTGCCACCTGAAGACGATCCTGTATAGCTTGAGCCAGAAGAATAGCTGGAGCTACCGGACGAATAGGATCCGCTGCTGTAAGAAGAGCCGGAAGACTGCATGCAGGTTCCGTCTGATTGCAACGTTGTTCCGGCTGGACAGTCAGCTGTTCCACCAGATGACTGGTAGCTCGAAGAGCTGGCATAGCTTGTTGTCGCAGGAGCGGAGTAAGTTGAACCGGAAGAATATGTCGTTGCCGGAGCAGAATAAGTCGTGCTCGGTGCAGAATACGTCGTGCTCGGCGCTGAATAAGTCGGCGTTCCTGTTGAACAGCTACCGATCGCTGAACAATCGGCATACACTGTTCCCTGAACAGGCGTCGCCATCGGCGCTTGATAGGTTGGCTGCTGGTAAACAGGCTGTTGATAGACTGGCTGTTGGTAAACCGGCTGCTGAGCGACCGTTTCGCAACCGTAGCGTTTCGTCTCGCAGTGGTTTTTGCCACTCTCGTAATCATAGATCGAACCGTAACGATCACTTGCGTGCCCTTTGGACGCACAGGCGGAAAGAGTCAGTCCGGCGACACCGATGACGGCGACTAAGCCGTTACGGAATAATACATTCGTGCCCATATCAGGCCTCCCATTTTGAAACATTTGCTATCCTTTTCTGCAACTTTTAGACCAAAAAAACGTTGATTTTCGGTTTACGTTTTTAAAGTTCTTCGTCTGAGCAGGGCCAAAAAGAACCCGTCCAGACCACCTTTTTCCCTTTTTTGGTGTGGTAAAAGCCGCAAATACCCGCTTGAGTTCCCAAACTCGCGCCATTTTTCGTCGGAAAAACGAATCACTTCGAAATCGCTCTTTTCTCGCAAGAACCACTCCATCTGCTCTTCGCCTTCCTCCACCTGTAAGGAACATGTACAATACATCAAAAAGCCACCCGGGCGCAATTTTTCAGCTGCAGAAAATAGCAGTTCACGCTGTAATTTGACCAAACTGGCGAGCTGTTTGAAGTCTTTATTATGTAAAACATCTGGATGCCGGCGGAAAGTGCCAGTCGCCGAACATGGCGCATCAAGCAACACAATATCGAAGGTTTCGCCTTCACCGTCCCAGGATGAGGCATCCGCTTCCTCGACTATGGCTGACAAGCCGGTCCGTTCCAGGTTTTCCCTTAATATCCCCAAACGTCGGCCGGATTTATCGAGCGCAGTTACATCGGCTCCGGACGCCGCCAATTGCAAAGTCTTCCCTCCAGGGGCCGCACACATATCTAAAACTTTTTTTCCAGAGACGTCTCCCAGCGCCAAAACCGGGAGGCTGGCGGAGAGATCCTGCACCCACCAGTCGCCATCGTCAAAACCTGGAAGCTTTTGTACCTGACCGGCTTTTGATAGACGGACGGTATTGCCAAAGACCACTTCGCCACCAAGTTTTTCCGCCCACTCTGCCGGATCAGACTTGACCGTAATATCCAAGGGCGGAACTTTCACATATTCCAGAGCCATTTGGCGAGCCGCAGCCCGGTCAAAGCTTTTCTCCCAACTGCGATAGATCCATTTGGGAATATTGTCCCGAGGCGTGGTTGAAACGAGAACTTTTCGCCCTTCGCCTGTCACTCTGCGCAATACAGCATTCGCAAGACCGGAAAATTTCACATATTTTCGGTGATTTTTGATGACGTCGACGGTCTCGTCCACTGCCGCATGATCTGCAGTTCCTAAAAAAAGTAGTTGAGTTGCGCCTATCCGGATAGCATTTTGTACAAATGACGGCGGGGTCCGTTTGACAAATTTCTCCAAGACAGCATCAACCTGCCCCAAACGCCTGAGTGTTGTTGAGACCAGCAGTCTGGCAAAAGCCCGGTCCCGGCTTTCCAACTGGTTAAAATATGGATCATTAGACAAGCTGGATTCCAGTTGCTCACCTTTTGCGAGGATCTGGTTCAAGGCTCTGATAGCAACCAGTCGACTGGTTGATTTTTCGGATGTTTTTGGTGCTGACATGGGGCCCACTATCAGCGAAATTATGGTTAATAAAGCGTCTACACAGACTTAATCAATTTTTATGGCTCTTCCTGTACCAAAACGAGGCAAAGGTCAGTCAGTTTTGATTGACGTTTCGATCCGTTCAGGCTTAAGCAGAGGCTATGTCAAATAAGACGCCAGCCAACGCCGCGCCCGGCAAAAAACTCTCTCCAGCCGCCCAAAGGGCTCTGGAAGAGGCCGAAGCACGCCGACAAGCCCAGACGGAAACCTCGAAACGTCCCGAAGAAACCGGCGGACCCGAGGGAGCAGAGCCAACACGCTTTGGTGACTGGGAACGCGGCGGCATCGCCTATGATTTCTAGCGCTCAGCGCTCTCTCGCAAAACGATAATTTAGGGCCAATGCCCGGGACGAGGAGTAAGCGCTTATGCGTTCGATGTTTAAAAAGGCCGCAATTCTGGGCGGATTGAGTGTTAGCCTGCTGTCTACCAGCGCTTTTGCCGGCGGATGTGTCCCCGGACCAGCCGGGCCGGTTTGTGCCCCCAATGTGATCGCACACCAAGGTGGCGGTTCTTCTATTGACCCCATGCATGTCTTCGCCCAGCGCCCAATGGGTCATTTACGGTCCGTGCAATATTTGGGCACCCCTAGTGTAAACATCACGCGCGTTCATGGTTTGGCCGGCGGTCCGGCTCTGTCCGACGCGCCAAGCGGATTTACAGGTGGGTGCACACCAGAGTCGACCCAATATTGCGGCGCAGCGAGTGCAGCCCCGATGTCAGCGCCGGTAGTCGCCCCGCCTGCGCCTATTATGGCGGCTCCAATCATGGCGCAAGCCGCTCCAATTATTGCGGCTCCTGCACCCATGATTGCAGCGCCAGCGCCTCAGGTAACTGAACGTGTCGTCGCAATCGGCGGCGGCTACGATCCGAGCAAGTTCACACCGCGCACCTATGGGTCCAATGAACTGACGCCTGGTATTGCGCACATACCGACTTCCATTATCGACCGCTCTCACAGTAATGCGACGGCTGTCTTGAATGGTGGAATGACACAACCACAGCCGATTGTCTCCGGTGGTACAGTCCCAATGCCAACCATGTCTTCAAATGTCATTGGTTCCGTTTCAAATACAATGACCATGGCGCCTCAAACAAATGTATATCCTGGTTCAATGGCCGCCGATGGCACTTACTATGAGAAAGTTTCTGGCCCAACTATGATTGGTAGCATGCAAGCTACTCAGGTGATTTGCAAACGCCAAGCGCCACAAGTCAGCGTTCAGTCACCCATCGTTGGCGTGCCTACGCCTGTGCCAACACCGGTCTGTGAATCTGTCCCGGCCCCCATGCCGATAGCCGGGCCTATTGCGCCACCTATGGCAGCGCCAATCGCTGCCCCAGCGCCCCTCCCGTTTTACGCTCCGGCTTCTTCAGGCCGCTATGGGAGCGGTCTTCCAGGCAGCCGTTTTGGAAGTGGCGCAACCCGTTACGGACACTAAATCAGCAAAAGCCCGTAAAAAGCGGGCTTTTTTTCGCTTTTAAGGCGAATCCGCTTGAGTTTGCACGATACTTGCAGACCCATGTTCAAACGAATTGAAAGGGATTAAAATGAAACCATCTGTCTTTGTCAAAAGCGCAGTGGCACTGGCCTTGACAGCGGGCTTCTCCGCCACAGCCGGGGCTTCCTGTGGAAACAACCTTTACTGCGGTTCTTCGGGTTCAACGTCAATCCAGCCGTTATCGAGCTATAATAGCGGTGCACAATATGTACCGTTTACATCAACACAGTCTACGTCCGGAAACATCACGATTCCGGGTCTGGGTGCCAGTGAAACACTGTCGCCAACGTCGTGCCCTGTGAATGTCAATGGTATGCAGTCCGGTCAGTCTGTTCTGGGCTGTTACCAAGTTATGCGTCAAACGCCTCAGCCGACTGTGCGCTACCACTTGGGTGCCCCTAACACGACACGGGTTGTACGTCCGATTGTTTATGTTCGCTACCCGGTCCCAACACCGGTCATCAGTGTTCCTTATCCGGTACCAATGCCGCGTCCAGCTTTTGGCCCAGGCTTCTATCCAGGTTTCCACCCGGGTGTAATGCCGGCCTTCCGCCCAGGCATGTGCGGTGGACCGGTTCTACCAAACCCAATGTTCTTTGGTCGTTGCGGCTGGTAGTTTAACGAAACAGATTTTCAAGAAAGCCCCGGCCGGGGCTTTTATTTTGACATATTCTCAGTGACGCGTATCGCGGCAGCGCGCGGATCACTTGCCTGTGTGATTGGGCGGCCTACGACAATATGAGAGGCACCGCTCTTAATCGCATCACCCGGAGTGGCCACACGTTTCTGATCTCCGACAGCATCCGTCGCCATGCGAACACCGGGCGTGACTACAAGAAAACCCTTGGGCACGACAGCGCGGATTCTGGCCGCCTCAAGCGGGCTGGAGACCACACCGTCAATGCCAGCTCGGACGGCTTGTCTGACCCGGTGTAAAACGAGTTCCTCTGCGGTATGATGATAGCCGATATCGATCAGAGCCTGCTCATCCAATGACGTCAGAACCGTCACGCCCAGAATTTTCAAATTACCCGACCGCCCCTTGGCAGCAGCTTTCATAACATCAGGGCGGGCGTGGACGGTCAATAGATCAGCCCCAATCCCCGAAATGGAGCGCGTAGCCTTCTCTACGGTCGCATCGATATCGTGGAGTTTGAAATCGAGAAAAACATTCTTGCCTTGGGCTGCCAGTTCTCGGCCAAATTCAGCTCCGCCAAGCGGTAAGAGTTGCAAGCCAATTTTATAAGACACAACACTATCGCCCAGACGCGCAACCATATGGCGGGCCTCATCTATACTCGGCAAGTCAAGTGCCACATATAATCTTGGGTCCGCCATGTTAGCCCTTTCTAATTTTCTCAGAATTCTTTGCCATTAATCCCATGGCCAAACGGTCAGGTAGAACTCTCGCGGCAACGGCGATAGATTTATTCACCCGGCCCGGAATGAATACCGCCCGGTTGCGCTCGCAAGCCTCAACGCCCTGCTCCGCACATTCATCGGCGTCCATCCACATGAAATCCGGGAGTTTGGAGACCCCATCACGCGTCCCATTCACATCATGGAATTCACTGTAGGTGAAACCAGGACAAAGGGCGGAGACGTGCACACCATATTCCGCCACTTCGAGATGCAGGCTTTGAGAAAACTTGATCAGAAAACTTTTGACTCCTGCATATAAAGTATGTCCGCGTGAACCCGGTATATGGCCCGCCAGTGACGCCACATTGATGATACGTCCAAACCGGTTGTCTTTCATAGATGGCAGCACAGCATGACAAAGTTCGCAGGGCGCCCTCAACATAAGTTGCAGGAAATTGGCATGATCCTGCCAATCACTCTCCATAAAACGCCCGGGATGCCCGTAGCCCGCATTATTAACCAGACCATCTATACGTATGCCCTTTTTCTCAATTCGGGCCATAAGGTCATTCGTGGCCTCGGCCTCAAAAAGATCGAGGGAGAAAATATGGCTGGTGGTCCCGAATTGCTTTTTCAGATCGGTCGCCAGTTCGACCATCGGTTCTTCACGTCGGGCCGTCAGCGCGAGATCCCAACCTCTCGCCGCATATTCGGTGGCGATCGCCGCGCCAATTCCGGCTGAGGCGCCTGTAACGAGGCAGGTGCGTGTCTCTGCCATGCGTATTCCTTTTGCAAAATCTTACTGGATTGCAGTGGAGTTAACGCAGAGGGATGGCAATGACAATATGGATTGGAAATATATTCTTAGCGGTTACCAAAATTGGCGAGAACACGTTTTTTTCTCGCGATCGGTGACTCTGTCTTTTCCCGGTAGAAGTAGGTTTCATAAACCAAATGTATGAAGCGCCCGAGGATAAAGATAAACGGGAAAAGCAGAACGGCCATCATCGCCTCTGGCGACAGGCGTTCGTAAATTTTGACATAGAAGTTTAAAAATCCATCCTGATTAGCCCTTGAAAAACCCGTATATCTAGGGGCCAAAAACGCAAATAGCCATAGGGCGGGCAAGGCCAGAATCAACAAAATTCGGAAGCTGCGGTTATACTCCCGAGATAAATAGCCCAATATAAAGGCAATGATATGACTCACGGCATATAAATTCATAACGTAGGCGATCACTAACACAAAGCGCTTAAGTTTCGCTTAATCCTAAACCGATTTGTGATGGCGAACTGTCCGGTAATCGTTATAAAAACCTATGGATTTTGCGGGAAATTTTGAGGTCTGGCTACGGGGCGGTTTGTTTTTTGGTCTGCTTTGTCTTTTCTTGTTAGCGGAGAGCTTGTTTCCACGGCGCAGAAAAACGCTGAAAATCACAGGACGCTGGTTTACCAATATTAGTATGACGGTCATCAGCAATTTTTGTGTCCGACTGATCGAACCGGTAACCGCCATGGCCGCGGCAGCCTATGCCATAAAGGCCGACTGGGGCGTCTTGAACCAGGTCAGTTTGCATCCGGCGCTGGAATTTTTAATCGCCTTTATCTTGTTGGACCTGGCCATTTATATTCAACATGTGGCGACCCATAAAATCCCCTTTCTATGGAGGTTACACAAGGTTCACCACTCAGACCGCGACATCGACACAACAACAGCGCTGCGCTTTCATCCCGTCGAGATTATTCTATCCATGATCTATAAATCCGCCATTATCCTATTGCTCGGGCCTGCCCTGCTGGCGGTCTTGATTTTTGAAATCGTGCTCAATGGCTGCGCGATGTTCAACCATTCTAATTTGAAATTACCACTGCCGTTTGACCGACTTTTGCGTCTGATTATTGTCACACCTGATATGCACCGAGTCCATCACTCAGTTCACGATCAAGAGACCAATGCCAATTACGGTTTCAATCTCTCTTTATGGGACAGGTTGTTTGGAACTTATGTCGCCCAACCCAAAGATGGTCATACCCATATGAACATTGGCCTCAATGCCTATCAATCCGAGAGCCCTGCGCGGCTTGGTTGGTCGCTTTGGCTTCCCTTCACAAAAAAAACGGATTAAGCTTTGGACTATGGGATATAGTTTGATTGCAGTTTTCGTTCTTTTTATTTTTGCGGTTATCTGGATTTACAACCGCTTGGTGTCTGCGCGCCAGCTTGTCAATAATGGCTGGTCGGATATCGAGGTACAGCTCAAACGACGGGCCGATCTGATCCCTCAGATCGTGGATACAGTGAAAGCCTATGCAGGCCATGAAAAGACTTTGTTTGAAGATGTCGTAAAAAAGCGCAATCAAGCCCTCAACACGGACGGTATGAGTGACAGGGCTGTAGCGGAATCCGCCTTGACCGGTCCACTGGGACGCCTTCTGGCTATCGCTGAAGACTATCCCGACCTTAAGGCCAATACCAATTTCTTGGATCTGCAAAATGAGCTGTCAGATACGGAAAATAAAATTGAATATGCCCGGCGCTTTTATAATGGCGCCGTCCGGCAGAAAAACACATTAGTACAAAGCTTCCCAATCAATCTGTTTGCCAACATATTTGGATTTGGCGAACGGGAGTATTTTGAGATGGATGAAGCCCCTATCCTGCCAGATATGGATTTTCACGGCTAATGTGTAGATTTTCAAAATCCCTTCTTGTTCTTTGCCTTATCTGGCTATCCGCCGTTACGGCTTTCGCGCAAGAATCCATTACAGCTTTTGATGTCAACATCGAGGCCCGACAGAATGGTGACCTTTTCATTACCGAGACCATAACCGTGAATGTTGAAGGCCGGCAGGTTAAACGGGGTATTTTGCGGGAATTGCCCCGCTATCAGCTCTATCAAGGCAAAGAAATTCCCGTTCGTTACAAGGTCCGAAATGTGGAGCGCAATGATCGCCGCGAACCCTTTGTGATTGAAAAAGACGGGAATGCGTATGTGCTCAAGATCGGCGATGGGGATTATTTTCTTTCTCACAAAAAACACACTTATGAGATCAGCTATCTAATCAAGGATGAACTGCGCCGGAAAGAGGATTTCGATGAAATTTATTGGAATGTAACCGGTACCTTCTGGCGATTGCCCATCGAGAAAGCCTCGGCGCGGGTAATGGTGCCAAGTGCTGCCAAGTACCAGGGGGTTGATATTTACACCGGTGCGTTAGGCGACAAACAGCAAGACGCAACCTTTCGGAACCAGCATCCACTTTATATTTTTGAAACAACGCGACCATACGCTCAGGGCGAAGGGTTGACGATATCTTTGCAGTTTAACAAGGGCGTCTTTGGCCCAGTTCAAGAATCTACCAAGCGCTATATCTGGTGGTTGCGAAATGGGGCGCTGATTTTGCTCTCGCTGTCATTTCTAGGCATTGCAGGATATTATTATACGACCTGGAACCGTGTCGGGAGGGACCCAGCAAAGGGGGCTGTATACCCGATTTATGAGCCTCCGGAAAATTATTCGCCTGCTGCGGCCAGCTATATTTATTACCGCGGCTTAAAGGGGCACAAGGCCTTGATCTCCACATTGATGGGACTAGCGACTAAAAACTGGATTCAAATCGAAACGGACAAACGCGAAACCGTTTTGACGCCTTTGGACCGAGACATGCTTTATGAGGACGACAGGCCTTCTGAGGAACTCCTGCCGTTAAATCCCGAAGAAGCGGACCTGTTTTCACGGTTATTTCCCAAACACCGGGCCGTGCCAATCCAGTTGAAAAAGGAGCCCAATACAGATTTCAATCTTGCCCATGCTGCGTTTGGGCGAAAACTCGCCCGTCATTTCGGCGAGCCATATTACAAAGTGAATGCGCGTTATATTATGCTAGGCATATTCTTCTCCGCGGTTGCCATTTTCGTAACAGTATCGCAGCTCTCCAAACTGACACCTGTTTTGATTGCCCTGCTTTTTTTAGCATTAGTCGCAATGAATATTCTTTTCATTATCCTCATGCCAGCGCCAACCAAAAAGGGCCAAAAGATAAGAACTGAACTCGAAGGATTCCGCTTATTTATGAAAACAGCCGAGAAACAGAAATTTGACTCGGTCGAAGTCGGTGCTGATCGTCCGCCACCCATGTCGGTTAAACGTTACGAACAACTTCTGCCTTATGCCATCGCCCTAGATGTGGAGGAACCTTGGAGCCGTTATTTCGAAAAGGTCATGCCTATGGAGGCCAAAGACTATGACCCTCATTGGAGCGGCTCTATGGGTCGAGGCAATATCGGCCGGTCCATGAACTCCATGGTTTCCAATATTTCTTCGGGGGTAAGCTCAGCCGCGCCGCAAAGTTCGTCCTCCTCAGGCGGCGGTGGCGGAGGATTTTCCGGCGGCGGCGGCGGCGGTGGTGGAGGCGGCGGCTGGTAAAGCGTTACAGGTTTTTGACCTCACGACGCGGAATAGGCATTTTGATACCATTATCCCGAAGCGTACGCCAAACAAGGTAATTCAGATCCGAGGTAAACTTGTTTTCACCGTCATCAATGCCAGATACCCAAAACTCAATGGCAAAGTGAATGCCGTATTCACCAAACTCGCGTAGTTCCAGATCAGGCTCCTCTGGTTCCATAAGGACTTTCGGATAGTTCTCGATGACCGGAATAAGAATCTCTTCCAGCGTATCAATATCGGTATCATAAGGTACTTTGAAATAAACTTCATAGCGCTGGGCTGGATCCTTGTGGGTCCAATTCTCATAGGTATTTTCGATGAAAGTCGTATTGGGCACCATGATATCTTTGCCGTCTGTGGTTTCGACGGTGGTTGAGCGCATGTTGATGGCTTCTACATAGCCCTCTTGTCCATCCGGCAGGACGACGAAATCCCCTTTACGAACAGAGCGGTCAAACAGGATGATTATACCAGAGACAAAATTCGCCGCCACTGGCTGCAGGCCCAAACCAATACCGAGCCCGATTGCACTGATAATCATCACCAAGCCTGAGAGCGGAATGCCGGCAAATGTCATCACCATCACGACAACGATCACAAACAATAGCATCTGGAAAATTTTAGCGACGACTTCGCGGGTTGCCAAATCCAAACCTTCTTGGGCACGAATAGCGCTTTGACCGCGCGTATTTCCAATATTACCCAACCAGAAAAATAAGCCTCCAAACAAGGCCAGGCGAACCAGAGTCATAGCCGTTACAGGCGGGTCCATTGGGATAACCGGTGTTTTCTCCAAAAACTCTGTAAACTGTCCAAAGCGTCCAAAGACCGCGATCAGAGCAACCGGAATGATGATCCAGATCGACAACTTCTTTAAGAGATCATTGCCGATGAATTCTTGAATAACTTTGTAGAGCAAATAAACAACAGCAATACCCTGAACCAGTTTGACCAGCCAATTTTCACCCAATGGAGACCCGACCGCTTTTAGGACGAAAGCTGCGGCTCCCAAGAGCGCTACAAAAACGAGCAGGCGTAAGAACTTGCCCATCCGGAAAACGAATTTGCGGGCCGACAGAAATTTGGCATCTTCCGCAGGAGCCGCTTTGAAGAAAAACAGCCTTCGGCGCAGGATAGCAGCAATCATGGGTGACAGGAAAAACGCAGCGATAATGGCGGTTAATTGCGCTAAAAATGGCGGACTCTGTGCCAATTCCCATAGTTGGCTCATATAGGATTTGAATGTAGTCCAGGCTTCGTCCTTGGTGGGCACAGAAAAAGCGGGCCCAGTGTCAGCTGGCGATGTGGCCTCGCGCTCCTTTATTTGCGTAATCACAGCGTCGACGAATGCCTCATCAGCTTCCTGCAAGGCGGCTTGGGCTTCTTTACGGGCGTCGATGGCCTGGCGGAGTTCAGGATCGTCAAAGTTGAGCTGTGAGGCATCTACATCGTCCGGTAAAATCCGTTCGGTGGGATCAACGACCTGTATCTGCTTGTCTTGCGTTTCCGTCTCTTGCCCATAACTGGTTGCGTTGAGCACCAGACATGCACAAAAAACCAACAAAGAAGACAGGAAATATCTCAAAAAAATCTTCATTCTAACCCCATTTTTCGCCCCCGCTATA
>JAHDBU010000005.1:54501-56173 GCA_020630275.1 Hellea sp.
GTCTATCCCATGTTTCGCGCTAATGCCCTTTATGAGGGTCTCTATCTGCTCGGGACATCTATCGCCCGGCCATTGATTGCCAAGCGTCAGATTGAAATCGCCAATATGGTCGGCGCGGACGCCGTCTGTCACGGGGCCACCGGTAAAGGCAATGACCAAGTCCGATTTGAGCTGGGCTATTACGCGCTCGACCCAAATATCAAGGTGATCGCACCCTGGCGGGAATGGGACCTCAACTCCCGAACCAAGCTGATCGAATATGCTGAAAAGCACGGCATTGAAATCGCCATGGATAAGCGCGGCGAAGCGCCCTTCTCTGTCGACGCCAATTTGCTGCATACCTCATCCGAAGGCAAAGCTCTGGAAGACCCAGGCGCGGAAGCGCCTGAATTTGTTTTCCAGCGGACTGTTTCCCCAGAAGAAGCCCCAGACAAACCGACCTATATTGAAATCGGGTTTGAGCGCGGCGATGCGGTTTCCGTGGACGGTAAAGAGATGAGCCCAGCGACTTTGCTGGAGCACCTTAACAAGCTGGGCGGGGCCAATGGCATTGGCCGTCTGGACCTGCTGGAAAACCGCTATGTGGGTATGAAGTCCCGCGGTATTTATGAAACACCCGGTGGAACGGTTTTACTGATGGCTCATCGTGGCATTGAACAAATCACCATGGATAAGGGCGCCATGCACCTCAAAGATGAGCTTATGCCACGCTATGCGGAACTCCTTTATAATGGCTACTGGTTTTCGCCAGAACGGGAAATGCTGCAGGCCGCCATCGACAAGTCTCAGGAATTGGTCACCGGCACAGTGCGCCTCAAGCTCTATAAAGGGAATGTGGATGTGGTCGGCCGGACGTCGCCCTACTCGCTCTACTCGCAAGAGCACGTCACTTTCGAAGAAGATGATGTCTATGATCAGGCCGATGCAGGCGGGTTTATCAAGATTAACGCGCTGCGTTTGCGTCTCTTGAAAGCGCGTAATCAAAAAGCTGGACGCAACGACTAATTTCGATAATTAGGCCGGATGTCTCTCGAGGTCTGGATCAGTCTTGTTATTCTCTTCGGGGTCGGCGGATTAACGCCCGGCCCCGCTGTCATGTTGGTGACGGCCTCCTCTTTTCAATATGGTTTTAAACCTGCCATGTTGCCCGCTCTTGGTGTGGCCAGTGCCAATGTGCTCTGGCTTATTCTGGCGGCTACCGGTGTTTCGGCACTCATCACGCAATCTGACACCATATTCACGGTAATGAAGGCGCTGGGTTTTCTGGTTATACTTTACCTCGGATTTTCGGCCATGTTCGGGCCCCTTCCGGATCTGTCAGGCGCCAGTGACGCCCCGCCCCGCGGCAAACTATACTCCAAGGGTGTCGCCCTCCAGCTCTCCAGCCCTATGCCCGTTGTGTTTTTCGGCGCGCTCCTACCAGCGTTTTTTAACACCAGCGCGCCGATCTGGCCGCAATTTTTGATTATGCTGGTGACCATTACAGCGACCGAATTGATCGGCCTTGCGTGCTACGCTTATGGCGGGGATGCGATCCGCAAGTTTCTGGATGATCCCAAACGTGCGCGGCTCTTCAACATTGCCGTCGGCGTTATCATGATTGCTGCTGGCGCCTGGGCTATTTTGTCCAACCCTGCACATTAGGCTTGCTTTCATGTTTAGGCGCTATAAA
>JAHDBU010000063.1 GCA_020630275.1 Hellea sp.
GTTTCAGGTTCTGAAGCGAGGCGGGTTTCTAGCGCCGTAAATCCTTCCGAGGCCCAGCGCGTGAACCAGGCCTTCTTGGCGTCTGCGTCTGCGTCGAATTCATCCGCGATATAGCGTAATATCCGCAAATTGTTGACCGGGTGGATATCGCAGCCCACAATCTGCGCCAGGCTCCTGACCCGGGCCTTGCCGAGCGCGTCGGGTGGCATGATGGCGGGTTCGGGATAGGCGTCCTCCAGATATTCGATAATGGCCATGGATTGAGTCAGAACGGCCATATCCTCAATTTCCAAAGCCGGAACCAGACCTTGCGGATTGAGCTTAAGATAGGTTTCGCTCTTATGCTCATCGGGCAGGAGGGCATAGGGGATATAGTCGTAGTCGAGGCCCTTGAGGTTCAAGGCAATCCGCACGCGAACCGAGGTCGAGCTGCGAAAGTAATTATGCAGGGATAGTTTGGTCATTAGATAAACCTCACGCGAATGGGTGCCAGCCCTTCTATACCGCCTTCGAGCTCGTCTCCAGGAACAACTGGGCCGACACCTTCGGGCGTGCCGGTAAAAATCAGATCACCGGCCTGCAGATCCATATCATAGGTGAGGCGGGCAATGATTTCCTCCACGGACCAGATCATTTTATCCAGCGAAGAGCTCTGCACGATTTCGCCGTTCTTGCGCAGTACAATACGTTTGCCGGTGATATCCGCGTCGGCCGCTGGAGTAATGGCAGAGCAGGGTGCGGATTGCTTGAAATTCTTAGCCCTGTCCCAGGGGCCGCCCTTTTTCTTGGCCGCCGCCTGTAGGTCGCGCCGGGTCATATCGATCCCGACGCCATATCCAAACACGCCGTCTGGTCCCATGGCCACAACGAGCTCTACCTCGTAATGGAGGTTTTGCGTATTATTGGGGTAAGGAATTTCTGTATCACTCTGGACAATGGTTGAGGCGTCTTTGGTGAAAAATGTGGGCTCAGACCGCTCCACATCTCCGCCCATTTCTCGCACATGTTCGGTGTAGTTGCGACCAACGCAATAGATACGGCGAACGGGGAAGCTCGTGGATGTCCCTTGAACGGGGACCGTCACAGTCTCAGATGGATTAAAAGCATAAGGCATAGTCCAGCATAGGCTGTAACCTCTTTTTTGTCATGACCTAATACTTGGTATCGTGCGGACGGGCGGCAATGCTGATATTGTGATTGTCTTTACTGAGGAGATTAATTTCGGTTTTCGTTTGTGCATCTAAAATTAACTCTGCTTTGGCCATTTCTTCGCATTGGTTTGATTGTCTTAGACAGAAAACAAAGCTTGCGGGATATTGACCATATTCGTTTTTATGTAATGCGATTTTGATACTTAATTCCGCCTTGGTTCCATATTGCACCGAATGTTCGATCTCATAATCTTCCAGTAAGGGAACGGCCAAAACCGACCAAGCATTATCATAGGAGATACGAACGTTTTTGACGACGCGGGGCTCTGTCGTTGAGTGCGCAGTCGATTTATTTTTGACTAAGCCATAACTAAGGGCGAATCCGATAAGCCCTGAAACCAGTGATGATAGAAATAAAGTCTTTTTTGGTACAGGTCTTCTGATATTGGTCGGGCTAAGTTCCAAATACTTTTCTATAAGCCCCCGGACCAGCTGGCTGATCGTACGTCCTTCATTCTCGGCCAGTCGGCTTAAGCGCTCTTTATCCTCGTGAGACAGACGTATCTCGATTTTTTCGGTTTTCTTCATAATGTCCTCCACATTTGTAATGTGTGTGAGGCGAAGCGGCATAAAGCAAGAAAAACTGTGTCTGACAGCGTGTCATACGTGTCATGACAAATTGATCGCTTATTTGAACAAGACGTAATAGCCCCGGGATGCGTACATTGACATAAAGCGAGGCTCTACCGGCATCGCTGTTTTAAATCCCGTGCGCCGAAAAAATCGGTAAAGGGATTTCGGCGCATGCCAAAACGAATGGTCGCTGTCCCAAGACGCTGTCGGACGATGATTACCAGGTTCACTCCAGATCGCGCCCCAATATCCCTGGTCTTTGGCTTGGGTTAGGCGAGGTTTGCCTTTGGGTGTTACGGTATGAGGTTCGTAAATTTGAGTTTCCAAAACCGTCACCGTGCCTTTGGGGATACGGTTAAACATGTCGAGCTGATCTTCGAGGGTCATATGATAAAATAGTCCCAGATGGGAAATAATTTCAAAACCGGTGAGATCGGTTTCACGGACATCTTGTTGAATAAAAGTGATGCCGTCCGAATCCGCATTTTCGAGGCGTTCAGTCCGGGCGTCGACTCCTGTTACGGTGAACCCTTTGTCCCGGTAACGGGAGGTCAGTGTCATACCGCCACAGCCGAGATCAATCACGTTTGGCTGCCGTTCCGGATCAAGGAAAGTTTCCATTATCCAGTCGAGAATGAGCACGCGGATAGGGAGTGCCGGTGGCAGCTCGTCATATCGACTTTGAATGATGGGATTCAGGATCATAACACCTGAATAGTCTATACTTTCGGGCGCCTCAAGTAAAAGGCCCGCCATGTGGTGGGCGGGCCTGAAGTTAAACTTCGGTGTAGCCGTGGCTACAAATAGACGGGAGGAAGTTTAACTTTTCGGGGTTTGGCCGGTTTTCTTATCGATACAGGCTTGCAGATCTGTTGCGCCGTGTTTTTGGCACAGGCTCAATGCCTCATCGAACGTATAGATCTTTTTCATGCTCTTCGCCTTATCCATGGTGGAGTAGCCGGCTTGAGCTTTCGCTGGCAGGACAACGGACGGGGTCGAAACAGTTGATGTTGTCGTCTTTTGCGCCGTTGTGTGCTTCTTGTAGTTACAGTCTTTCTTGTCCCCGGCAGAGGCTGTACCGCTGGCTAACCCAGCAATCAGGACTGTTGCGCCAATAAGCTTGATGGATCGTGTGATGGTCATGCATATCTCCTTTACTGATGAGACTTGCATGTCACATGTTATACCATTCCATCAAGCACAAATACGACGTATGTCGTATTTGTAATAAATTCGTAACGACAGGTGTCGTTTTATGTTACTGATCCAGGAAGCTGCGTAGTTTACGCGACCGGCTTGGGTGCTTTAGCTTACGTAGAGCTTTGGCTTCGATCTGGCGAATACGCTCCCGGGTCACCGAGAATTGCTGACCCACTTCCTCGAGTGTGTGGTCCGTATTCATACCGATACCGAAACGCATGCGCAGAACCCGTTCCTCACGCGGCGTCAACGAGGCCAGAACTCGCGTCGTAGTTTCTCGCAAATTAGACTGAATGGCGGCGTCAATTGGCAGGATGGCATTGCTATCCTCAATGAAATCGCCCAGTTGGCTGTCTTCCTCATCCCCAATAGGTGTTTCCAAAGAGATAGGCTCTTTGGCGATTTTCATGACTTTACGCACTTTTTCCAATGGCATGGAAAGCTTGGCAGCCAATTCCTCAGGGGTCGGTTCGCGGCCAATTTCATGCAATATCTGGCGGGATGTCCGAACGATTTTGTTGATTGTCTCGATCATATGAACCGGAATACGGATCGTCCGGGCCTGGTCCGCGATAGAGCGAGTGATGGCCTGACGGATCCACCATGTGGCGTATGTCGAGAATTTATAACCGCGGCGGTATTCGAATTTATCGACCGCCTTCATCAAACCGATATTGCCTTCTTGAATAAGATCGAGGAATTGCAGACCGCGATTGGTATATTTCTTGGCGATAGAAATCACGAGCCGTAAATTGGCTTCAACCATTTCTTTCTTCGCCTGACGGGCTTCGCGTTCGCCTTTTTGTACGGTTTGGACGATCCGGCGGAACTCATCTACAGGCACACCGGTCTCTTGAGCGAGATCACCGATCTCAGCACGGATCTTTTCAATGGCTTTGTTTTCTCGTTTGATAAAACGGTCCCAGGCTTCGGATTTACCGGCCATGTCCTCTAGCCACTTCGGATTAAGCTCGGAGCCCAGATAGGCTTCAAGGAATTCGTGGCGTGGTACGCCATTACCATCGGCCAAACGCATCAAGCGACCTTCTAATGAGATAAATCGCTTATTGATGGCGTATAGCTGCTCAATCAGGGCATCAATACGAGCATTGTTGAGCTGCAGAGATTTGATCTCATGAATGATGCGGTTCTGCGTCTCTTCATATTCATCAGATTGCGGCTTGCGCATCTTGCGGCCCGATAGGCGCGACCGGATTAACATGTCCTGCAATTTGCGGAAGCGAGCAAAGTCAGCGCCAATCGTGTCAAGTGTATTCATGACATCTTCACGTAGCGCTGCCTCCATGGCAGCCATGGAAAGATTTGTTTTATCTTCTTCTTCCTCTTCGTCGTCATCGAGAGGTTTTTCGCCTTCCTTATAATTCCGTTCGATCTTGATCGTCCGATCATTAAAAGACCTGGCTTTTTTGATGTCTTCTTCTGTGGCTTCGATTTCGCCTTTTTCGATTTTTTCGCGGCGGACGGCTTCGGCCGAGCGATCTTCCTGAATATTGCCAATCGACCGATTATAAGTCGTATCCAAGTCGATGATGTCCCGAAGAAGGATGCGTCCTTCGGCCAATTCCTCGCGCCAGACCATAATCGCTTCAAAGGTCAGCGCACTTTCGCACAAACCTTTGATCATGGTGTCGCGCCCGGCTTCAATACGTTTGGCGATAGCAATCTCGCCTTCACGGGAAAGCAATTCAACTGTGCCCATTTCGCGCAAATACATGCGCACCGGGTCATCGGTTCTATCGTGGCTTTCCTTGGAGTTGCCGCCTTTAACAGTTGTCGTTTGACTCCGGGCGAGAGTCTTTGGTCCCATACCTTCTTCATTGGGTTCTTCAACGACCGAAATTCCTAAATCAGATAATTGTGCCAAAGTCACTTCAATGTCGTCAGGGGTGATCCCATTGAGGTCGATATGTTTATTCAGCTCTTTTGAGGTGAGGAGACCGCTCTGCTTGGCCTTTGCCAGCATGAGTTTGACCTCTTTGTTTTCCAAATCAAGACGGTTCGTACCAGGGACTACTTGGTCGGCCTGTGTTTCGTCTGAGGATGATTTTTTGTCTGTCGCTTTGGCTTCTGCCATTTAGATCACTCCAGTAAAAGGCAGTCCTTAGGACTTTAGCCTTAAAAATGCATAAAGACCGGCTCGCAGGACGTTAATCCGCGATCGGTTTAATCTCCGTATTGCGAACAGGTCGCGAAGCTCGCATTAGCTTTTTCAAGCCTTCTGCATTATCTTCGCGGATCTTATCCGCCATCCGGGACCGAGTGTCTTCGACGTCATCTTCCTGTTGTGTGCCCAGTAGGGCTTCGGCTTCTGCATTCCAGAGCGCCAAGCGTTCATTCAGGTTCGCGTCGGTGCCTCCCATCGCAGCCATCGTCAGTCGACGATCCCTGCGCAGAGACTTTAAAGTACTTCCCAATCCTTCGAGCTCTATATGGCTATAAAGCTCTGACTTTTCAACCGTATTTGTTTGCCGCCAATAGGATAAAATACTGCCCAGAAGGGCCGAAAAGGATGGATCGCTAAAAGATACAGCAAAAAGGCTATCATCGACATGTTCCAAAAGCTCTGGCCACTCCAGAATGGCGCCCATAACTCGCCGTTCTCGACCGGCGATAATAGAGTTGGCATTCATAACGAGCTTCTGATCTGCTGGGATATATTTCTTACTGGGGCGCCGATAATTCCTGTCTTTTCGGGCTTTGAATCCATAGTGATCGTTGAAACGCGTGATTAATGTCGTTTTGTAGAGATCCCTGACCGTATCATGCTTGATGTCACGAAGCGCCGCATAAAGTCGGTCTTTGAGGCCCGCTTTATCTTCAGGTGTAGACAGGGGCGCGGCTTCGACTTCGCGTTGCCATACCATGTCAACCAGTGGTACAGCGCGCTCCAAAACCTGCTCCATGGCTGGTCGACCTTTATCGCGCAGTAGGTCGTCCGGGTCCTGGCCATCAGGCAGGAGAGCAAACCTCAGGGACTGGCCTGGTCTTAGCAATGGGAGCGCCCTCTCGACGGAACGGAAAGCAGCTCTCAGTCCTGCTTTATCTCCATCAAAACACAAGATGGGTTCCGGCCCGGTTCTCCACAATAACTCCAGTTGATCTTCTGTGAGCGCCGTGCCGAGGGGGGCGACGGCATGATCAAATCCATATTTTGCCAATGCGATAACATCCATATAACCCTCAGCCACAATCATGCCTCTGGCTGGGTTTTGCGGATTCGCGATAGCTTTCCGGGCTTCCGGGTAGCGATAGAGCATGCGCCCTTTGTGGAAAATATTGGTCTCGGGCGAGTTGAGATATTTTGCTTTGGCATCTTTTTCCATGGCTCGACCGCCAAAAGCAACGAGGCGTCCGCGCGGATCATGGATCGGGAACATGATGCGGTTTCGAAACCTATCCCAAGGTTGGCGGGATTTGTCATCGGGTTCGATCAAAAGACCTGCCTCAATCAACACCTCTAGTTTTGCGCCTTGCTGTACAAGTTCGTCTCGCAAGGCAGAGAAACTATCAGGCGCAAAACCGATGCCGAACCGGTTGGCGTCCTCGCCGGTCAGGCCACGAGATTTGAGATATTCGCGTGCGTCTCTGCCCATATCACGGCGCAGAGATTTCATAAAAAATGTCTGCGCTGCATCCATCCAGTTGACGGCGACTTTATTACGAGCAGCACGCTTTTCCGCTTCAGGGTCTACTCTCGGGAGTTCTAGTCCGGCTTCCCCAGCCAATTTGCTAACAGCTTCGGGGAAGGAGAGACCTTCTACCTCCATCAAAAATGAAACCACGTCGCCATGCTTGCCGGATGAGAAACAATGATAGAATCCTTTGTCGTCATTGACAAAAAAGCTTGGGGTTTTCTCATTGGTAAAAGGGGAGAGTCCCGCGAATTCGCGTCCTTGACGCTTAAGTTTCACATGGCGACCAATCACATCCGAGGGTCGAATGCGGGCTTTTAACTCATCCATGAAGTGTTCGCCAAAACGCATGCTACCAATCTAGGCGGTTTACGATGGTTTTGCGAGTCCGGGGCCAGAGTCTTCAACAGTTATTTGCGGTTCTACCGACAAGACACTATCATACGCATGTGATTCAGGCTCTCAGAGACTCATAAGGAAGACAAAATGGGCGATTTTACAACGACTGCATTGCAAGGCCTTAATATTCTGGGATCGCTGTTTTTGTTTGTTATTGGTCTACTCTTGGTTGTCGGACTTATCTTATTCGTTATTGACGTGACGCAAACCAAGGATGCGGTACGCCGAAACTATCCGGTCATTGGCCGTTTTAGAAAACTGTTCTCTACACTCGGTGAGTTTTTTCGTCAGTATTTCTTTGCAATGGACCGGGAAGAAATGCCGTTCAATCGAGCTGAGCGGGACTGGATTACTGAAGTCGGCGAACATGGGTCGGGTACGGTTCCTTTTGGCTCAACTCGGAATTTGACGCCGGGCGCCGCGATCTTCGCGAACGGCATGTTTCCAAAGCAGGAAGGCGAACATATCCCCAAGAAGCCCTTTGTGATTGGGGCTGACACTAAAATGCCATATGAACCCAATAGTTTTTTTAACATATCCGCAATGAGTTACGGTTCCATGTCCAAACCTGCTGTGCAGGCGCTTTCCTATGGAGCACAACTTGCGGGTTGTTGGCTGAATACAGGTGAGGGCGGTGTAGCACCTTATCATCTTGAAGGTGGCTGTGATTTGGTTTTCCAAATTGGCACAGGAAAGTTTGGTGTACGCAAAGAAGACATGACACTGGATGAAGATCGGTTGCGAAAACTGTGTGAAAACCCGCAGATAAAAATGATCGAGATAAAATTAAGCCAGGGCGCCAAACCGGGGAAAGGCGGGATCCTTCCGGCCAGTAAAGTAACCGAAGAAATCGCGGAAATCCGCGGCATTGACGTCGGGAAAGCTGCGATCTCACCAAACCGGCACGTAGAAGTTTCAAACAATGATGAGCTCCTTGATTTAATTGATCAGATCCGCCGGGTTTCAGGGCGGCCAACCGGTATCAAGCTGGTGGTCGGAAATTTGGCTCCGTTCAATGAATTCCTGGAGACGATCAAAAAACGTGGCATCGACTCGGCGCCAGACTTCATCACGCTTGATGGCGGAGACGGGGGAACGGGGGCGGCGCCCATGCCATTAATTGACAATATGGGTTTGACCATTCGAGAAAGCTTACCAGCGGTGGATGATCTATTGAGAGAGCGAGGATTGCGTGATCGTATAGCTTTGATTGCGACGGGGAAGCTCGTGACCCCGGCCGAAGTGACATGGGCATTTTGTGCAGGGGCGGATTTTGTCAATTCGGCTAGAGGGTTCATGTTTGCGTTGGGATGTATTCAGGCCCTTAAATGTAATGAGAACACTTGTCCGACTGGCATCACCACCCACAACAAGCGTTTGCAGCGGGGGCTTAATCCGGAAAATAAAGCGGTTCGGGTCAGCAATTACTGCAAATCCATGCGGCATGATGTTGAGATGATGGCGCATTCTTGTGGTGTTGATCATCCGAGGGATTTGACTCGAGACCATGTTCTGATCGTCCAACCTAATGGTCAGTCTATCCCTTTCTCGCAAATGTGGGAAAAGCGTAAGCTGTAAAGTTCAGCGTTTTATGCTTTAAGTAGTTGTTAACGTTAACAAGCTGTTTGCATTTTCATATTAACTGATAAGCCTTCAATTGGGTGAGTTGCTATGTCGATGGCACGAATTTTAAGATTTGACCGGTTTGAACGGTCTAGTGACGCTGTGCGTATCAAGGCAGTTATCGTGTCGACGATCGTCTTAAATCTATTGATGTTGGCGGATATTGTTTATCTTTTAACAGTCGAGGGGCTTCGTTGGGAATATGTAGTACTCCCAGTTGTAGCCATCGGTTTAATATCGTCTATTTGCCTGAGTTTTAAGTTTCATCGCAAGTTTTTCCTTGCGGGGCTCGGATTTGCTATCACCCTGTCCGTATTAATATTTCTTGGCGCAAGTGTTGATCATTCCGGAATTGAAAGTGCCTTGGTGTTCTTTTTGCCGCTCACAATTGTTCTGGCAGGCTTTACAAGCGGATGGCGGATGACAATTATCACAGGTTGCTTGGCACTGGCCGTGAGCGTGATGCTATTTCATCAAACGGCTATGCATACGGGGGACGGTTCTATCGGCGCTGCCCTATCAAATTCCGTTCTACTCAACAAATTCATTCAGCTCTTGTTGTCTTGTATAGTGGCGACGAGTATTTCAGCTTATCTAAGCGTTTCCATGCATGGATTGTTCAAAAGGGACGAAGAGAACGTTGAAAAAGTCCAACATGCTGAACGTCAAAGGACCGCCTTTTTGTCATCGCTTAGCCACGAGATACGAACACCTCTCAACGGTATTATCGGTATGAGTGCACTTCTCAAACACACAAATCTTAATGCGCAACAACAACAATATACGAATATGGTCAACGAATGCGGTGAAAACCTTTTGGAGGTTTTAGGCACTGTAATGGAGTTTAATCAGATCAATTTTCAGAAACTGGTCCTCAACGAAGAAACTGTGGACATTCATCAGCTGGCGCATGATGTCGTTGGTTTATATGCAAAGAGGTTACCTCAAGGCTCAGATGTCATTATGGGGCTGCACATCGCGGAGCAGGTACCGCAATTTCTGCAGACGGATAAAAGTCGAATCGAAACGGTCCTGAAACATATTCTGCGAAATGCTGTAAATTTCACCCCTCAAGGTTCAATAAATGTATTGTTGAATGGTAGCGAGGAAACGGATGGAAAGTTTCGGTTAAGTGTTTATGTGAGAGACACAGGCGTTGGAATAAGACAAGCGCAGCTTAAAGAGATCTACCAGCCCTTTCATCAGCTCGACAATGAGCTCACACGGAAGCATGAAGGTACTGGACTTGGACTGTCTTTGTGCAAAGAAATCATAGAATTTATGGGCGGCAAACTCGATGTGGTCAGTGAATTTGGTGCCGGGTCCACATTCTTCTTTGAGGTTGTTTTACCGATCAAATCAGCAGAGATATCACACGGATCAGTTAGCCGAATTGATCAGGCTTCGGACCTTTCAAATGTCGCTATATTCCGTAAAGCAAGCTAGATTAAAGACCTGGTAATTTCGCCGTTCCCGGACGACGTGTGATCGTTACCTGGCCCCCGCCTGTTGCGGCATTGATGGCTTTCAAACGCTTGGCTTCGGCCTCTGCGTCCAAGGGCACATTTGCGTTTCTCAGAACTTTATCCGAAAAGCTGTCCGACTTGCGCTCAACACTATTGGAACCGTCGATCTCGACACGAATTTCCCGATTGGCGCGGGGCGCATTGGCTTTGGCCAAAAGATACTGTTCGCCTTTGGTAGGCTCCGCATCATCTATGTTTCCAACCAATGCGTCACGGGCGGCCTTTTGAGTGTAGTTGTTCTCATAGGAAGACTCACCAACCCGCGGTGGGCGGAGATTATATTCTGGTGGCACGACCAAAGGCGCTTTAGTCAGAATGTTAAACTCATTGGGGGCTGACTGTTTCAGACCCAGAGCCTTGGTGGCAGATGAGCATCCGGACATGGCAACGCCACCGGCAATAACAAGCGATACACTGATAATTTTGCGCATTGTCATAAAACGACTCCAAATTTGCGCCCTCTTTAGCCCAAACAAAGGCATGGGCCAAGTGACCAAAAATTTATTTTTCAGCTGATTTCTCAGCCTTTTCAGCCCGCCATTCCAAGAAGATATCCAATGCGATGAACATTACGCCAATTGTAATAGCGCTATCGGCGACATTGAAAACCCACGGGAAGAAGGGCAGGAGGTCTCCGACACTGATGAAATCAGTCACGGCACCGTGCATAAAGCGATCAATGCCATTGCCTATGGCCCCGCCTATGATGAGGGCCAGGCCTAGGCGGGTCCATTTCTCCATTGTCTTGGCCAGGAAAAAGAGCATGGCGAAAACCATAAGCGCGGCGAAAATTGTCAGCCCCCAGCGCTTGGCGGCGGAGTCGCCTGAAAGCATGCCAAAGCTCACACCCAAATTACAGGTCATGGCCCAATCCACGATGGGGCTGAACTCCTGAAAATATCCTTTTTGCCCCACATAGGGATCGACTTCGCAAATATTAAACGGGAGACCAAAAAGATTGGTCGCCCATTTTTTCGAAAGTTGATCCATCACCACTACGACGGCCGGGATAGCGAAGGCGTATCTCCAGAATGACTTGTAAATGGCCATTAGCTGAGCGCCGCCGCATCACGCGGTGTGATGTCCTCGTCACTAGTGGGGCGGAAATATTTCCAGGACCGTTCGCACTTTCGGTAAGCCGCGTCCTCTTTGAGGGAGCTGACGGAGATGGCGTCTGCTTTTGCGGACAAGTCCACATCGCTGACAATCAGCATATCGGCCAATGTGTCATTGGGCT
>JAHDBU010000064.1 GCA_020630275.1 Hellea sp.
CAGTCTGAGTTTTCTTCCATCGGCAAATTCGACGAGCTTTGAAAAACTATCGAGTGTGGTGCGCTTATTTTGCTCTTCCGGGCTGAGATTGTTCTTAGCTACGATATCATCATTCAAGAGACCTTTTTCATAGAGCAAAGCATGCATTTTGCTCAGATTGTCTCCAATCTTAAATTCGTCTTCGTCAATTCCATAATTTCTGAGTCCCGCAGAATTCAGGTAAAGGTAATTTTGGTTCTCGTCGAAAATACTAATGCCATCTGAACTGGCCTGGTCCAGCATATCCAATATCTGTTCCGAGTTTAGTTTTGATTTGTCGTAAATCGACATGACCATCTGGCTCCCCTAGGATGCCGAATGAATAGATTCTTGGAGTTAATAAAAAGAAAAAACCGGGCCGTGAACAAGTCAGGCCCGGTGTAAGTCTTCGCTATACTTTCGGGGAGGAATAGTACGCGGTTTGTACACTAGCGGTAAAAAAGGGGAGGACACCGCCTTGTGTTGAGCTCTATTTAGTTATTAAATGGTTCGGGAAAAGAGATAGTATCGCAATTGACCTATGCAGAATTGCATAGGAAGATAGTGATCCAAAGCTAATTCTTCCAGTTTTTACTGACTTTAAGTAGAAATTCTCGAAAAACCTTTGCCTTTACTGATCCTCTGAGCTCACTTGGGTAAACAAAATAAACGTCAAAAGCCTCGCCTCGGACTTGAGGTAGGACTTTAACAAGACGCCGTGACATGGACGTCATATAGTCCGGAATGCCCACAATACCCAGTCCGGCTTCGGCAGCGCGCATAATACCGTGGAGATTATTAAGTTCTATTATAGGTCGACGGGGATTGCCGGGCTCACGTCCGGCCGCCAGAACCCAATTGGTCGAATGTAATCGTTTGGGCATGAGATCACCAAAAGCAATGATGTTATGATTATCCAGGTCCGACAGAGAACTTGGTGCGCCTTTACGGGCTAGATATATGTCTGAGGCATAAAGACTCTGAGAAATCGTCCCCAGTCGGCGCTCGATTACATCACCCTCAGTGGTAGGCCATGGGCGAAGGGCGCAATCGACATCCATGGCAGAGAGATCATGCTCCTCATCTTCGAGTATTATCTGCAGATCAATGTCAGGATAGGCTTCCATAAATTCTGGCAGGACTGACATCAACCAGTTTGAGCCTAAGGATATAGGCGTAGAAACTCGGAGCTTGCCTTGTGGTTTGCCGCGACTATCAACGACTTGAGCCTGGGCTAAAGCCACTTTGTGGGCCATTTCATGAGCTGTTTTGAAAAGTATGTGCCCCTGTTCGGTTAGGGTCAAGCCACGGGCATGGCGATGGAAAAGTGGCGTATTTAACCGATCCTCAAGTGAAGCGATTTGACGACTGACCGCAGATTGTGAAATATTAAGCTTATCTGCTGCGGCAGTCAGCGATCCAGTTTCTGCCGCTGCATGAAACGTCTTAAGCTTATCCCAATCTACTGTGTCCATGACCTAAACGCCTAAGCGGCGTCGCTCACCTCCGCATCGGCGCCGTGTTCAGCGAGAAATTTCTCGGCTTCTAACGCGCCCATACAGCCCAGACCGGCTGCGGTAACAGCCTGGCGGTAAATTTCGTCCGAGACATCGCCGGTCGCAAACACGCCGGGTATGTCCGTTGCGGTACTGTCAGGAGCCGTTTCGATATAGCCGCCTTCGTTCATTTTGACATGGCCTTTGAAGACTTCGGTAGCCGGTTTGTGACCAATGGCAATAAAGACGCCGTGAACATCGCGCTCATGGGTTTCGCCGGATTTTGTATTTTTCAGACGCACGCCTGTGACGCCCAGCGGGTTCTCATCACCCAAAACTTCATCAAGCGTGGTATCCCAGAGGATTTCCACCTTTTCATTCTCAAACAGGCGCTTTTGTAAAATCTTCTCAGCTCGCAATTCGTCCCGGCGATGGACCAGAATGACCTTGGAGGCAAATTTGGTCAGAAACAGGGCTTCTTCGACGGCCGTATTGCCACCACCGACAACCACCACCTCTTTGTTGCGATAGAAAAAACCGTCGCAAGTCGCACAGGCCGACACGCCAAAGCCTTTGAACTTTTCCTCAGAGTCCATGCCCAACCATTTGGCCTGTGCGCCGGTCGCTATGATCACAGCATCCGATGTATAGGTTTTGCCGCTATCACCCTTCATGACGAAAGGGCGGTTCGAGAAATCGACATCGATGATGACGTCTTCGTAAAAACTGGTCCCAAACTTCAAGGCGTGCTCTTTGAACTTGTCCATAAGTTCCGGCCCCATGATTTCGGGGAAGCCTGGGTAGTTTTCGACGTCTGTTGTAATCGTTAGTTGTCCGCCCGGTTGCAAACCAGCGACAATACCTGGCTCCAGCATAGCTCGCGCTGCGTAAACAGCCGCTGTATACCCGGCTGGCCCCGAGCCGATAATCATAACTTTGTGGTGAATGTTCTCAGACATGATTCTCTCATTGCAAATTGACCCTGAAAATAGGGTTGCTGGCGAAGGCGTGCAAGACCTCACACAGTTTTGTGAAACTTATCCCAAACGAAAGCAGCAGCACGGCTTGTTTCGTTCAGAGGTGCATAAGATTGCGGAGTCAGGTCCGTTCCTATAGCCGACCGGACCCGGCAACGGGACTCTAACGCGTCATATAGGGACTGAAATTTGCCAGGTTGACCGGGCATCGGCAGGCGAAAGACGGGCTTCCCCGTTGTGCAGGCTTCAGTGAGCATATTCGTACTGTCTTCAGTCACAAATATCATATCCGCATGGTGGAGATAGGCAAAATAAGGATTTGGTCCGCGGCCCGTGTAAAAATGGAAGTTGTCGAAATCCTCATCAAACAGCGAGAAATATTTATAGGCTGGCACGGGTGTACGACGGGACGACGTCAGGAAAATCTCCCAGCCTGAAGACAACAAATCTGTTATGAGTTCGGCATGCGCATGTATGGTTGCTTGCGGATAGTCATGGGTTTTGGATTTTCCGCCGATCAAAAAGACCGCTGTTCGGTCTGCATTGGGCGCAATCATGTCCTTGTCTTGAGCTAGTCTTTCCGGTGTGATCCGGTTGGTCGATCCTATAATTGACAATACGTTATCACCAAACAATTGATCATGTTCAGGCGCGATGACGACATCAAACTGGTTGGGGCTTATTCTCGGGTCCTGCACATAAATAGTGAAGACACCTTTCGCCTTTAGATCCAGCAGAGGCGCAATGGCCTGGCGCCCACATCCAATCGCGATCCGGGGTAGATCTTTAGGGAGTCCTGGGTTTCGACCCAATAGTCTCTGCAAACCCGCGGGCAGCAGGGCCAAGAAACCTTTTCGGGAAATATAATGGGATTGGACGTCTAGATGGCCTTGCTGCGACATGGCTTCGGCTAGACCTAATGCCTGATTTTCGATGCCACGCCGCCCGTCGGAAATTACCCAACATGTCAGCGGCCCGGACATAGCTAGTTCATTTCCACAATTACTGGAATGTGACCTTCAGGATTTCATAGCCCTTCGATCCGCCTGGAGCGTTGACCTCAAAGAAATCGCCGACCTCTTTGGACATCATGGCCCGTGATAGTGGGGAGGTGACAGAGATCTTGCCGTCTTTGACATTGGCCTCGTCCTCACCGACGATCATATAGGTGCTCTCTTCGTCGGTATCTTCATTGACAATTGTTACAGTGGCGCCGAATTTAACCGTGTCGCCGTCCATTGTAGACACATCAATAACCTGAGCCAGGGTCAGCTTGCTCTCCAACTCCTGAATACGACCTTCGATAAACCCCTGTTTTTCCTTGGCAGCGTGATATTCAGCATTTTCGGACAGATCGCCGTGTTCGCGCGCTACGGCGATGGCCTGAATGATTTCTGGCCGTTCGACGGATTTCAATTGCTTGAGTTCCGCTTCCAGAGCCGCGTGGCCCTGAACGGTCATCGGGACTTTTTGCATGGTAGTTCCTCATCTTCGTTATACGCCTTTGACGGCCAAACGCTTAAGCGCGGGGAACATAAGACGAAAAATTCAATAATCAACCCCTAATCAAATCATGTGTAGAAGTGTTTCTGCGCTGAAAAATGACGTGGCAAAGCCTAGATGGCTCTGATATCTCTGCGGAAAGAAAAAGGCCTTCCGCGCAACATGACAATTCCTTTTATAGATTTGCAAAGTCAGAGACAGCGTATTGCTGACAAGATTGACGCTGCTATCGCAAGAGTACTGGATCACGGGCGATTTATTTTGGGCCCGGAAGTATCTGAATTTGAAATGTCTCTTGCAGAATTTGAGCGTGCCAAATCTGTCGTCGCTTGCGCCAATGGCACAGACGCTATCGTGTTATCACTCAGAGCGTTGGGTATAGGCAAGGGCGATGCGGTTTTCTGCCCGTCCTATAGTTACACGGCGACGGCCGAAGCCATCGTCTTAGTTGGGGCGACCCCCGTTTTCGTCGATATCAAGCCTGAGAGCCACACGCTTTGCCCAAAGTCGCTTGGCGTGGCGATTGAGGATATGATCGAGCGCGGGGAATTTGAACCCAAGGCCGTCATCACGGTCGATCTATTCGGGCACCCCGCTGACTATCCTGCCATCCAAAAGGTGACCGATAAATATGGATTAACGCTGATTTCAGACAATGCCCAATCCATCGGATGTCGTATGAATGGCAAAAGTACGATTGAGTATGCGGATATTGCGACCACCAGTTTCTTTCCAGCCAAGCCTTTGGGGTGTTACGGGGATGGTGGCGCGATCTTGTTAAAGACAAATAAACTTGAGGGTCATCTTCGGTCTCTGGCCTTTCACGGACGCAGTCAGACGCCTTATGATCACGATAAAATCGGATTTAATTCCAGGCTCGATTCCATTCAGGCTGCAATTCTGATTGAAAAACTCAAAATATTTCAAGCCGAGATTTCTGAGCGCAATCAGGTGGCAGACCGATATCAAGCCGGTCTGAAAGGCTATGTAAAGGCCGTTCCAGAGGTGGTCAAAAACTGCCGCTCTGTCTGGGCGCAATATGCTATTGAGGTTGATAACCGGGATGCATTTCTGGACTATATGCGGGCGCAAGACTTGCCGGTAGCAGCTTACTATCCCCGCCCAATCCACGAGCAAACAGCTTATACGTCTTATCCGCAAGTATCATCCGGTTTGGTTGAGACTAATCGGGTCAAAAAATTCGCAGCGGCGCTCCCAATGCATGCCTATTTATCCACAGAGGACCAAGAACGGATAATAGACGCGGTGAGAGGCTTTTATCAGGCCTAATCCCTGCCTAGACTGCATTTATGCAGATTGATTCGAAGATTCGTTATTTGGAAATTGTCACGTCGGATGTGGCAGGAACGGTGGCCGTGTTTGAAAAATCCAGCGCTGTCAAATTTTCCGATCCCGTCGCTGAGTTAGGGCAAGCGCGAACGGCACCTATGGCGGGCGGGGCGCAAATGGGTATTCGGGCACCTATGCACGACGCCGAAGAACCCGTCACTCGAACCTATTTCGCCACAGATGATATTAATGCGGCGACTGAGGCCGCGGTAGAAGCCGGTGCGGAACTCGCCCATCCAGTCTTAGAAATTCCGGGGCAGGGGAAGTTTTCAATATTTTTTCATGGCGGCAATCAATTTGGTTTCTGGCAAGATTGATTACTTCGCCAAGGTCGCAATGCGCTCATCCATGATCTTCACGCGCTGCTCGGCCAGCTCCAGAATTTTATTGTCATTGGTTTCGATCACTGATTGATAACTGTCACTCATACCGCTGGAAGCATAAGCGGCTGCCGAAGATTTGGCGGCCGAGAGGATTTGTCGTTCAATATCCATTTGCGGCCCAAAGCTCTCGATCGCCTTGACGAGTTTGTCAAAGAAGGCCAGCTCTTCAGGCTTGCTGGCCTGAGATTTGTAAGACTTGAATTCCGCAACGGATGACGCCGTTTTTGTGTCACACATATTGATGTTCCGTTCAGCAATGGCCAGCTGCTCCTGAATGATGTTGATGTGCGGCCGGCGCTCCGCCAGGCCAATGGGACCCGATTGCGTCTTGAGTTCCATTTTCATTTCTTCAATGGTGATGATGTTGTGGGCCTTCATGATCAGTTGAAACGGACGGTTGGGGTTATCTTCCGGGATGGCGATAAGCGCCGCATCTATCTGCACGATTTCAGCTTCCAGCATACGGATTGACGCCAAAATCTGTTGGCGAATGATCTCCATGATGCCGTCAGAATTATTCTTGGCAGAGCGGGATAAAATTGTTTCGAGATGTCCGCTGGCTTGTGCCGCTTCATTATAGATCACACCCAGCTGGGATTTCTGAACATTCAAAGCATTGTTGAGTTCACGTCCTTGTTGACCCAGAAAGTTGAGGTCAGGGATAGGCGGTAGAGCATTCATGGCGGATTGCATGGATTTCAAAACATCCATTCGGTGCTGGCTGTAATTGGCAGCGGCCTTGCGAAGACGCTCGTCGTCCTCACTATCGATGGCAGCCATGCTCTCGTCCAAATGTTCATTCAGAAACAAAGGCATGAGGTGGTCGACGGTCCCATAATAGGCCTGCGCCCAGCCGCCAATTTCCTGCACTTTCTTCATGGCCTCTTCGGCATCCGATTGGGCGAAACCCGGTCGGATAGCTGTCAGGCTCAAAAGAATGGCGAAAAAGAGTGTTTTCAAGAATTTCATAAGGACCAGCCTAACTCATCCGCACGAACGGAACAAACCCGACTTGCGTATGAATTACAGTTCGATGTCTGACAGGATTGACCGGGCTATTGGCTCGAGATCAGACCATGCCTGATAGGTGGCCTGAGCCCATTGTTTGACACAGTTTTTGTGGGATCGAACGTTGGAAATATCGATATCACCAACGACCCAGTCATATGTCTTCGGTGCATGTGGACGTTGCGGCAGTGATATTTTTGACAGTTTCTTGAGTGCCCGAGTGGCAAATTCATGAGGTTGGTTTTCCTCAAAAATCAGAAATAGAGACACATAGTGAATGATAACCGATTGATTGGCTCTCCGGTCATTCAGATCACCCGGATGTTGCAGCGCATAGGCATCCACGCTTAGTCTGTGGATGGCGTCGAACAGGGCCTTGTCCGTATATTCATGGGCCAATACTTGTCCATAAGCCTGCCAACAACCCGGAGAGCTCGTCATATAGGCGTGGACCGGGCCGTCTATGTCGGCAAACCGACCGCCGCAACCCGGGCAAATAGACGACATTATTTTTTCACAAACTCGATGATGGCCTGACTGACGCCGGGATCGATAGGGGTATCCGGTGAATTGTAAGTCTTGAGATTTAGCATATGTTCGGCTGGTGCCGGCTTCAAGACGTGACTGATACCGTCAAGGATGACCAATTGCGCACCACCGATTTCCGACAATCGTTTGGCGTCTTCGACTTTGACCTGAATGTCATGGCTGCCTTGAATGACAAGTTTTGGAATCGAGAGCTGCGACAGCATTTCTGCAGGGTCCACCGCAAATAATGATTTCAAATAGGGTTGGATGCTTTCTTTAAAGAGGCCTTTTAGGGCCGGGTGCATGCCGTCTGTTGACACCTGCTCGCCGTTTTCCAATTTATCGATAGCCCCAATAGCTTGATCGAGGATGGGCGCATTGGCCGGGTTTGAAGTTAGCTGATCTCGCAATAAATCATCGAAGGGACGCCCTGAAGACGCTACCAAAATCACACCGCAAATATTGCTCTGACCAATGGCTGCGGCTGTCACCATCAAGCCGCCCTCTGAATGCCCCAAAAGATAAGCACAGGATTGGCCGCTCATTTTCGTGACTGTTGCGGCCCAGCTACGATAGTCCTCCGCATAGCTTTCAACGGTTATGGCTTCGGCGTTACCGGATGCGGCGCTGGAAAACATGCCGTGTTTATCGACCCTGACCGAAGAAATACCGGCCTTGCCCAAATCTTGGGCTAAAAACTTTAAGGGGTTGGAAACAAAACCGCCATTATTGCCGTCCTTGTCTGTGGGCCCAGAGCCGGGAACCATAATAACGATTGGCGTTGCCTTTCCTGCGTTATGATAGGTGCCGCCGAGTTTTCCGGAATTGATGTCTGTCTCGATCGTGTCAGTCGTTTCGACCGAAGACGTTTCGGTTTCAGCCGGCAATACGTCTTTTGGGGTATCCTGCGTGCAAGCAGCCAAGGTTAAAGCAATTGGCAGAAGTAGCTTTTTCATGGCGAGTATTCCTATTCAATATATTCGGGGGTTGTTTGACGGTCACTGGCATCTCGCCAAACAAGATAAGAGTAAATCAGAGAAAAAGCCGTAATGGCGAGGCTTCCACCCACGATGACTGGGAGCTGCCAGGTCAAGGGCAGTATGAACACGCTCAAGAGCCCGATAATACCTAACAAAATAAACAAACGCCCGGTTGCGCGGTGGGTTTTTTCCCAGGATTGCTCACTTGAGAGTGTCCAGGGCGTTCTAATGCCAAAGAACCAATTGGAGCGGGTTTTCGGGAGATAATTTCCCATAACTAATAAGAGCACCGAAACCAGGCCGACAATAATATTGGGTAGGGTTTCCATAGTGGCGTCGGGCGTATTGGCGCCCTTGAGCATGGTGTAACAAACGAGTCCCGTGACGATGGTCATCAATAGCAGAGTGCCAAGCCAAATCGCCAAATAGGCTCGACCGGAACGTTTAATGTTTTTTCGGCGCGGATCGACCTTCAACCCGATTGCGAAAACGAGGCTGGTGAAAATCGAAATGCCCGGTATCATCCAAATGATACGCCTGGCTTCGGATACAGGTGCAAAGCGGTCCGCTTCGCCTTTGTAATTCCAATGTACAGGGACTTCGCCTGATGACGGAAGGCTATTCATCGTCCACCAGGCCATTCCGCACATGAGGATGGCGGCAATTCCAGTCCACAATAATCCTGTTTTCATCATTCTGCTGCCTCCTCATAATCATCATTGTCGTTTTGACTGACCCCGATAAAGGCCAGCAGGGCGCCCGCCGTATCTTCCACGACGCTGGTGTTAATCCGGTAGAGTATCTGATTGCCCTGCCGTTCAGCCGAAATCAGATCTGCTTCTTTCAAAACAGAGAGATGTCGACTCATGGTCGGCCAGCTGGAGTCAAACTCAGCGGCCAAGTCACCGGCCAATTTGGGTCCTGAACGTAAAAGGCTCAGGACTTTGCGGCGATCAGGGTGAGCGAGCGCTTTAAAAATATTGTTTTGCACAATTGCTAATTAGCAAAATTGCTAAATAAGAGTCAAGCGTAATTGGGCGACTCTTTTTGAACATAAAAATAGGGAATTAGTTGGATTTCCAGTCCTGAAAGGCTTCTTCCAGTCCGGTTTTCCAGCTTGGCAGGGCTATGTTGAAATCCCGTTCAAAAGCGGAAATGTCCAAAACCGAATAGGCCGGGCGTTTGGCAGGAGTCGGATATTGAGCCGCCGGGATATAGGTCACCTGCATGGTGTGGGGGATGTGTTCAATGGCTTGGGTGAAGATAGCGTCAGCAAATTCGGCCCAGCTGACAGGCTGATCTGAACCACTGACGTGATAAAGGCCGCCTTTCATGGAATTGTCTGCGATCAATTTTTTCACAGCGATCAAACTGGCATCGGCCAGGTGCCCGGCAAATGTGGGGCGTCCGATCTGATCGGCGACAATATTTAAGGCGTCTCGGTCTTGGGCCAGACGTAACATGGTCGTCATGAAGTTTTTACCCGTCCCATCAAAGACCCAGCTGGTTCGCAGGATAGCTGCGCGGGCACCGCTATCTTGCACCGCTTTTTCACCTGCCAGTTTACTGGAGCCATAAGCGTTGATCGGATCGGTAGGATCACTGGGTTTTAGCGGTGCAGTTCCATTACCAGGAAACACATAATCCGTTGAAATATGAATGAGGGGGATATCTCGTCGCGCGCATTCTTTGGCAAAGACACCTGGCGCAATCCCATTGACTTGTTGGGCTGTGTTTTGGTCGTCTTCGGCTTTATCGACTGCCGTGTAGGCAGCGGCAATGATAATGCCGTCGCATTCAGGCAGATTTTCTGCAAAAGCTTCAATCGCCGCTGTCGTTTCAGAAAGATCACAATCTTCCCGCCCGTAACAGGTCAGTTGAACATTATGAGATGCCGCCCGGTCGGCCAGAGCCCGTGCCAGCTGGCCGGTTTTGCCGATGACAACGATATGTTGCATTAAGCTTGGGTGCCTAGCCGCTCGCCAAAGATTTTCTTCTTCATCAAAGGTGTCCACCATTCGCGGTTGTCCAGATACCAGTCGATGGTTTTCTCAAACCCACCATTCCACTCAACAGCCGGGGTCCAGCCAAGTTCGCTTTCGATTTTCGTTGCATTAATCGCGTAGCGATAGTCATGGCCCGGACGATCAGATACAAAATTAATCAGGCTCTCACAGGGCGTATTGTGCAGCTTACGCTCATCCATAATGGCGCAAATGGTTTTGACCAGTTCCAGATTAGTGCGCTCATTATTGCCGCCGATATTATAGGTCTCGCCAAGCTTACCTTTTGTCAAAACCGTTAGGAGCGCATCGGCATGATCATCCACATAAAGCCAGTCGCGAATGTTCTCGCCAGTCCCGTAAACAGGAATTTCCTGTTCATGCAGGGCTTTTAGGATCACAACGGGGATGAGTTTTTCGGGAAATTGATAAGGCCCGTAATTGTTAGAACAATTGGTGATAACAACCGGAAATCCATAAGTTCGGTGCCAGGCCCGAACCAAGTGGTCAGAGGCCGCTTTGGACGCAGAGTATGGCGAGCTTGGATCATAGGGGGTTGTTTCCTCAAAGGCCGGATCACCAGGGTGCAGGTCGCCGTAAACCTCATCCGTAGAAACGTGATGGAAACGGAAGTTCTCCTTGGTCTCGCCCTCCAAACTATCCCAAAGACCGCGGGCGGCCTGCAACATATTAAATGTACCGATCACATTGGTCTGAATAAAGGCACCTGGGCCGTCGATGGAGCGGTCCACATGGCTCTCGGCGGCCAAATGCATGACGGCTTCAGGCTTATGCTTTTCAAAAACGGCATTCACCGCCGCCGCATCATTAATATCGACCTGTTCAAAAGCGTAGTTCGGGTTATTGGCCAACATAGCGACATTTTCCAGATTAGCTGCATAGGTGAGCTTGTCCAGATTGACGATTTCATGGCCTTGTCCGATGGCCATGCGTACAACCGCTGAGCCAATAAATCCTGCACCACCTGTCACTAATATCTTCATTTTTCCTTCAATCGAACGGACTTTGCCAATCTAAGAACTTGGT
>JAHDBU010000065.1 GCA_020630275.1 Hellea sp.
CCTGTGTGCCGCCAGAGCCTGTCACGGCACAGGTTATGAATACATCCTTGTTAATAGCCAAAGGCATTCTGATTCCCCTAATCTGTTTTGTAATCTGATTATCAAAGCTTGAAAACTAAGATTGATCATAATAGACAAAAAATATGCAAAAAAAGACAAATCCAATTCACGCGAAAATCGTTCTGTTCGACGGATTTTCAAACCTCTGCCTGGCCAATACGATTGAGCCGTTGAGGGCCGCGAATAATGTATTGGGCAAGGCCTTTTTTACCTGGGATATACTCACGGTGAGTGGTGAGGCTGTGAAATCTTCCAGTGGCATGACCCTAATGCCAGACGGAAAACTAGAGATGGGGACCAAAGGCAGGAGGCTTTTTCTAATCTCAAGCTATGGCTATGATACAATCTACACCAAGGCTTTGGGCGATCTCATGCGTCGACATGTCTACGACGGAGGGACTGTATTTGGCATGGATACGGGGGCCTGGCTTATGGCTGAAGCGGGCCTCCTGAACGGTCGAAAAGCCACCATCCATTGGGATGTCTTGTCGAGATTTGAGGAAACGTTTTTATCGGTCGGTGTTGAAAACCGCTCCTTTGTCCATGATGATAAAATGCGCACTTGCGGCGGGGCCATGGCGGCCTTTGATCTCATGCTCTATTTGATCGCGCAGGACTGCGACGCTCAACTGCGATTTGACGTGGAAAGCCTTTTTAAACGGCCATTGTCCCTGAACGCAGATGTCGAGGGTGAGGTTTTATCTGCGTTGGATCTAACCCGGAAGGCCATTGCGATCATGCGGGATAATCTGGAACAGCCCATAAAAGTGACAGAACTCGCTGAAAGACTGGAAGTTCATCCTAAGTTTCTGGAGCGGGCCTTTAAAGCAGAATTTTCTATGCCGTCTGGTCAAGTCTATAAACGACTACGTTTAAACTCAGTGCGGGATATGGTAGAAAACACAAACGCAGACTTCTCTGACATCGCAGTTCGTTCTGGTTATAGAAGCGCCAGTGCCATGACGCGCGCCTTTTCGTCCGAGTTTGGGTACACGCCAAGTCGTTTGCGAAAAACGCTAAACCGATAAAACGTTTTCAATAATATGATCGAGCGCTTCTAAAAAGGTTTTGCTGGAACTTGTTGGAGCGAGTAATTGATAGGTCTCGGCGCCGGTTTTTATAACAATGACACCGATGTGATGGGCGGATGTTCGCGTACCCTGTCTGATCTCCCAAGCGCGTAAATCCAACGGGATAAACCGTTCCAACACGTCGTGGGTCTTTGGGCCAGAGATTTCAAGCGGTGCCCAGCCATCGGTCTGCAGAGTCAGGTAAGCAATGTCTGAGAAGGGGGCCTGAAGGGTTTTATCAAGCCTTTCATCGACTTCGTCGGAGAACAGGAAATATTGTGATTGACCGGTCCATAGAATTTTCCCGGTTTTCGTTGTTGTCCAGTTACCAGGCTCAGGTAGGTTGCCCCCAAATTGTTTTCTAAACGTCTTAGCGAATGCATTGGATTGCCCCTTGGCGACGGCCAAAGAAACGATCTCAAACCCGGAGATCTCTTTTAACTTAATACCATCGAAAGTCTTCTCAAGGCCACCAAAAGGCGTTTGTGCAAGGAGTTTAGACACGGAGCCGCTCCCCATCAGGATCAACAAAATGCGGGCTGACGACTTTGACTTTGACATGGTGATCGCGAACAAAATCTACGGCCCATAACTCATCACCCATTCGTTTATCGCCGCCTTTCAAAAATCCGAGCCCAACATAGCAATGGAGCTCTGGTGACCATGCAACCGAGCTCATATGGCCTTGATCATGTTCAGCGATTCGAGGGTCGTTATCATTGATAAAATGTGCGCCATTGGTGAGATTTTGGTTTGGATCCACGGATTTCAATCCGACCAGCCGTAAACCGTTGTCATCAATCAGCCCTTCGCGTTGGGAAAGGACCTTGCCAATGCAGTCTTTCTTTTTGGAGACGAAGCCGCCCAGACCGAGATGTGTAGCAGTCGTCTGACCATTAAGCTCATTCCCTGCGGCGTGGCCTTTCTCAATACGCATGGCGCCCAGCGCTTCGGTCCCGTAAAGACAGGCACCGAATTCTTCGCCTTCTTTCATCAGAGCGCGAATGAGCGCATCGCCATATCGGCGGGGCACAGCCAGTTCATAAGCCAGTTCGCCTGAGAATGAGAGCCGGAAGAGACGTGCTCTCGTGCCCCCGCAAACAGTGATATTGGCACAGGCCATATAGGGAAACGCCTCATTAGAGATGTCATGTTCCTGATCAACAAGTTTTTGTAGCAGTCTCCGTGCATTAGGTCCGGCAATGGAATATTGAGCCCATTGTTCTGTGGTCGAAATGAGGTGCACATCCATGTCAGGGAAAAGACATTGCCGGGCAAACTCCAAATGCCTGAAAACACTTACGGCATTGGCCGTGGTTGTCGTCATGACGTAATGACTGTCTGACAATCGCGCGCTGGTTCCATCATCCATGGCTATGCCGTCTTCGCGCAGCATTAATCCATAGCGGCATCGACCGGGCTTGAGCGTGCTAAAAGTGTTGACGTAAACTTTGTTGAGAAATTTGCCCGAATCTTGTCCTTGAATGTCGATCTTGCCTAGTGTGGACACGTCGCAAATGCCGACTGATGATCGTGTGGTAACCACCTCTCGGTCAACACTGTCACGCCAGCCTTGTTCGCCTGGGCGTTGTAGCCATTGGGTCCGCTTCCAATATCCGCTCTCAACAAAGACGGCACCGTTTTCTGCAGCATAACGATGGCTCGGAGTCAGGCGGGTGGGTTTGAAATGTTGACCTTTATGGGCTCCAGCAAAGGCACCCAATGGCACAGGTGTGTAGGGCGGGCGGAACATTGTTGTGCCGGTCTCGGCAATCGTTTTACCTGTGGCTTCTGCGAGCACGGCGAGACCTACCACATTGGAAGTGCGTCCTTGATCTGTCGCCATGCCGAGCGTGGTGTATCGTTTCAAATGCTCAACAGATGAAAAGCCTTCTTGATGGGCGAGAGTTATGTCTTTGGAGGTCACATCATTCTGGAAATCAACCCATGAACGCTTTTTTGATTTTACATGCCAGAAGGGTTGTATTTCGAAATTTGGTCCTTGTGTTTTTGGTGTTTTGCCTGGGTTCAAATCCATCGCTATTGATGCGGTTACGGCGCTTTCAAAAACCTCCGAGATAGTGAACGCGCCATTGGCAGCGCCGACAACAATCATTTCTGGAGGCAATGTCGCGGTATCGGGCAAAAAACAGGCCCGCTCTTCGTTCCAGACAGGGCGGCTGCGCTTGTGGCAGGTAAGATGTACATTGGGGTTCCAACCGCCACTCATGGCCAGGCAATCTGTTGAGATTTCCGTGCCATCGTTGAGGGTGATAGAATTCAACGCTTTCCGACCAGATGTATCGATCACATATCGACCGGACCTTACATCAATTTGAACATCAGAAATGGTCGATAAAGCATTGTTATTGTTGAAAAACAATGTTGTGGCGTTGCCGCAGTTGACACCAAACCTGTTTTGAAATGTACGGACGGCACTTGCGAGCATAATGCCGGGTCGGTCATTGTTGGGAAAAGCGATAGGGCGTTCGGTTGCTCCGGCTGCAAGTACGGAACTCTTGGCATATATTTTCCAGAGTACCATGCGCGCACCAGGTGCACCTATTTTATCTGTTTTGGTTTCCAGTGCCCCGTAAATGCCGTGGTCGAAAACGCCGTAGACACTGGTGCGGTCCAGTACTCTGACATGATCCATGCTTCTTAATTCGACGATCGTTTTGCTGACCCAATCCAGAGCGGGTGCGTCATCGATTTCAATGGGATCTGACAAGAGCCTACCGCCTAATTCAAAATCATCATTAGCCAGAATAACGCGTTTGCCTGACCGTCCTGCGTTCAACGCGGTCATTAGGCCGGCAGGGCCGCCTCCGATAATCAGAAGGTCACAATGTAAAAAGCCTTTATCATAATGATCAGGGTCAGGTTCTTGAATGAGACGTCCGAGTCCAGCGGCTCGGCGGATGGCAGGTTCATAGACTTTCTCCCAAAAGGCTTTGGGCCACATAAACGTCTTGTAGTAAAATCCGGCTGACAAGAAAGGTGAAAGCCAGTCATTGATCGCCAAAACATCGAAGCCCAAACTGGGAGATCGATTTTGGCTTTTGGCATCTAAGCCCTCAAAGAGCTTAATCGTTGTGGCCTGGCGATTGGGTTCGCAAACATCTTTGCCATGAATTTCCACGAGCCCATTGGGATCGTCAGTCCCTGCGCCCAGAAAGCCTCGTGGTCGGTGATATTTGAACGATCTGCCCACCAATTTGACACCGCTTCGAAGAAGCGCCGATGCGAGCGTGTCACCTGCATGGCCTTGATAAGCTTTCCCGTCAAAAGTGAAGTTGAGCTTTTGCGTTTCGTCGACAAGACTCATTTTGACCGCCTCGCCAATTCGACATGGGTGATTTCATGGGTGACTGTATTTCGAGTCAGGATCAGCCATGAGCGGTCGCCTTGTTCATGATACCAGAGTTCCTTGTGTTCCCCGGCTGGATTGTCCCGCAAATAAAGATATTTGTAGAAAAGCTCTTGAGCGTTTTCGGCCTTGGGGTCGGGACGTTCCATTAACGAGGCATCACCCAGATAGATAAACTCTGCAGAATCACGGGGACCAAGGAGTGGATGATGGATAATCATGCCTCTTCATACCGATCAAAACCCGCGCCGATAGACGGATAAGTAAGATTAAGACTGTGGGATTACGGTTTTAGATTGTCTCTAATCGCACATATCGACCGGAAGTCCGAATGATTGGTCCAACATGGCACACACAATATTGGTTTTTTCGATACTGACGCCTTGCCAAGTGTTTAGGCTGTTGTGAAGCTGAGGCTTGATGTGCTCCCAGACCCCAGATTTAAAAAGGTTGCGGTCTAAGTTACGAGAAAGGCTTTGATGAGTCCCTGAATAAAAAGATAGTCATTATCTTTGGTCAGAGTTTCTCGGGCCTTTTTTGCCTCTTCTTCCGTAATCGTTTGACCGCTCCGAAACGTAATCAGGTCTTCGACAAAGGCTTTGGTGAATTCGGGGTGGGGTTGAAAGCTAATGGCGCGATTATCATAGTTTAATCCGGCAATTGGGCAAAATTCTGATGAAAGAATAACCCGTCCGCCCTCTGGTTTTTCTTCGACCTGATCTTGATGCCAGGCACAAAGTGAGAGCTTTTTACCCGTCGGGGTATGGTGATAATCCATAACACCAACCCCGTAGCCGTTATTGCTTTTTCTTACTTTGCCGCCCAGAGCCTGCGCTATGACCTGATGGCCAAAACAGACGCCAATCATTTTAATGGACTTAGTGAAAGAGATACGAATGAAATCTTCCAAATCGCTAATCCATTCATCACCGTCGTAAACGCCTTTTGGGGAACCGGTTATCAGGTAGAGGTCGTAACGGCATGGGGAGGCAGGGAACACGCCATTTTGAACGTTATAGGTTGCAATCTCGTCTGCGCCGTATCCCAAAAATTTTTTGCTCATAGTGTCATAGTCACCATGCTTGTGCTGTAGGCCAGCAGGCGCATGCCCCGTCTGAAGAATAGCGACCTTCAAGACTGACTAAGGTGTTTGTCGGCTGGATGAATAGGCGTCATCAATGTAAATTAGGCTGAGCGCCTTGTCCCTTTTCATCGATCATCAGTCCGCGGGAAAACCGATCCATTCGCATGGCTTTGGCCGTCTCATGGGGCGCATCCGTCGCGATAAGCTGAGCGAAGCAATAGCCAGATGCTGGCGTGGCTTTGAAGCCACCATAACACCACCCGCCATTGAAATACAGACCGTTTACATGGGTCTTGTCGATAATGGGTGAACCATCCATGGACATATCCATAATTCCCCCCCACATCCGTAAAACCCGCGCCTTGCCTATCATAGGCATAAGGGAGACTCCCCCTTCGCAGACATCTTCGACGACGGGTAGATTGCCGCGCTGTGCATATGAATTGTAACCATCTATGTCGCCACCAAAAACAAGCCCGCCCTTGTCGGATTGGCTGACATAAAAATGCCCGGCGCCGTAAGTGATGACGCCTGGGATAACGGGTTTTAGTCCTTCGGAGACAAAGGCCTGCAGAACGTGGCTTTCCATTGGCAGGCGCATTCCGGCCATAGCCATCACACGAGACGAAGAACCTGCTACAGCCACGCCGATTTTCTTTGCTTTGATCGTGCCGCGTGTCGTTTCAACGCCGGAGCAAACGCCTTGATCGATCAGAAAACCTGTGACTTCGCAGTTTTCAATTATATCCACGCCGCGCTTATCTGCACCGCGCGCATAGCCCCAGGCCACGGCATCATGTCGAACGGTTCCCCCACGGGGCTGCCATAATCCGCCTTGAATAGGGAAGCGGGCATTGTCAAAATTCAGAAACGGACATTTCTTGCGAAGCGCATCCTGATCCAACAAAACCGGATCTGCCCCGTTTAGAGCCATGGCGTTTCCGCGACGGACATAGGCGTCGCGTTGTGGGTCTGAATGGAAGAGATTGATGATTCCACGTTGGGAGACCATGGAGTTATAGTTGAAATCCTGCTCTTGATTTTCCCATAGCTTAAGAGAAAATTCGTAAAAGCCCTCATTTTCATGGAGCATGTAATTAGAACGGATGATGGTGGTATTTCGGCCCACATTGCCGCCGCCTATCCAACCCTTCTCGACGACGGCTATACGTTTTTGTTCAAATTGTTTGGCCAAATAGTAGGCGGTTGCCAGACCGTGCCCGCCGCCGCCAACAATAATAATATCATATTCCGGTTTAGGCTCAGCTTTGCGCCATGCCGGCTTCCAGCCTTTGTGACCTGTCAGGCCTTGCTTGAGAATCTGGAGTGCATTGTAGCGCATGGTGCATCTTAACAGGGAAAAATGCCTTCGATAGCCAGATTAGGAAGTCTAAGACTTCGCGATAAGCAGAGACCTAAACGTTAATGCCTGTCACGGCTGGATCCCAGGCTTTTCGGGTGAACACTTCTTCGACCATGGGACGGAAATGCTCCAGTTCAAAGGTCTCATACGCCGGATCGAATGATGTCTGATCCCAACGTTCGCAGAACTTCACGGCGGCGTCATAGTGGGGGTTTTCTTTGAATTTATCCCGCGCATCCGGGTCGAGGCCAACTTTATCGGCATAATATTTATATTGGAATATACCGTGGTGCTGCACAACCCAGGAGCATTCCTCTCGCACATAGGGCCGGATAATATTGGCGGCCAGGCTGTCATGATTAAACGGAGCCAGGTCATCACCGAGATCATGAATGAGAGCAGAAACAATCCAGTCCACATCAGCGCCGTCTTTTTCGGCGCGCGTCGCCGATTGCAGACTGTGTTCCAAGCGGTCGATTTTATAACCCGCCAAAGAGTCGCGAAGACCTTCAAGGGCCTTCATAATGCGGTTTGGTAGCTGTTTGGCATATTCGGCCTCATGCTCTGCAAGGAAGGCATAATCCGCTTCTGTGCCATCGGACATTTTGGTGAATGAAACTGTCTTCATGACTCTTCTCGCTTTATATAAGTGTCTTTGCTACCATTGACGAGCGTTCGGTAAAGACACTGGGGGCCATCATGATCTATATAACATCCTTGTAAGTGGCGATATCCCTGTTTGCCATTAAAGGCAGTTCGACCATGAAAAAGCCTGTAATTATTCATCATCAGGAGAGTCCCAGGCCGAAACGGAAATTGGATTTGAAACGCTAAATCATTGGCCAATTGATGCATGCGCCGCCGGGCTGCGTAAAAAACAGTCAAAGTTTCGGGATCCAAAGCTGGAACGAAGTCCAGTCTTGGGCTGAATCTTATATGATTGACAAAGCCGCGATAATCCCGGGCTATCAAGGGCGCCGTATCTTCGTATATGCCCGTCGGGCCGTCATACCGAAACCGCACTGGAACCGCCTCGAGTATATCAGCCCAATCTTGGTTTTCATCCGCTAGAGCTTCGGCAACAGCCATGCCGTCGACCAAGGTTGACAGTCCGCCGGACACTTCATTGGCGAGGCAATGCAGATACTGGATGCTGGGCACGGGCCAGCGGTAAGGATTATCCGTGTGAGACGCTAAGGCTAAATCTGTATAAGCCAAGTCTGTGGCGGCTGGTTTTGTCTCAACGTTGAAGAGCTCCCCAAAATTTGTGACCCTGACAAAACCAAAACGCCGGGCATGTTGTTTAAGACTATCGCGGTCTGTCGGTGTATTATCCATGATGCAGAACGCATTTTTAAAATAAGCCGTCAGCAACGCTTTCATTTCGGCGGGGTCGTCAAGTTTGTTCCAGTCAAACCGTTTGAATTCCAGGTCTGATCGCCAGCCTTTGGGTAAGGGAATGGTTTCAGGATTGTCACTGAGCCCAATTTCTCGGGCTAAAATATCCAAGTCAAAAACCGCTTCATACCCATCCGAAAAAGCGACTGACAGATTACGGCCGTTCTCGCCCAGACTTGCTATTTTAACCTTGAGGCCGGGGTCGAGCTCGGCAGGTTCATATAGTCTTTGGTGACTAATGTGATCAAAAGCTTCGGCTTCCACCACACGCTCACGGAGCCAAAGAGGGTGTAATACTTTACCAGAAAAATTAATGCCGCCTGACGCACTATCTCTTGAGATTTCTGTCATTGTCGCGGTCATAAAAGCCTCCATGCACGCGTTTTGTTAAATCCCTATTGCCCAAGATCTACAAAACTGAAAATCAAAAATTCAGCATAAGCGAATTTTATCGCGGAAGTCCCAATAACTTATGGCGGGCAATCAGGACGTGACCCCCTCTAAATTCCATGGCAAAGCTGGTCCACAATCTATGGGGAATTTATGTCGGAACGTCGCTCACGTCGTCGATCATCTCGTAGCGGTGGGACCCGCAAGAGTGTAGCCTCACCGGCCTATATCAAACGCGAAATTCCATTTTATGAGTTTTTGAGTGAGGAGAACATCGTCCGGCTGGAAGACCAGGCCGATTGGATCATTCAGGAAGTGGGTCTGGAGTTTCGCGAAGACCCGGTCGCGCTTGAGATATGGAAGAAAGCTGGGGCAAACGTAGATGGCACGCGGGTCCGCGCTCCCAAAGGCATGATCCGTGAGCTCTGCCAAACGGCTCCGACCGAGTTTATCCAGCATTCTCGAAATCCGGCACGGTCAGTGAAAATCGGCGGGAAAAACGTCATATTCGTCACCGTTTACGGCCCGCCTTTTGTCCGCGACCTAGAAAAGGGACGGCGCTACGGAACGATTGAAGACCTGCAAAACTTTGTCAAATTGACCTATATGCTGCCAAGCTTGCATCATGGCGGGCATGTGCCTTGCGAACCTTGCGATATCCCGGTTACCCATCGGCACTTGGATATTTGTTACGCCCATATGAAATACTCCGATAAGCCGTTTTTTGGGGCCATTACCGAGAAATCGCGCGCACAGGACAGTGTGGATATGGCGCGGCTTCTTTACGGTAAAGACTTCATGGACAAGAACTGCGTGATTATGGGCAATGTGAACACCAACTCGCCTTTGCTGGTAGACCGTGTCGTCACCGAAGCCATTCAGGTCTATTGCGGCGCCAATCAGGGTATTGTGGTCGCACCATTTATTCTAGGCGGTGCTATGGGCCCGGTAACTACGGCGGCGTCTATTGCGCAAGCTTTTGCCGAGGCTATGATGTGCGGGGCGTTTTCGCAATTGGTTCGACCCGGTGCGCCTTTCGTTTTGGGGAATTTCCTATCGTCTATGAGTTTAAAATCCGGTGCGCCAACTTTCGGAACGCCAGAACCTGTCATGTCCAATCTGGTGATTGGTCAGTTGGCCCGACGTCTAGGCGTGCCTATGAGGTGCGGTGGCTCGCTGACGGCGTCCAAGGTCTCTGACGCGCAGGCTGCCGCCGAAAGTGCGGACTCTATGCTTTCAACTGTGCTTGGCGGGGCCAATCTGGTGTTACACGCGGCAGGCTGGCTCGAAGGCGGATTGTGCGCGGGTTATGAAAAACTGATTATCGATGCGGACAGGTTAGGGGGCTATGAGGTCATGCTGCGCGGCCTGCCCATGGATGACAATAATCTGGGTAAGTCGGCCTATGATGATGTCGAACCGGGTGGTCATTTCCTAGGCTCCGCTCATACAATGACAAATTATGAAACGGCCTATTATGACGCCACTATGTCAGACAGCAAAAGCTTTGAGCAGTGGGAAGAGGACGGTTCTAAGGACACGGAACGCCGAGCTTTCGAGCGCTGGAACCAACTCTTGAAAGATTATGAAGACGTCAAGCCTGAGCTGGATCCGGATATAGACGGCGCGCTTTTGGATTTTATGGCCCGGCGTAAAATGGATATTGAAGAGCGGTGGTATTGATGGCCCCAATATCAAAAAAGACTTTACCCAAACATACCAGAGTATGCGTGATCGGCGGCGGCGTTGTGGGCTGCTCTATACTGTTCCATTTGGCGAAATTCGGCTGGAAAGATGTGATCCTGTTAGAACGCGATGAGCTGACTTCTGGGTCCAGTTGGCATGCGGCCGGTCAAATTCATACGATCTCATCCGATCCCAATATTTCCCGCCTTCAGGGCTACACGATTAATCTGTATGACGAGATTGAGAAAACGTCAGGACATTCTGTAGGGCTGCACAAGACCGGGGGCTTTTATCTGGCCTCCAATCAGGTCTGGTATGACTATTTGAAACGCGAACGGTCCAAGGCCCGTTATATGGGGCTGGATCAGGAATTTATTTCGGTCAAAGAAGCTGCCGAACGCCACCCACTCATTGACCCGAAGCATTATGTTGCGGCCCTTTGGGATCCGCTGGACGGTGATGTTGATCCGTCCGGCGTCACATATGCCTATGCCAAATCGGCCAAACATTATGGGGCCGAGTTTTTTACTCATACGCCCGTCATAGAAACGGTTCAGCGTCCGGACGGGACCTGGGATGTCGTCACGAAGAACGGGACGGTTCATGCGGACATGATCGTCAATGCGGCCGGGCTTTGGGCGAGGGAGTTAGGACATATGTCTGGCCTGCAGATTCCCGTTCAGCCCATGGAACATCACTATCTGATCACAGACACAATCCCTGAAATTGCGGCGC